>NZ_FNSM01000001.1:3556500-3862500 GCF_900105415.1 Streptomyces sp. TLI_105 | reverse complement strand
CGACTTCTCGACTGTCTCAACCATAGGCCCGGTGAAATTGCACTACGAGTAAAGATGCTCGTTTCGCGCAGCAGGACGGAAAGACCCCGGGACCTTTACTACAGTTTGATATTGGTGTTCGGTTCGGCTTGTGTAGGATAGGTGGGAGACTTTGAAGCCGTGACGCCAGTCATGGTGGAGTCGCCGTTGAAATACCACTCTGGTCGTGCTGGATGTCTAACCTCGGTCCGTGATCCGGATCAGGGACAGTGTCTGATGGGTAGTTTAACTGGGGCGGTTGCCTCCCAAAGGGTAACGGAGGCGCCCAAAGGTTCCCTCAGCCTGGTTGGCAATCAGGTGTTGAGTGTAAGTGCACAAGGGAGCTTGACTGTGAGACCGACGGGTCGAGCAGGGACGAAAGTCGGGACTAGTGATCCGGCGGTGGCTTGTGGAAGCGCCGTCGCTCAACGGATAAAAGGTACCCCGGGGATAACAGGCTGATCTTCCCCAAGAGTCCATATCGACGGGATGGTTTGGCACCTCGATGTCGGCTCGTCGCATCCTGGGGCTGGAGTCGGTCCCAAGGGTTGGGCTGTTCGCCCATTAAAGCGGTACGCGAGCTGGGTTTAGAACGTCGTGAGACAGTTCGGTCCCTATCCGCTGTGCGCGTAGGAATATTGAGAAGGGCTGTCCCTAGTACGAGAGGACCGGGACGGACGAACCTCTGGTGTGCCAGTTGTCCTGCCAAGGGCATGGCTGGTTGGCTACGTTCGGGAGGGATAACCGCTGAAAGCATCTAAGCGGGAAGCCTGCTTCGAGATGAGTATTCCCACCTCCTTGAGAGGGTAAGGCTCCCAGTAGACGACTGGGTTGATAGGCCGGATGTGGAAGCCCCGTGAGGGGTGGAGCTGACCGGTACTAATAGGCCGAGGGCTTGTCCTCAGTTGCTCGCGTCCACTGTGTTAGTTCTGAAGCAACGAACACGCCCCCTGCGGGGTGCGGCGGTTCGTGAACTTCATAGAGTTTCGGTGGTCATAGCGTTAGGGAAACGCCCGGTTACATTCCGAACCCGGAAGCTAAGCCTTTCAGCGCCGATGGTACTGCAGGGGGGACCCTGTGGGAGAGTAGGACACCGCCGAACAATTTTTAGCCTCAACCCCCGGACTCCGTCCGGGGGTTGAGGCATTTTTGCGTTCCGGGGCCATTCAGGCCGGCGTGACCAGGTGGGTGTCGTAGGCCAGGATGACCGCCTGGACCCGGTCCCGGGCGCCGGTCTTGGCGAGGATGCGGCCCACGTGGGTCTTGACCGTGGATTCCGCCAGGTGGAGGCGTTCCGCGATTTCCGTGTTGCTCCAGCCCTTGCCGATGACCGTGAGGATCTCGCGTTCCCGGTCGGTGAGGGAGGTGACGCGGGGGTCCTCGGGAGGCGGGGGCGCTGTCGGGGACGGCGGCAGGTGGTGGATGTAGGCGTCCAGGAGGCGGCGGGTGAGGCTCGGGGCGACGACCGCGTCGCCGGCGGCCACCGCGCGGATGCCCGCGAGGAGTTCCTCCGGCTGGGCGTCCTTCACCAGGAAGCCGCTCGCGCCGGCGCGGAGGCCGTCGTACGCGTACTCGTCGAGGTCGAAGGTCGTGACGATCAGGATCCGGGTGCGGGCGCCCGTGGCGATGACGCGGCGCGTGGCCTCGATGCCGTCCAGGCCGGGCATCCGGATGTCCATCAGGACGACGTCGGGGTGGTGCCGGTCGACCAGGCGGATCGCCTCGGTGCCGTTCGAGGCCTCGCCGACGACCGTCATGTCGTCCTGGCTCTCGAGCAGCAGGCGGAAGCCGAAGCGCTGCATCGGCTGGTCGTCCGCGATGAGAACGGTCGTCACGAGGGGGTGTCCTCCCGGGGGAGTCGGAGCCGGACGGCCCAGCCGCCGGTCGGCAGCGGGCCGCATTCGAGTGTGCCGTCGTAGAGGGCCGCGCGCTCGCGCATTCCGGTGAGTCCCTGGCCCTGGCCCGGGGCGGGGATCGGGGCCGTCTCGCCGGTGTTCGTGATGTCCGCCCGTACGTCGTCGGGGGTGTAGGTCAGGATCACCCGCGCCTTCGCTCCCGCGCCCGCGTGTTTCAGGGTGTTCGTCAGGGCTTCCTGGACGACGCGGTAGACCGTCAGTTGGGCTCCGGGTGGGAGCTGTTGCGCGGTGGGATCGTCGCGGGTCTCGAACCGTACCGGCAGGCCTGCCTTCCGTACGCCGGTGATCAGGGTGTCGAGGTCCGCCAGGGTGGGCTGGGGGTCGCGGGCCGCGGCCTCCTCGTCGTCGCGCAGGACGCCGAGGAGGCGGCGGAGTTCGGCGAGGGCCTGGCGGCTCGTCGTGCCGATGGCTTCGAGTGCCTGGCCGGCGCGCTCCGGGTTCCTGGCCGCCGCGTAGCGGCCGCCGTCCGCCAGGCCGGTGATGACGGACAGGTTGTGGCCGATGATGTCGTGCATCTCGCGGGCGATGCGGGTGCGTTCGGCGGCCGCCGCGAGCCGGACCTCC
Organism: Streptomyces sp. TLI_105; assembly: GCF_900105415.1. Classification (GTDB taxonomy): domain Bacteria; phylum Actinomycetota; class Actinomycetes; order Streptomycetales; family Streptomycetaceae; genus Streptomyces. The sequence goes on along the minus strand of NZ_FNSM01000001.1, from coordinate 3,860,002 downwards.
TGGTCGCGTTCGATCTCCAGGCGGCGGGCCCGGTCGACGAGGCCGGCGGTGTAGTCCTTGCGGGAGCGGACCGCGATGCCGAGGAGGGCGACCAGGGCGTACGCCCACAGGGTGGGGACGACGCGCTGGTCCCAGGACTCCGAGGTGAAGCGGACCGCGCCCGTCACGAGCGGCGGCAGGATCAGGGCCAGGGACCACAGGAGTGCGCGGGGCGGGCGGCTGAGCGCGATGTGGAAGAGCGGGAGCATCTGGAGGTACGCGGCCTGGAGGAAGGCCCCCGAGCCGTCGCTGACCAGGGTCGCTCCGGCCATCACCGCCAGGACGGCCGTGGGATGACGCCGGCGCCAGTACAGGGGTACGGAGAGGGCCAGGGACAGGGTGACCACGAGCCAGGCCGGGACGGACGGGTCGCGGGCGGTGTTCCGCCAGCCGCCGGCCGCGTCCACGAGGGCCGCCACCGTCCAGCAGGCGGTGAGCGTGGCGTCCCAGATCCAGGGGCGGCCCTTGTCGAAGGCCCGTACGCGGGCGAGGAGGCGCTGGGCGTGTCTGCTCGGGCCCGTCGTCCCGGGCGGCTGCGGTGTCTCCTCCGTGGTCACGCCGTCATCATCCTCATACGTCCCGGCGCTTGAGCAACAGGGCGGGGACGGCGAGTGCCGCGGCCGCCCACAGGAGCAGGGCGAGGAAGGCCGCGCCGGGCGAGGCCGCGCCCGGGAGGGGGGTCGCGGAGCCGAGGACGCCGGCCGCCTGCGTGGGGAAGTACCGGACGACGGTGTCCATCACCGCGTACGGGAGCATCCCGAGGATCTCCGGGACGATCAGGACCCCGCCGACGAAGGCGCCGATCGCGCCCGGCACCGAGCGGAGGGCGGCGCCGAGGCCGAGGGCGATCAGGCCGAGGAGGGTGACGCCGGCCGCGTTCCCCGCGATCGCGGCGAGGACGCCGTCGTCGGTGAGGGAAGCGGCCTGGTCGGTGTCGGAGAGGAAGACCTGGGCCGTGAGGAAGGTCAGCAGGGCGGTGAGGAGGGAGAGCGTGAAGACGGCGGCCGTGTAGACCGTGGCCTTCGCCCACAGGACGGGGAGGCGGCGGGGGACGGCCGTCAGGGAGGCGCGGATCATGCCCGTCGCGTACTCGCCGGCGGTGACGAGGATGCCGAGGACGGCGAGGGCGATGCCGCCGAGCTGGGAGCCGTACAGGGTGAGGACGACGGTGTCGACGTCGGAGTCGCCGCCGTCGGAGGTGTAGGTGGCGCCCATGAGGATGCCGACGCCGAGGAGGAGCGCGGCGGAGGCGAGGACGGTGATCCAGGTGGAGCGGACGGTCCAGAGCTTGTGCCACTCGGAGCGGAGGACGCGGGACGGGGTGATCGCGAGGGTGGTCATGCGGGGGCTCCCTGGTATTCGACGGAGTCGCGGGTGAGGTCCATGAACGCCTGCTCCAGCGAGGGGGCCTGCGGGGTGAGTTCATGGAGGGGGACGCGGTGGGCGGCGGCCGCGCGGCCGATCTCCGGCGCCTCCACGCCGGTGACGAGGAGGGTGTCCGGTCCCTCCGTGGTGATCCGGGCGTCGGGGAGGAGCGTGCGCAGGCGGTCCGCCTCCGGGGTGACGACCTTGACGCTCGTGCCGCCCGAGGTGCGGACGAGCTCGTCGACGGTGGTGTCGGCGAGGAGGCGGCCCTTGCCGATGACGATCAGGTGGTCGGCGGTGAGCGCCATCTCGCTCATGAGGTGGGAGGAGACGAGGACGGTACGGCCCTCGGCCGCCAGGTTCTTCAGGAGCGTGCGGATCCAGAGGACGCCCTCCGGGTCGAGGCCGTTGACCGGCTCGTCGAGGACGACGGTGGCCGGGTCGCCGAGGAGCGCGGCGGCGATCCCGAGGCGCTGGCCCATGCCGAGCGAGAAGCCCTTGACGCGCTTGTGGGCGACGTGGGTGAGGCCGGCGAGGGCGAGGACCCGCTCCACGCGGGCGCGTGGGATGCCGTGCGTGTGGGCGAGCGCCATGAGGTGGTGGTGGGCGGAGCGGCCGGGGTGCACGGAGCGCGCTTCCAGGAGGGCGCCGACGTGGGTGAGCGGGGCGCTGTGGGCTGCGTAGGGGCGGCCGTCGACGGTGGCGTGGCCGCGGGTGGGGGCGTCGAGGCCGAGGATCATGCGGAGGGTGGTGGACTTCCCGGCGCCGTTGGGGCCGAGGAAGCCGGTGACGGAGCCCGGGCGGACGGTGAAGCTGAGGTCCTGGACGACGGTGGTGTCCCCGTACCGCTTGGTGAGGTTCTCTGCTCGGATCATGCCTTCGACGCTAGGGAGCGGGCGGGGGCCGGGCGTCGGACCGGGGGCGGGTGTGCCGGGGTGGGCGTAGTACCCGGGTACCACGGGGGAAAAGGCCTTGTCAGGGGGTGCGGGCCTCGACAGGATCGGCGGCATGGACTATTCGATACGCACCATCCGCGCCGACGAGTGGGAGAAGACCCGCGAGATCCGGCTGGCGGCCCTTCAGGACCCGATCGCTCACCTGGCGTTCCTCGACACGTACGAGGCGGCCGTCGAGCGGTCCGACGACTTCTGGAAGGAGCGGGCGGAGGGCGCGTCCGAGAGCGGCGAAGGGAAGGCGCGGCAGTTCGTGGCCGAGGCCCCGGACGGCAGCTGGGCGGGCACGATCTCGCTGCTCGTGGAACGGCCGTCGGACGAGGTGCGGTTCGGCGAGGTGGCGAAGGTCGACCAGACGCACATCGTCGGCGTGTACGTGCGTCCCGAGGCGCGCGGCACCGGTGTGATCGACGCGCTGTTCCAGGCGGGGGTGGAGTGGTCCTGGGCGCTGTCGGAGCCGACGGTCGCGCGGGTGCGGCTGTATGTCCACGAGGAGAACGCGCGGGCTGCGGCGTTCTATCGGCGGTTCGGGTTCGTGGCGACGGGGGACGCGGTGACGGTGCCGGGGGGCGAGGGGGCGATGGAGTTGGAGTACGAGGTGGTGCGGCCTTCGGCGGGTGCGGGTCAGGGTACGGGAGCCTAGGCGCGGCTAGGGGTGCCGTTCCGTTGTGCCCACCCGTTCCGCCCCAGCGGAACGATTGCCTAGGACGGGCCAGCGGGACCTTGCCTGTTCCTCCGAGCGCATCAGGGCCAGGGTCGGGAGGCCATGGGTGTGGCCCGTCGCCAGGAGGTCCGGGAGCTGGGGGAGGGGGGCCACGGCGGCCACGTCGTCGAGGACGAGGGTCAGTGGTGGGTCGAGCCGACCGTCGGATGACCGTGCGGCCATGCGGCGGCCGTGCTCGACCACGCTTGCGGCGAGGGCCGTGAGGAGCGGCATCGCGCCGGGGTGGGTGCGGGGATCCTCGATCGCCTCGCCCACCACATAGAGCGTGCCCCCTTCGGCGAGGAAAGATGCGAGTGCCAGCGAATCAGTTCGATTCGGTACGCATGCCTCCCTGATGTGGATCGAGGAGAGGGCCCCGAGCGCACGTGCCGTCAGTTCCTGTGCCAGGCGGCGGCTTTCGGGGTGAGCGGTGAGCGCCGATTCCAGGAGGCCCGCCAGGCCCGAGGCGGCCTTCGGGTGGCTGCGGAGGATGCGTACGGGCTCGTGGGCGCCCGCGCCCTGCGCCCAGCGGTGGACCTGTCGGAAGGGGCGGCCGTCGACTGCGGCGGCGTGCAGCCAGCAGCGCAGGAGCGTCTCCGCGGTGTCGGCGGTGGCCGCGTCGAGGCGGGAGTGCGGGCGTACGGGGGCGAGCAGGGCGATCGCGCGTTCCTGCGCCACCGCCGGGTCCTCGCAGCGCTCGGACGGTGACCAGTGGAGCCGGGCGGGGGTGTCGCAGAGGTGGCCGGGGTCGTGCACCAGGACCGGGCCGAGTTTGCCGCGCGCGTCCTTGGTGGAGGACCAGACGGCGGGGTCGGAGGTGACGACCAGGACCGGGCCCTCGGCGTCCAGGATCGCCTGCACGGCGGCCGGGCGGCGGGTCTCCGGGGGGCCGTAGACGGTGCGGGGGGTGGCTATGGGGACAAAGGCGGTGGCCGCGGTGGCGGGCGGGGCCTCCACCGCGGCCGGCGCCGGGGTCGGCGCGGGAGTCGGTGGTGGGGTGGGCTCCGGTGGGCGCTCTTCCCTCGGGCGGCGCGGGGCCGGAGGAGCGGGGGGCACCTCCTGGGCGGCCGGGGAGTGCCGTACCTCCGCGTCCTTCCGTACCTCCGCGTCCTTCCGTACGGGCGTCCCTTCGTACGTCCCCGTCTTTCGGTTCGCGCGGACCGCGCGCCAGCGGGCCAGGGTGCCGAGGACGAAGACGGCGAGGACCATCAGGATCATCGCCTCGCCGATCACCAGGCCCCAGAAGAGGCCGTACCCCGACAGCTGGTCCGGCGGGGTCGTCGGCCAGGCGGCCGGGAGGTCCGTCGGGGCCGTCGCCAGGGCGCGCAGGGCCGACGGGGTGCCCGCGAAGGCGACCCCCTGCGGCCAGGCGCCGTGGGCGAAGAGGCCGGCGAGGCCGGTCGCCGTCCACACCAGGACCGTGAGACCGAGGAGGAGGGCGAACAGGCTGAGGAGCAGCCCGTCGGAGATCCCCCCGCCTCCCTTCCGTGCCTGTTCCATCTACGCCACCGTCGACTGCGAAGTGCCGTTCATCTGCTGCTCGATGAGGATCGCCCGCTGCTCCGTCTCCCACTCCAGCTCCGGGTCCGTGACGGAGGACTCCGTCATGGCGCGGTCGGTGTAGACGAGCGGGCGTTCCTTCTCGGTGATGAGGTGTTTGACCACCTGGACGTTGCCGTTGACGTCCCAGACCGCGATGCCGGGGGTGAGGGTCGGGATGATCTCGACCGCCCAGCGGGGCAGGCCGAGGACCCGGCCGGTGTTGCGTGCCTCGTCGGCCTTCTGGGCGTAGATGGTCCGGGTGGAGGCCATCTTGAGGATCGCTGCCGCTTCTTTGGCCGCTGCTCCGTCGACGACGTCCGAGAGGTGGTGGACGACGGCGACGAAGGAGAGGCCGAGGCGGCGGCCGAACTTCAGGAGGCGCTGGAACAGCTGGGCCACGAAGGGGCTGTTGATGATGTGCCAGGCCTCCTCGACCAGGAAGATGCGCTTCTTCCGGTCGGGGCGGATCCAGGTGTGCTCCAGCCAGACGCCGACGATCGCCATGAGGATCGGCATGGCGATGGAGTTGCGGTCGATGTGGGACAGGTCGAAGACGATGAGCGGGGCGTCCAGGTCGATGCCGACCGTGGTCGGGCCGTCGAACATGCCGCGCAGGTCGCCGTCGACGAGGCGGTCCAGGACGAGGGCGACGTCCAGGCCCCAGGCCCGTACGTCGTCTATGTCGACGTTCATCGCCTCGGCCGATTCGGCCTCCGGGTGGCGCAGGCGCTCGACGATGTCGGTGAGGATCGGCTGCCGGTCGGTGGTGTGCTCGGTGACGTACGCGTGGGCGACCTTGAGCGCGAAGCCGGAGCGCTCGTCGAGGCCGTGGCCCATCGCCACCTCGATGATCGTGCGGAGGAGGGCCAGCTGGCCCGTCGTGGTGATCGACGGGTCCAGGGGGTTGAGGCGGATCCCGGAGTCGTTGGCGACCATCGGGTCCAGGCGGATGGGGGTTATCCCCAGCTCCTGGGCGATGAGGTTCCATTCGCCGACGCCGTCCTCGCCCTGGGCGTCGAGGACGACGACCTGCCGGTCGCGGAAGCGGAGCTGGCGGAGCACGTACGTCTTCTCGAGGGCCGATTTTCCGTTGCCGGACTCGCCCAGGACCAGCCAGTGCGGGGCGGGGAGCTGCTGACCGTACAGCTGGAAGGGGTCGTAGATGTAGCCCTTTCCGCTGTAGACCTCGCGGCCGATGATGACGCCGGAGTCGCCGAGGCCCGGTGCGGCGGTCGGCAGGTAGACGGCCTGGGCCTGCCCGGTGGAGGTGCGGACGGGCAGGCGGGTCGTCTCCACCTTCCCGAAGAGGAAGGAGGTGAAGGCTTCGGTGAGGACGGACAGCGGATCTCGCATGGGTCTGTGCCCCTTCGGCCCTAGCGGCGGATGCCGGTCGCGAACGGCAAGGTGTTCACAAAGGCCCGGTGGTGCTCGCGGTCGCACCACTCCAGCTTCAGATACGACTTGCCGGCGGAGGCCCTGATCGTGCGCTTGTCCCGGGCGAGGGCCTCGGGCGAACGCGACGACACCGTGATGTACCCGACGAGGTTCACTCCTGCCGCGCCGCTGGCGAGATCTTCACCCCGCTGGTCGAGCCGGCCGTGGGCGGCGATGTCGCGCGGGTCGACCGTGCGGTTCATCTTGGCGGCGCGGCTGGCGTCGGCCTCGTCGTTGGTCTTCTCGGTGAGCATGCGCTCGATGGCGACCTCGGTGGGCTCCAGGTCCATGGTGACGGCGACCGTGCGGATGACGTCGGGGGTGTGGACGAGGAGCGGGGCGAGGAAGTTGACGCCGACCGGGGTCATCGGCCACTCCTTGATCCAGGCGGTGGCGTGGCACCAGGGGGCGCGGGTGGAGGACTCGCGGGTCTTGGCCTGGAGGTACGTCGGCTCCATCGCGTCCAGTTCGGCGGGCCAAGCGTTTCGTTTCGTCATGGCCTGGATGTGGTCGATGGGGTGGTCCGGGTCGTACATGGAGTGCACGAGGGAGGCGAGCCGGGACTGGCCGAGGGGCTGGCGGACGCGGATGTCGGCCTCGGCGAGGCGGGCGCAGATGTCGGTGAGCTCGCGGGCCATGACGACGGCGAGGCCGGCGTCGCGGTCGAGCTTGCGGGCGCCGGAGGCGTGGCGGGCGGCGCGGGCCATGGCGTTGGCCTCGGCGGCGAGCTCGCGGGTGTAGTGCATGCAGGCGACGAGGTAGGCGCGGTGCTGCTCGCTGGAGGTGGAGACCATCGACTGGAGCTGGTCGTACGAGTCCTGGAGCCACGCGGGCGCGTGCGGGTCGCCGCGCTGGCCGACGTCCTTGGCGTGCGCGTCGGGGTCGGCGGGGAGGGTGCGGGCCAGCATCTGGAGGCGGGTGACGAAGCCGTCGCCGTTGGCCACGTGCTTCAGGAGGGTGCCGAAGCGGTCGACCAGGGCCTCCTGGTCCTCGCTGTCGCGCAGGCCGACGCCGGGGCCCTCGATCTCGATGGCGGCGGTGACGGTGCGGCGGTCGGCGTGCAGGAGGACGGCGATCTCGTCGGGGCCGAAGGGGGCGGCGAGCCAGCCGACGTTGCCGATGCCGGGGGGCGGGCCGACCTCGACCTCGCGGCCGTCGAGGCGGGTGCCGGCCTCGTGGGCGACGGAACGGTAGGTCGTGCCGCGCTTGAGCATCCGCTTGTAGCTGCGGTTGATCTCGAACCACTTGTAGAAGGTGCGGTGCTTGTACGGGAGGTACACGGCGGCGATCGCGAGCATGGGCAGACCCGCGAGGAGGGCGATCCGCAGGGGGAGGAGGGGGACGAGGAGTCCGCTCATCATGCCGAGGAAGGCGCCGACGATGATCAGGGCGATCTCGCCGGTCTCGCGGTTCTTGCCGACGATCGCGTTCGGCCGGGCACGGCCGACGAGATACGTGCGGCGGGGCGCGACCGGCTGGGACTGGGTCGTCAACGCCCTGCACCTCCAGAGTTCTTGCGGTTGCTGTGCGGGGTACCCGCGGTGGGACTGCTGCTACGGGGCGGGGGCGTCGCGCCGCCGGTGCCGCCGCCTCCGCCGCGGCTGCTGTGCGCGGCCATGCCGCCGGAGACGGGGTTGGCGGGGCGGGGCGCGGAGCCCTGGGACTGGCCGCCGCCGCTGTCGCGGGTGCTGTGGGTCTTGATGCCCTGGGAGACGAGGGACGCGGGGGAGGAGATGACGGCCGCGGCCGCGTTCTCGCCGGCGCGGTGGAGGCGGTTGTTGCGGGAGGCGGCGATCTCGTCGCCGAAGCCGGGGACGAAGCGGTAGATCATCGCGGAGGCGAAGATGGCCAGCAGGATGATCGACAGGCCGGACACGACGGCGGAGACCGAGTCGGGGCCGGTGCCGGAGGAGAGCGCGCCGGCCAGGCCGAGGACGATCACGATGACCGGTTTGACCAGGATGATCGCGATCATGATGCCGGCCCAGCGGCGGACGTGGCCCCACATGTTCTTGTCGACGAGGCCGGAGTAGACGACGACGCCGAGGAGCGCGCCGACGTACAGCAGGACGGCGCGGAGGAACAGCTCCAGGTAGAGGACGCCGGCGGCGAGGACGGTCACCAGGGACACGATGATCAGCATGATGGGGCCGCCACCGATGCTGTCGCCCTTCTGGAGGGCCTCCTTGAAGCTGCCGAAGAAGATGTCGGTCTGCTGGCCCGTGCCGGAGGCGATGACCTCGGTGATGGCGTCGGTGGCGTTGACGACGGTGTAGAGGATCAGGGGCGTGAACGCGGAGGCGAGGACCGTCAGCCAGAGGAAGCCGATGGCCTCCGAGAGGGCCGTGGTGAGGGGGACGCCGCGGACGGCCCGCTTGGCGACGGCGAGGAGCCAGAGGAGGAGGGTGAGGAAGGTGGCGGCGGCGAAGACGACCGCGTAGCGGCCGAGGAACTGCATGTTGGTGAAGTCGACGTCGGCGGTCGCCTTGACGGCCTTGGAGAGCTCGTCGATGACCTTGATGGCGGCGTCGGCGAAGCCGCGGGAGAGGGAGGTGAGGGGGTCCAGGGCGGTGGTGGGGTCGGTGACGGGGGTCTTGTCGGCTCCGCCGCCCGTCTGGCCCTTCTCGCAGAGGTCTCGTGCCTGCCCCACGATGAGGCGGCAGGGGTTGTCGGCGGCGCTCGGGGACGGCGTCGGGCCCGACGGGGTCGGCGTGGGCGCCGCCTGGGCGTCGGAGGCGAGCAGGAGCGGTGCGCTGAGGAAGGCGACGGCGAGTGCGGCCGTCGCGCGACCCGCCAGACTTCGGCTAGCGGGCATAGGTGAATCCTCCGTATCCCTGGACGGCCTCGGCGATCTCGTCGGCCGTGGAGGCGCGGTTGTCGCCGTTGACCGGTGTGGGGCCCTCGCTCTGGGTGGAGGACTCCACGCGCCAGTCGCCCCCGACCCACGTGAGCTTCTCCGTGAGGGTGAACCAGGTGGACGTGACGGGCTTGGTCGAGCCCGCCCCGGCGAGGCCGACCAGACCGGTGCACCAGACCTCGACGGTCGCGGAGGTGTCGGTGTAGTCCCGGACCTTGGTGCCGACCGGGATCGTGCGGGAGACGAAGGTCAGGCCGGAGGGGGCGGCGCCGTTCGCGTCGAGTCCGATGCCTGCCAGGAAGTCGGCCGTATAGGCGGCGTTCAGCTGCCGCACGAGGTCGTCCGCGATCTTGGGATCGTGGATGGCGCGCACGATGCCCTCGCGGGGACCGGCCTGGAACATGTCGATCGACCCCAGCGCCACCGCGTAGTTCGTCGCCGCGCTCTGGGCGCCCTGGTCGTCGTGGCTGTAGCCCGTGGGGATCGCGCCGTTCTTGCCGGTGACCGGGCGGACGCCCGTCGCGGCGGTGGGGGCGGTCTTGTCCGGTGTGCCGGAGCGGGCGCCGGCCGCGTCCGCCGGTTCGCCGCCGCCGCGGTTGGCGAAGGCGATCGCGGCGATGAGGAGGACCACCACGCCCACGACCGTGATGAGGGATCGGGAGCTGCGGACGGGGCGGCGGGCGCCGCCGTAGACGTCGCCGCTGTTGCCCTCGGGCAGGCGGGTCCGGGTCTGGCCCGAGCCGCCCACGCCGCCGAAGCTGTCGTGCTCGTCGCCGGGACTCATGCCGGGTACGCCCCCTCACTCGTTCGCGGGTACGGCCGTGCTTCAACATGACTGGGCATCAGGGAACGCATTCTCAGGAAGGTCGAGTCCGACGGGAGATCAGACGGCCATCCCGTACACGATGGTGAACAGCGTCCCCAGCGACCCGATGATGAAGACACCGGTCAGACCGGCGACGATTAGGCCCTTGCCCTGTTCCGCGCTGAACGTGTCCCGGAGGGCGGTCGCGCCGATGCGCTGCTTGGCCGCTCCCCAGATGGCGATGCCGAGGCAGAGCAGGATGGCCACGGCCATCACGACCTCGATCATCACCTTGGCTTCGGCGCCCAGGCTCCCGAAAGGCCCCCAGTTGGGGGCGATTCCACCGATGATGGTGTTGATGTCGCCCTTTTCGGCCGCCAGGTACATATAACTCACCGCCCCTGTTGGGTACTTGTGCGCCCCTGCCGAACGGCATGGGTCATCGCCCTATCTTCGCTGATGAAACCGCCCATGTGTGACGGCTTGGCGGCTCTCTTTACCCGATCCCCGCACACTTGACCGGTCTGACCGTCTTGACCTGCGGTGGTGTGGCCGGTTTCCATGCGAAGAAGCGTATGGTCACTCTGTGTATCACGGAGAGTGACTCCGGGCAATGATTGTCGTTGTTGCACTCTTGGGGCCGCGTCAAGGGGCGGCTGCTAGCGCAAGGCGGACGACGTGCCGGAGGATGCGGCGAGCCTCGGGGATCCCTCCGTCCGTTCCGACTTCTGGTTTCTGGACACCTCCGTTCCGTCCGCTTCGTCCACCCCCTGAACCGGCACCCGCCCGCCTAGACTGGTTTTCCGGGCGTACTGCCATGAGCCGAGGGGTGGTTGACGGTGCGTAGGGGTGGCAAGGCCTGGCTGTGGGCCGGTGGGGGGCTGGGGGTCTGCCTCGGTCTCGTCGCGCTGCTCGTCGTCGGCACGTACTCCGCGGCGGCCGGCATCGCCGGCGGCGCGGGCGCCAAGAACGGTGCCGTGGCCCTCGCGAAGGGCTCCGTCCCCGCTCTGTACCAGGGGCTCGTGCAGCGGTGGGGGAATCTCTGTCCCGCCATCAATCCGGCGCTGCTGGCCGCCCAGCTGTACCAGGAGAGCGGCTGGAACCCGCGGGCGATCTCCCCGGCCGATGCCCGGGGCATCGCCCAGTTCATCCCCGGCACCTGGGCCGGGCACGGCGTCGACGGCGACGGGGACGGGGACCGGGACATCTGGGACCCGCAGGACGCCATTCCGTCCGCCGCCTCGTACGACTGCGAGCTCGCCGGCTACGTGAAGGACGTCCCCGGGGATCCGGCGAACAACATGCTGGCCGCGTACAACGCGGGCGCGTACCGGGTCATCAGGCACGGCGGGGTGCCGCCCATCAGCGAGACGCAGAACTACGTCCGCATCATCCGGTCCCTGGAGAAGAGCTTCGCCCGGCCGGTGGGCCGTGTCGCGCCCTCGCAGCAGGCCGCGGCCGCCATCCACTACGCGCAGCAGAAGCTGGGCACCCCGTACCTCTGGGGCGGTACGGGCACGGCCGCGCAGAACGGGCGCTTCGACTGCTCCGGGCTCACCCAGGCCGCGTACGACAGCGTCGGCGTGCAGCTGCCGCGCGTCGCCAACGACCAGTACAACGCCGGGCCGCACCCGAGCCGGGACGAGCTGCTCCCGGGCGACCTCGTGTTCTTCTCGGACGACCTGACCAACTCCCGGGCCATCCGGCACGTCGGCATCTACGTCGGCGGCGGCTACATGATCGACGCCCCGCGCACCGGGGCCGTGATCCGCTTCGACCGGATCGACACCCCGGACTACTTCGGCGCCACCCGGGTCACCCAGGAGGGCGCGGCGGCGCTGCCCACCCATCTTCCGCAGGCCTGAGGGAAGCAGACGGGCCGTCGCCTTCGGGGCGTATCGGGCATGGCTGGAACTCTCCGTCATGCGCAGGCCCTGGGCTGCGGCGGGCCGTCACTCTTCGATAACGTCGGCATGATCCACCGGAGAGAGCGGAACGTACGCCTCAGGCGGTTCGTTCCCTGATCCGACCGCTCTGACCACGGGGGTTGGAAACCAGACACGAGAGCAAGGGGCCGCAGCAGATGGCTGGACTCGCATCGGACGGCTCGAACCCCGATGTCGGCCTGCTCTACGACATCAACGGACTGGCCAAGGCCGCTCCGCCGTGGTTCGACCGCGTCATGGAGTTCGTCGGCGAGTACGGGATCGTGCTCGCGATGGTCCTCGTCGTGCTCTGGTGCTGGTGGAGCGTCCGCAGGCGCGGCACCCTCGCCGACTCCGTCTCGGCCGTCGCCGGGCTCGTGTGGGCCCCGCTGGCGGCCGGCATCGCCCTCCTGGTCAACATTCCCATCCGCGGCTTCGTCGAGCGCCCCAGACCCTTCAGGGACCACCAGGGCCTGGAGGTCCTCGTCGACGGGAAGACCGACTTCTCCTTCGTCAGCGACCACGCCACGCTGACGATGGCGCTCGGCGTCGGAATCTTCGTCGCCCACCGCCGCTTCGGCCTCGCCGCCCTCGCGCTCGCCCTCGCCGAGGGCTTCGTCCGGGTCTACATGGGCGTCCACTACCCGACCGACGTCATCGGCGGCTTCGCCCTCGGCACGGCCGTGGCGCTGCTCCTCGCCCCGGTCGCCCTCGCCCTGCTGACGCCCGTCGTCTCCGCGGTCGCCCGCTCCGGCCGCGGCGCCCGGCTCGTCCGCTCCCGCCGGGGCGACGCGGCACGCCGCCCCGAGACCGTCGGCATCCCCGAGCCCCGGCTCGGCGGCCCCGCCGCCGGCACCGGCCAGAACGACCTCGCCGCGTAGGACCGGTCCGGGGGCCGGGTCCTAGGAGTTGCTCGTACGCAGGTGTTCCGCCGCGTCCGTACGGGCCTTGTCACGGGATCTGCGGGCCGGGCCCGTCCAGCCGCAGCTGCACCGTGCCAGCGCGAACGAGCCGCGCTCCGTCGTCGTGGTGTGGTGGGAGGAAGCCTGCGCGTGCACCCCACCACCGTACTGCGCGTGACGGCACGCCCCGACCGTCGTTATGCGGATCGGGTGCCCCCGGGCCCGCGGGCCCCGGGGAAGGGCGGTGCCGGGCAAACAGCGGTGAGGCGTTGGGGGTTGGCAGCGATGGTGGTGCAGCGGTACGGGCGTCCGCAGGGCTTCGGGAGCGGGGCGCTCGCCGTCGCCGTCCTGGTCGGCTCCCTCGTCGGGACCGCGGCGGTCACGGGCTGCGCCGCCCCCGGGGACCCGAAGGCGGCGGCCGCCGACCCCGCCCTCGCCGTACGGAACGCCGCCGACACCCTGGTGAGGGCCGGCACCTCCAAGGCGAGCACCTCCATGGAGATGGCCGCCGGCGGCACCCGGGTCACCATCCGGGGCGAGGGCGGCTACGACTTCCGGCGCCGCACCGGGCGGCTCCAGGTGCTGCTGCCGAAGGACCCGGCGGGGGCGAGCGAACACCGGCCGATCACCGAGCTCCTCACCCCCGGCGCGCTCTACATGAAGAACCGGGGCGCCGGAGTGCCCGCCGACAAGTGGGTCCGCGTCGACACCACCACCCTCGACGACGGGAACCTCGTCACCAACGGCGCCACCGACCCGGCCGCCGCGGCGGAGCTGCTGCGGGGCGCCCGCGAGGTCACGTACCTCGGCGAGGTCGATCTGGCAGGGGTGAAAGTCGGCCACTACCGGGGCGTCGCCGACATCGCGCACGCCGCCCGGGCCGCCTCGCCGCAGCTGCGCGGGGCGCTCGCCGCGGCGGCGAAAGGGTTCGCCAAGGACACGGTGCCCTTCGACGCGTACCTCGACGGCGAGGGGCGGCTGCGGAAGGTGCGCCACCAGTTCAGCTTCAGCAACCAGGGCCGGACGGTCGCGGTCGCCTCGACGACCCTGCTGTACGGCTTCGGGGTCCCCGTCGAGGTGACGCTGCCGGACCGCCGGGACATCTACGCCGGGAAGATCGAGGCCTGACCCGGCCCGGTGGCGGCACGGACCATCGGCAAATGGTCCAGACGTGTCATGCGCCGTTCGTGTCGCCGTACCTACGCTGGGAGACCGCTGGGAGACCGACGCCGGCAGGAAGAGGTGGATGCGCGTGGCCCCGCCCGGTACAGCAACCGTGCTCACAGACCCGGACCGCGTCGCCCTCGCGGAGATCGAGCTCTGCGGCGAGCTGATCATCGCGGCGTCGGCCGCGGACGGGGAGCGGCTCAGCGCCGACCGGATCGACGAGGTGCTGCGGGTGGCGGCGGAGCGGGCCGCGGAGGAACTCTGAGGGACCACGGTCCCGCCCCGCCCGGCTCAGGTGCGCATCATGCGGGCGATGGCCTTCGTGGCCTCCTCGACCTTCTCGTCGATGCCCGTGCCTGTGGCCGCCGCGTCCGCGACGCAGTGCCGCAGGTGCTCCTCCAGGAGCTGGAGGGCGAAGGACTGGAGGGCCTTGGTCGAGGCCGAGACCTGCGTGAGTATGTCGATGCAGTAGACGTCCTCGTCGACCATCCGCTGGAGGCCGCGGATCTGGCCCTCGATCCGGCGCAGCCGCTTGAGGTGCTCGTCCTTCTGCTTGTGGTAGCCGTGCACGCCGTGGTCGTGCCCGTGCGTGTGGTCGGCCGGCTCGACGGCCCCGACGGCCTCGGGGGTGACCTGGTCCGTCTCGGTGGTCGTCATCGCGTCCTCCCGCTGTCCAGAAAAGGGGGTGTATACCCCTCGTGGGTATATGGTACCGATCCCCGCCGATCCGGGCGGGGGCCCGTGCAGTTCACTGTGCCTGATGGGCGACACTGAGAGACGCCGGTTAGCCGTGGCCGGATGATGCGCCTAGCATCAGCCTGACCGAAACCCAGCACCCCGAGGACCTCACGTGCGATTTCGTCTGACCCCCAGGGAGACGAGCTTCTACGACATGTTCGCCGCGTCCGCGGACAACATCGTCACGGGCTCCAAGCTCCTGATGGAACTGCTCGGAGCGGAGCCTTCCGCCCGGGCCGAGATCGCGGAGCGGATGCGGGCAGCGGAGCACGCCGGTGACGACGCCACCCACGCGATCTTCCACCAGCTGAACTCCTCCTTCATCACACCGTTCGACCGCGAGGACATCTACTCCCTCGCTTCGTGCCTCGACGACATCATGGACTTCATGGAAGAGGCCGTCGACCTGGTCGTCCTCTACAACATCGAAGAGCTCCCCAAGGGTGTCGAGCAACAGATCGAGGTGCTGGCCCGGGCGGCGGAGCTGACCGCCGAGGCCATGCCGAACCTGCGGACGATGTCCAACCTGACCGAGTACTGGATCGAGGTCAACCGCCTCGAGAACCAGGCGGACCAGATCCACCGCAAGCTGCTCGCCCACCTCTTCAACGGCAAGTACGACGCCATCGAGGTGCTGAAGCTCAAGCAGGTCGTGGATGTGCTGGAGGAGGCGGCCGACGCCTTCGAGCACGTGGCCAACACGGTGGAGACCATCGCGGTCAAGGAGTCCTGAGCTTCGTGGACACCTTCGCTCTGATCGTGACCATCGGGGTCGCGCTCGGCTTCACGTATACGAACGGCTTCCACGATTCCGCCAACGCCATCGCCACCTCGGTGTCGACCCGGGCGCTGACCCCCCGGGCGGCGCTGGCGATGGCGGCGGTCATGAACCTGGCCGGTGCCTTCCTCGGCAGCGGCGTCGCGCACACCGTCAGCAAGGGTCTGATCGAGACGCCGACGGGCAATTCGGGGATGGGCATCCTCTTCGCCGCGTTGCTCGGCGCGATCGTCTGGAACCTGGTCACCTGGTACTTCGGTCTTCCCTCGTCCTCCTCGCACGCCCTCTTCGGCGGCATGGTGGGCGCGGCGCTCGCGGGTGGTACGGAGGTCATCTGGTCGGGCGTCCTCGAGAAGGTCGTCATCCCGATGTTCCTCTCGCCGCTCGTCGGTCTGATCGCCGGTTACCTGGTGATGACCGCGATCCTGTGGATGTTCCGCAAGGCCAATCCGCACAAGGCCAAGCGCGGCTTCCGCATCGCGCAGACCGTCTCGGCGGCCGGCATGGCGCTGGGCCACGGCCTCCAGGACGCGCAGAAGACGATGGGCATCGTGGTGATGGCCCTGGTCATCGGCGACGTGCAGAGCGCGGACGCGCCGATTCCGGTGTGGGTGAAGTTCGCCTGCGCGGTGATGCTCTCGCTCGGTACGTACGCGGGCGGCTGGCGGATCATGCGGACCCTCGGCCGCAAGATCATCGAGCTGGACCCGCCGCAGGGCTTCGCCGCGGAGACGACGGGCGCGTCGATCATGTTCGTCACCGCCTTCCTCTTCAAGGCGCCGATCTCCACGACCCACGTCATCACCTCGGCGATCATGGGTGTGGGCGCCACGAAGCGGATCAACGCGGTGCGCTGGGGCGTCGCCAAGAACATCGTCCTCGGCTGGTTCATCACGATGCCGGCGGCGGGGCTGGTCGCTGCGGCGAGCTACTACGTCGTTCAGCTGATCTTCGGGTAGCGGCCCGAGGCCCCTGGGGCGAGCGGTCCGTGAGCGGGCGCCGGCCCGGGGGCATCGTGCCCACCCGTTCCGCCCTGCGGAACGTATGCAACGGTTCTACGTAAATGGGCCCGGCTCCCCTGTGGGGGAGCCGGGCCCTTCGTCGTGCGGTGGCACCGCCATGCAGCACCGCAGGACGGCCACGCGGCGGAGCCGCATGGGGTCATGGGTTATCCGAAGCGGCCGGAGATGTAGTCCTCGGTCGCCTGGACGCTCGGGTTGGAGAAGATGCGCTCGGTGTCGTCCAGCTCGATCAGCTTGCCGGGCTGGCCGACGGCCGCCAGGTTGAAGAAGGCCGTGCGGTCCGAGACGCGGGCGGCCTGCTGCATGTTGTGCGTCACGATGACGATCGTGAAGCGCTCCTTCAGCTCGCCGATGAGGTCCTCGATGGCGAGGGTGGAGATCGGGTCGAGGGCCGAGCAGGGCTCGTCCATCAGCAGGACGTCCGGCTCGACCGCGATCGCGCGGGCGATGCACAGACGCTGCTGCTGACCGCCGGAGAGGCCGGAGCCCGGCTTGTTGAGGCGGTCCTTGACCTCGTTCCAGAGGTTGGCGCCCTTGAGGGACCGCTCGACGATGTCGGCGAGCTGCGACTTCTTGTAGTTGCCGTTGAGGCGCAGGCCCGCCGCCACGTTGTCGAAGATCGACATGGTGGGGAAGGGGTTCGGGCGCTGGAAGACCATGCCGACCGTGCGGCGCACGGCGACGGGGTCGACGTTCGTCCCGTACAGGTTCTCGTCGTCCAGCATCACCTTGCCCTCGACGCGACCGCCGGGGGTGACCTCGTGCATGCGGTTCAGGGTGCGCAGGAAGGTGGACTTGCCGCAGCCGGACGGGCCGATGAAGGCCGTCACGGAGCGGGGCTCGACGGTCATCGAGATGTCGTCGATAGCCTTGTGGGCGCCGTAGTAGGCGGAGAGGCCGCTGACGTCGATTCGCTTGGCCATATCAATTCACTTCCAGTGTGCCGCGTCAGCGGCCGGTCTTGGGGGCCTTCCAGCGGGCGATGCCGCGGGCCACCAGGTTGAGGATCATGACGAAGGCGATCAGGACGAGCGCGGCGGCCCAGGCGCGGGCCACGGCGGCGTCGGTGCCGACCGCGTACTGCTCGTACACGTAGAGCGGCAGGGAGGACTGGGCGCCTTCGAAGGGGTTCGGGTTGATGAGCTTCGTACCGAACACGAGGAGCAGGACCGGGGCCGTCTCACCGGTGATGCGGGCGACCGCGAGCATGACGCCCGTGGTGATGCCGCCGATCGCGGTGGGCAGGACCACCTTCAGGATGGTGCGCCACTTGGGGATGCCGAGGGCGAGGGAGGCCTCGCGGAGCTCGTTCGGGACGAGCTTGAGCATCTCCTCGGTGGAGCGGACCACGACCGGCATCATCAGGATGGCGAGGGCCATCGCGCCGGCGAAACCGGAGGGGCCGAAGCCCAGGATCAGGTTCCAGGTGGCGAGGATGAAGAGGCCGGCGACGATCGACGGGATGCCCGTCATGACGTCGACGAAGAAGGTGACGGCGTGGGCCAGCTTTCCGCCGCCGTACTCGACGAGGTAGACGGCGGTGAGGAGGCCGATCGGCGCGGCGATCAGGGTCGCGATGCCGACCTGCTCGATGGTGCCGAGCAGCGCGTGGTAGACGCCGCCGCCGGCCTCGGCGTCGAGGACGCCGTTCATCGAGTGGGTCAGGAAGTAGCCGTCGAGGACGTCGAGGCCCTTGCTGATCGTGACCCAGGCGAGGGAGAGCAGCGGGACGACGGCGAGGACGAAGCTCACCCAGACGAGGCTGGTGGCGACGCGGTCCTTGGCCTGGCGGCGGCCCTCGACCTTGGTGGTCACGGCGAAGGTGACGAGGACGAAGAGCAGCGCGGAGATCAGGCCCCACTGGACCTTGCTGTGCCAGCCGGCGGCGAGGCCGATGCCGATGCCCGCGGCGATCGAGCCCGCGGCGACGGCGGCCGGGGTCCAGCGGGGGAGCCGGGCGTGGGAGAGGGACCCGCGGCGCGGGGCGGTCGAGACCGGACGTTCCTGTATGGCGTGGCTCATGCCGCGGCCCCCGAGTACTCCTTGCGGCGGCCGATGATCCAGCGGGCGGCGCCGTTGACCAGCAGGGTGATGACGAAGAGGACGAGACCGGAGGCGATCAGCGCGTCCCGGCCGAACTCGTTGGCCTCGTTGAACTTCGCGGCGATGTTCTGGGCGAAGGTGCCGCCGCCCGGGTCCAGCAGGTGGCCCGAGAGGACGAAGCTGGGGGAGAGGACCACGGCCACGGCCATGGTCTCGCCGAGCGCGCGGCCGAGGCCCAGCATGGAGGCGGAGATGATGCCGGAGCGGCCGAAGGGCAGCACCGACATGCGGATGACCTCCCAGCGCGTGGCGCCGAGGGCGAGGGCGGCCTCCTCGTGCATCCGCGGGACCTGGAGGAAGACCTCGCGGGTCACGTTGGTGATGATCGGAAGGATCATGATCGCCAGCAGGATGCCCACGGTGAAGAGGTTGCGGGCGACGCCGTCGCTGGACTTGTCGAAGATGTACGTCCAGCCCAGGTACTGGTCGAGCCACTTGTTGAGGCCGTCCAGGTACGGGACGAGGAAGATCGCGCCCCAGAGGCCGTAGATGATGCTGGGCACGGCGGCGAGCAGGTCCACGACGTACGCGAGCGGCTTGGCCAGCTTGCGCGGCGCGTAGTGCGAGATGAAGAGGGCGATCCCGATCGCGACGGGCACGGCGATGAGCATCGCGATGACCGAGGAGACGATCGTGCCGAAGGCGAGGACGGCGATGCCGAAGACCGGCGGGTTGCCCGCCGGGTTCCACTCGAAGGTGGTGAAGAAGTTGGTGCTGTCGTCCGAGATGGCGAGGACGGCACGGTAGGTCAGGAAGACCGCGATCGCGGCCATGATCACGAGGAGGGTGATGCCGGAGCCTCGGGACAGGCCGCTGAAGATGCGGTCCCCGGGGCGGGTCGCGCTCTTGGCGCCCCGGCTCCTCTGTATGTCAGGTGTGGTGGTAGCCATCGGTTTTCTCCGGTCTGCGGGTCCCGTACGCGAGTACGGGGGCCCTGGCGGCGGTGCACCGGATGCCGGGGCCGGCCCCTCCACGGGAGGTGAGGGGCCGACCCCGGCCGGGGGTCAGGACAGGGTCGGGACGATCGCGCGGACCTTGGCCGCGATCTCGGCCGGGAGCGGGGCGTAGCCGGCGTCGGCGAGGACCTTCTGGCCCTCCTCGCTGGCGGTGTAGGTGAGGAACGCCTTCAGGGTCGGCAGGGTCTCCGCCTTGTTGCCCTTGTCGCAGGCGATCTCGTACGTGACGAGGGTCAGCGGGTAGGCGCCCTCGGCCTTGGTGGTGTAGTCGAGGGAGAGGGCCAGGTCGCTGCCCGTGCCCTTGACCTTGGCGGCGGCGATGGCCTTCGAGGCGTTCTCCGTGGAGGCGGCGACCGGGGCGGCGGCACCGGTGTTGATGCTGACCGTGGAGATCTTGTTGGCCGTCGCGTAGGAGAGCTCGAAGTAGCCGATGGAGCCCTCGGCGTCCTTGACCGCGGTGGCGACGCCGGAGGAGCCGTTGGCGGCCTGGCCGCCCGGGGCGGGCCACGACTTCGTCTTCGGGTCGTACTTCCAGTCGGCCTTCGCGGTGGCCGAGAGGTACTTGCCCAGGTTCTGGGTGGTGCCCGACTCGTCCGAGCGGTGGAAGGCCTGGATGGTGGTGTCGGGGAGCTTCGCGCCCGGGTTCAGCTTGGCGATCGCCGGGTCGTTCCACTTGGTGATCTTCGTGTCGAAGATCTTGGCCAGGGTGGGGGCGTCCAGGACCAGGTTGTCCACGCCGTCCAGCTTGTAGCCGATGGCGATGGGGCCGCCGACCATCGGCAGGTTGACGCCCTTGCCGCCCTTGCAGATCTTCTGCGACTCGGCGACCTCTTCGTCCTTGAGGGCGGAGTCGGAGCCGGCGAAGGTGACCTGACCCTGGTTGAACTTGGTGATGCCGCCGCCGGAGCCGATGGCCTGGTAGTTGACCTCGACGCCGGAGCACGCGGCCTGGAAGTTCTTGACCCACAGGTCCATGGCGTTCTTCTGCGCGCTGGAGCCGGCGGCGAGGAGCTGGCCCTTGGCACCGTCGCACGCGATGTTCGACGCGGCGGCGGCAGAGGAGGACTTGGTGCCGCCGTCCTTGGTCGGGGTGTCCGTGTTGTTGTCCGAGCCACACGCCGAGAGGACGAGCGCACCGGAGACGACGAGGGCACCGATCGCGGAGGCGCGAAGCCCGTTCTTGCGCGAAAGCTTCACTTTCGGGTGTTCCTTCCAGAAGCCGCCTTGTCGCGGACCGTCATGTCCTGACCGTTCTACGGCGGCGTGTGTCGGTTGATCGGTGCGTCGCTGTGCTCCTTGCACCGTGTAAGGCCGAAATTAGGCAGAACAGGTGAAGCGGTCGACGGGGGAGGGTGAACGGGAAGTGAACCGTGCCGGAAGCGCGGGTGCGGGGCCCTGGGGCGGGCGGCGCCCTCCGGTGCGGGCCGCGCCCGCCCCCGTCGCGGGCTGCGCCCACTGGGGCGGCGCCCCGCCCTGCCGTTGTGGGCATGCGTTCCGCTGGGGCGAGGGGGTCCCCCCTGCTCGAGCGAAGCCGAGAGCTTGGGGGAGGGTGGGCACACGGAACGGCGCCCCTTGCCGGGCCCAGGCTCCCGCGCCCTGACCCGCACCCCGTTGCGCACCGCGCTGTCGGTGCGGGTCCAGGCGCGGAACGCGGAGGCGCCGCTGAAGGCGCCGTCCCGTGTGCCCACCCGTCCCGCCCCAGCGGGACGATTGCCCACACGGGGCGGGGGCGGGGCGTCGGCCCGCAGGCACTGGGCGGGGGCGGGACGAGGGCCCACACGGGAGGCGCCGGGGCGTCAGGGGTGGGTGGTGGACAGGGCTGTGTCCAGGAGTTCTCGGTCTCTGGGTTGGGTGAGGCGGTGGCGGGCCGCCGACGGGGGAAGCCAGACGAGGGCGTCGATCTCCCTCGTCGGGACGAAGCCGCCGTCCAGCGCCCGGGCCGACCAGTACGCGACCTCCTTGGGCCGGCCGTCCACCGTGTAGTGGGCCGTCGGCAGGCGCGTGCCGAGCTCGCAGCGCCTGCCCGTCTCCTCCAGTACCTCGCGCATCGCGCACGCCTCCGCCGTCTCGCCGCGTTTCCGCTTGCCCTTCGGGTGCGACCAGTCGTCCCACTTGGGCCGGTGGACCAGGGCGATCTCGATGCCGTGGCCGGAAACCGCCGGGCGCCACAGGACGCAGCCCGCCGCCAGGATGGGGGTGCCGCTCATGGGACCGGGGCCGTCGTTCTGTGCCAGGCGCGCTGGAAGGCGAAGCGCGCGGCCTCGACCTCGTGGCGCTGGTCGGCGTGGAGGACACCCAGGGCGTAGGCGGTGGCGGGGGCGATGCGCGGGGTGCGGGCGGCGGTGGCGGCGGCCGTCGCGGCCTCGGCGGCGTCGCGGTGCCGGTCGAGGGCCCGGGCGGCCTCGTACAGGACGGAGTCGGGTTCGCCGCCGGTGTGCAGGGCCTCGGTGGCGTACCGGTGCAGGCGCAGCAGGAGCCGGGTCTGGTGCCAGGGCGCGTCCTGGCTCTCGCCGGCGGCCAGGGCGAGGGCGTCCGCGTTGTACGGGTGCGCCGCCCGGGCGAGGGGGAGCGCCGCCACCGCGTCGAGGAGGCGCCGCTCCGCGAGCTCGGCGGGGGCGTCGATGACCTCGATGGCCGGGGCCGCGCCCGCCGGCCCGAGCGGCACCTCGGAGGCGAGGAGCGCGACGGCGTCGGCGATCGCGTGGAAGCGGGCGGAGCCGAGCGCCTGGAGGGAGGCGGAGTGGGCGCGCGTGCGGGCCAGGGTCAGCTGGCGTTCGAGGAGGGCGCCGGCCCGGGCCGCGCCGACCGTGAGCCCCGTGCTCTCCGAACCCCGGGCCGCCGGCACCGGACCCCCGCCGCTCGACAGGCGGGACAGCGCGTCCACCAGCCGGACCAGCCGGGAGGTGCAGGCCTGCTCCAGGGCCAGCGTGCCGGAGAGCCAGGCGAGCTCGGTGCGCAGCTGGTCGGCCCAGGCCGTGTCGAGCAGCGGCCGGAAGGTGTGGAGGGTGCCGCCGATCCGGCGGGCCGCGCCCCGCAGCGTACGGGAGGCCTCCTCCGCTCCGGCCGTGTCGGAGCCGCTCTCGGTGTGCAGGCGCAGGCCGCGGAGGAAGTCCGCGGCCCGCGCGTGCAGGTAGGGGGCCAGGACCTCGCCCGCCGTGACGTCCTGCGAGTGGTCAGGGTTGTGCACGCCGGCGCCTCCGCGCGTCGATGAGCATCTCCTGGACGTGCCTCAGGGGCCTGCCCTCGGGGTCGGTCGCGTGGCGCGTCCAGTTCCCGTCGGGGCCGAGGTGCCAGGAGGAGGTGGTGTCGGACATCCCGGTCTCCAGGAGCCGGGTGAGCGCTGCCCGGTGCGCCGGGTCGGAGACCCGTACGAGGGCCTCGATCCGGCGGTCCAGGTTGCGGTGCATCATGTCGGCGCTGCCGAGCCAGACCTCGGGTTCGCCGCCGTTGCCGAAGGCGAAGACCCGGGAGTGCTCCAGGAAGCGGCCGAGGATCGAGCGGACCCGGATGTTCTCCGAGAGGCCGGTGACGCCGGGGCGGACGGCGCAGATGCCGCGGACCCAGATGTCGACGGGGACGCCGGCCCGGGAGGCCTGGTAGCAGGCGTCGATGACGGCCTCGTCGACCATCGAGTTGACCTTGATCCGTACGTACGCGGGCCGCCCGGCGCGGTGGTGCGCGATCTCCTTGGTGATCCGGGAGACCAGCCCGTCCCGCAGCGACTTGGGGGCGGTGAGCAGGCGGCGGTACGTCTCGCGGCGGGAGTAGCCGGAGAGCCGGTTGAACAGGTCGGAGAGGTCGGCGCCGACCTGCGGGTCGGCGGTGAGCAGGCCCAGGTCCTCGTAGAGCCGGGCCGTCTTCGGGTGGTAGTTGCCGGTGCCGACGTGCGAGTAGCGGCGCAGGAGCTCGCCCTCCTGCCGTACGACCAGCGACAGCTTGCAGTGGGTCTTCAGGCCGACGAGGCCGTAGACGACGTGGCAGCCGGCCTCCTCCAGCTTGCGCGCCCACTTGATGTTGGCCTGCTCGTCGAAGCGGGCCTTGATCTCGACGAGGACGAGGACCTGCTTGCCGGACTCGGCGGCGTCGATGAGGGCGTCCACTATCGGGGAGTCGCCGGAGGTCCGGTACAGCGTCTGCTTGATCGCGAGGACGTCCGGGTCGGCGGCGGCCTGCTCCAGGAAGGCCTGCACGGACGTCGAGAAGGAGTCGTACGGGTGGTGCAGGAGCACGTCCCGCTCGCGCAGCGCGGCGAATATGTCGGGCGCGGACGCCGACTCGACCTCGGAGAGGTCCCGGTGGGTGCCGGCGACGAACTTCGGGTACTTCAGCTCGGGCCGGTCCTGCCCGGCGATCCCGAAGAGGCCGGTGAGGTCGAGCGGGCCGGGCAGCGGATAGACCTCGGCGTCGGAGACCTTCAGCTCGCGCACCAGCAGGTCGAGGACGTACGGGTCGATGGACTCCTCGACCTCCAGGCGCACCGGGGGCCCGAAGCGGCGCCGCATGAGCTCCTTCTCCAGGGCCTGGAGCAGGTTCTCCGTGTCGTCCTCCTCGACCTCCAGGTCCTCGTTCCTGGTGACCCGGAACATGTGGTGCGCCAGCACCTCCATGCCGGGGAACAGCTCCTCCAGGTGCGCGGCGATGACGTCCTCCAGGGGCACGTACCGCTGCGGGGAGGCCTCCAGGAAGCGGGAGAGCAGCGGCGGCACCTTCACGCGCGCGAAGTGGCGGTGGCCGCTGACCGGATTGCGTACGACCACGGCGAGGTTGAGGCTGAGGCCGGAGATGTACGGGAAGGGGTGGGCCGGGTCCACGGCCAGCGGGGTGAGGACCGGGAAGATCTGCTGCCGGAAGAGGGTGAAGAGCCGCGCCTGCTCCTTCTCCGTGAGCTCGGGCCAGCGGATCAGGTGGATGCCCTCGTCGGCGAGGGCCGGGGCGACGTCCTGCTGGTAGCAGGCGGCGTGCCGGGCCATGAGCTCGCGCGAGCGGGTCCAGATCAGGTCGAGGACCTCGCGGGGCTGGAGGCCGGAGGCGGAGCGGGTGGCGACGCCGGTGGCGATGCGGCGCTTCAGTCCCGCGACGCGGACCATGAAGAACTCGTCGAGGTTCGAGGCGAAGATCGCGAGGAAGTTCGCCCGTTCGAGGAGGGGGGTCGTCGGGTCCTCGGCGAGTTCGAGGACGCGCTCGTTGAACGCGAGCCAGCTGCGCTCCCGGTCGAGGAAACGACCCTGCGGCAGCTCGTCGCCGAGCGCGCCGTCGTCCTCGTAGGTGTCGGGATCGGAGTCCAGGTCGGGGTCGATGTCGGTCACGACGGTCCCGTTCACCACGTGCGCGCGGTGCGCGGTCAGGGAACCGAGGGACGGCGCGGTGGCCGACGCTTCGGACGACAGGACGGACGGTGTGGCGGAGGGCTGGACCGGGACCTCGGCGGGCTGCTGGCTCATGGCCCCATTCTTCCGCGCGAAGGGGTGGTCGGGCGCGTCGGAGCGGGCCGTGGGGGAGGGAAGTCTCCCCTTGGGGAGAGCGGACACGGAGCGCTTCATTGCGTGAGCGTCGCAAGCGCGTCTGAATGGCCGGTAACGACGACATGTCGTACGGGAATCGGGGGCGGGGCCCTTGTCGGGGCCCCGCCCCCGGTATGTCTACGCGTGTCCTCTACGCGCGTCTTCCGGGGCGGCGCTGGGGGAGGCGGGCGCGCAGCACGCGGAAGGCGGCGTAGGTCGCGAGGGCGGCGAGGGCGAGGAGGATGCCGGACTCGATGAGCTGGGTGGGCCAGAAATGGGCGAAGGGGTGGTAGTCGAGGTACTGGACGCCGATGGCCTCGTCGGGACGGCAGCT
This sequence comes from Streptomyces sp. TLI_105, assembly GCF_900105415.1. Taxonomy (GTDB): domain Bacteria; phylum Actinomycetota; class Actinomycetes; order Streptomycetales; family Streptomycetaceae; genus Streptomyces. The sequence continues at coordinate 3,834,878 of NZ_FNSM01000001.1, read as the reverse complement.
GCCGTCGGGGACATCCGTGTCGTAGCAGAAGTACCCAGGGAGCCGCTGTCCGTCGGTGCTGATCAGCCCCTGTTCCACGAGCAGGCCGCTCCCGGGCGCCTGGAGGGCGTAGACGCCCTCGTGGGCCCGGCCGGTGATCGTCCGTACCGGAAGGAAGTCCCAGCGGACGGCGCCGAGGGCGAGCATGACCAGGCCCACCACCCCGCCGGTGGCGGCCATGGCCACCAGAGTGCGGCGGACCAGCTGGCCGACGAGGGCGCCGACGGCGATGGCGAGCAGGACGTACGAGGCGAGGACCGTGCCGGTGGCCTCGTACGGGCCGCGCTCGGCCCAGTGGAGGCCGTAGGTGCCCGAGACCCGCTGCCAGCCGATCAGATAGACCGCCGTGAGGGCGAGAGTGGTCGCGAGGGAGGCGGCGGTCGCGGTGAGGAGCTTGGTCCGGAGCCAGGTGACCGGGGTGATCGACTGGGTGAGCGACAGCTTGTACGTCCCCGACTCGAATTCGCGGGCGATCAGGGGGCCCGCGACGAAAGCCCCGACGAGCAGGGGCAGCGCGAGCATCCCCTGGGAGAACTGCGCCATGGCGGCGCGCAGCAGATCGTAGCCCCGGCCCCACCTGTCCGGGAGCTCGGCGTCCTTGCTCATGTCCCAGACCCGCAGCCCCCCGATCACCGCCAGGGACACGGCCACCGCCGCGACCGTCAGCCACAGCGCCCGCCGGTGCTGGCGGGCCGTCACCCAGTGCGGGCCCCTGAGGGCGAGGGCGCTCATGCGGAGGCTCCTTCGGTGGTGCGGAGGTGGGCGAGGAGGAGTTCCTCCAGAGAGGGTTCGGTGGCCACCCACGGGCCTTCGACAGGGCCCTCGCGGCGGACGAGGGCCGTGAGCTGACGGCCCGTCGTCCGGGACTCGACGACCGTGTGCGGGGAGAGGTCGGCGACCGGGCCGGTCACCAGGGTGTGCGCGGCGAGCAGGTCGTCGATCGCGCCGTCGAGGCGGATGCGGCCGTCCTGCACGAGGAGCAGGTGGTCGCAGGCGCCTTCCAGCTCGGTAAGGATGTGCGAGGACATGACGACGGTCGTGCCGCGTTCTGCGGCGTCGGCCAGGAGGGCACCCATGAGTTCGCGCCGGGCGAGGGGGTCGAGGTCCGCCATCGGCTCGTCCAGGAGCAGCAGTTCGGGCCGCTTGCCGAGGGCAAGGGCGAGCGCGAGCCGGGTGCGCTGCCCGCCGGAGAGGGAGCGGACCCGGGCGTTCGCGGGCAGGGGGCCGGCCGCGACGATGCTCTCGGCGACGGCCGGGTCCCAGCGGTCCGGGTTGAGTTCGCGGCCCAGGCGCAGCGTCTCGGCGACGGTGAGCTGCCCGTACAGGGGTTTGTCCTGGGCGACGTACGCGAGGCGGTCCCTCGCGGGGGCCGTGATCCGGCCCTCCGTGGGGCGCAGCAGGCCCGCGGCCAGGCCGAGAAGGGTCGACTTCCCCGCCCCGTTGGGTCCGACGACGGCGGCGACCCGGCCGGCGGGCAGGGCGAACGTGCAGTCCTTCAGGGCCCAGGCTCCGCCACGCCGTCGGTAGTGCATGCCGAGGCCGTCGGCCTCGATGACCGGACCGGTCATTCGTCCCCCTCGAAGTGTTCCTTCAGTACGGATGCGAAGAGCGCGGCCACGTCCTCCCGCTCCAGTCCGGCGGCGCGTGCCCGGCGGGCCCAGTCGGTGAGTTCGCCGCGGAGGGGCGAGTCGGCGGGGCCGGTGCCGAGGGTGGCGCGGACGAAGGTGCCGAGGCCGCGGCGGGCCTCGACGAGGCCTTCGCGTTCGAGCTCGCGGTAGGCCTTGAGGACCGTGTTGGGGTTGATGGCCGTCGCTTCGACGACCTCGCGTGCGGTGGGCAGTCGGTCGCCGGGCTCCAGGAGGCCCATCCGGAGGGCCTGCTTCGTCTGCTGGACGATCTGGAGGTAGGTGGCGACGCCGCTGCGCCGGTCGATGCGGTACTCGACCACGATCCCTTCCACCACCCTTTCACTAATCAAGTAGTGAAAGGGTGGTGGAAAGGAGGGGGCGGTGTCAACCGCCCCCTGTGCACCAGGCGTTACGACTCCGTGCGGTACGGGCCGGTCACGGCTCCGTCCGGTACGGGCGGGTCACGACTCCGTGCGGTACATCAGGTCCACCTCGTGCGTCGTGAACCCGATCCCCTCGTAGACCCGCACCGCCGCCTTGTTGTCCGCGTCCACGTACAGCATCGCCGTCGGCAGCCCCTGCGCCGCCAGGTGCCGCAGGCCGATCGCGGTCAGCGCCTTGCCGAGGCCGCCGCCCTGGGCGTCCGGCAGGATGCCCACCACGTACACCTCGCCGAGCTGCTCCTCGGCGTGCGTCTTCGTCCAGTGGAAGCCGATCAGCCGGCCGTCCTTCTCCGCGAGGAAGAAGCCCTTCGGGTCGAACCACGGCTCGGCCATCCGGTCGTCCAGGTCCCGCTGCGTGAGCGAGCCCTGCTCCGGGTGGTGCGCGAAGGCGGCGGCGTTGACGGCGAGCCAGGCCGTGTCGTCCTGGCCGGGGACGAAGGTGCGGACGGTGACGCCCTCGGGCAGCACCGGCTCCGGGAGGTCGAGCGGCACCAGGGGGCGGCGCAGCTGGCGCAGCTCGCGGAAGAGCGTCAGGCCCAGGACCTGGGCGAGGTGCCGGGCCGCCGACTTGCCGCCGTGCGCCCAGACGCGCAGCCGCTTGCCGGAGGCGTTGAGCAGGGCGGTGCCGAGCGCCCGGCCGTGGCCGCGGCCCCGGTGGGAGGGGTGGACGACCAGTTCCGCGGCCGGGGCCTCGATCGGGTCGGTGTCCTCCAGCTGGGCGTAGCCGTACAGGCGGGGGCCGACGGTGAGGAGGAAGTGCCGCACGCCCTCGCGCCTGCCGTGGCGCAGGTAGAGCCGCCCCTGCTCGGACACGGCGTGCATGCCGTCTGCCTGGTCGGCGGCCGCGAGCAGCTCCAGTACGTCCTGGACCTGCTCGGGGGTGAGCTCGTCATACGTGTGGATCTGCCGTCCCGGTTCGAGGGCCGGCACCGTGTCGGAAGTCATGGCTATGAGCCTACGGCGACAGCTCGTCAGCAAGAGGCAACTGTCTTGTAACCAGCTCCCCCCTGTTGCGCTACGCGCGTTGACTCTAGGCTGCACGCGCAACGGGGAGCAGATCAAGGCCCACCAAACGGGGCAAGGGGACTAGGGGAGAGATGGCAGCGACACCGAGGAAGAACAAGACGGCACGGCGAATTCTCGCCGTCGGCGCGGGGATCGCGACCGTCGGGGCGCTCGTCGCCACGATGCCGTCGGCAGGGGCGGCCGGGGATGAGTTCGCCGCCGGGCAGGGGACGAACGGCAAGGGATGGGGCCGGATGGTCGACGTCCAGCTGCTCTCCTTCAACGACCTGCACGGCAACCTGGAGCCGCCGGCCGGTACGTCCGGGCAGGTCATCCGGACCAAGCCGGACGGCACGACGGAGAAGATCGACGCCGGTGGTGTCGAGTACCTGGCCACGCACCTGCGCCAGGCGCGTGAGGGGAACCGTTACTCCATCACGGCCGCGGCCGGTGACCTGATCGGCGCCTCGCCGCTGCTGTCCGCGCTCTTCCACGACGAGCCGACCATCGAGGCGATGAACCAGCTGGACCTGGACGTCACCTCGGTCGGCAACCACGAGTTCGACGAGGGCGCGCGCGAGCTGGCCCGGATGCAGAACGGCGGCTGTCACCCGACCGCCGGCTGTTTCGTCGAGGGCAAGAACTTCGAGGGCGCCGACTTCCCGTACCTCGCGGCGAACGTGACGGACGAGAAGACCGGCAAGCCGCTGCTCGACCCGTACTTCGTCTGGGAGAAGGACGGCGTCAAGATCGGCTTCATCGGCGTGACCCTGGAGGGCACCCCGAACGTGGTCACCGCCGAGGGCGTCAAGGGCCTGAAGTTCGGCGACGAGGTCGAGACGATCAACAAGTACACGAAGATCCTGGAGCGCAAGGGCGTCAAGTCCATCGTCGCCCTGGTCCACGAGGGCGGCATGCCGGCCTCGTCGTCGGTCGACTACAACTGCGACGGCGACGGTGACGGCGAGGGCGAGGGCGTCTCCGGCGCGATCGTCGACATCGCCAAGAACGTCTCGCCGCAGGTCGACGCGCTGGTCACCGGCCACACGCACCAGGCGTACGTGTGCTCCATCCCGGACCCGACGGGCAAGCCGCGCCTGGTCACCTCGGCGTCCTCGTTCGGCAAGCTGTACACGGACACGACGCTGACGTACGACCGCGCCACCAAGGACATCGTGCGCACGGCCGTCGCCTCCGCCAACCACGTCGTCACCCGTGACGTGCCGAAGGCCGCGGACATGACGAAGCTGATCGAGGACTGGCGCCCGCTCGCCGCCCCGGTCTCCAACCGGCCGCAGGGCTTCATCGCCGCCAACATCGACGGCCGCGGTTCCACGGCGTACGAGAAGCCGCTCGGCGACGTGATCGCCGACGCGCAGCTGGAGGGCCTGGCCCCGGCGGACAAGGGCGGCGCGCAGCTGGCCCTGATGAACCCGGGTGGCATCCGCTCCGACCTCGTCTACAAGGCGTCCGGCGCCGAGGGCGACGGTGTGGTGACGTACGGCGAGGCCTTCAACGTGCAGCCCTTTACCAACATGATGAACGTGGTCGACCTGACCGGCGCGAACCTGATCACCGCACTGAAGCAGCAGGTCAGCGGATCGAACCTGAACTCGATCAAGATCCTTCAGGTGTCGAAGGGTCTGACGTACACGCTCGACCTGACGAAGACGGGCGCGGACCGCGTCGTCGACGGCACGATCAAGCTGAACGGTGAGGCGATCGACCCGGCGAAGACCTACCGCGTCGCGATGAACGAGTTCCTCGCGGGCGGCGGCGACGGCTTCGCGGCCCTGGCCACCGGCAGGAACAAGCTGGTCGGCGCCTCGGACCTGGACGTCTTCAACGCCTACCTGGCGGCCCGCTCCTCGGCGGCCAGCCCGCTGCAGGTGCCTGCGGCGGACCGCATCACCGTGGTGTACCCCCCGAAGCCGTAACCGGCCTCCGGGGCGTAGGACCGGGACCCCGTCGGGCCGTCATGGCCCGGCGGGGTCCCGTGCGTCCTGTCCGAAAGTCGGCTCCCGGCACTGGCCGCATGGTGCACGGGCATTCATCCCGAACCCGGGACTCGGACGGACGACGGCCATATGCTGCTCGTGATCTTGTCGGTGCACGATCAACTTCTGTGATCTCTGGAGGGGCAAGACCGTGAAACATCCCGTCAGACGCTCCATCACCGTCGTACTGGCGCTGTTACTGGCAGGCGCGGGCACATCGGCGCCCGCACACGCCAGTTCGACCGTGGGCGACCGGGTCCTCTACTGGAACGACGCGCTGCTCGACGCCTACGTCGCCACGGGTGGCTCCCCCGGACCCCTGGCACGGTCCGGGGCCATGATGCACCTGGCCATGTACGACGCCGCGAACGCCAGCCGCTGTCACAGCAGCGGCGGCTTCAAGCCGGAGAACTGCATCGGGGCGCTCTACACCCCCGGCATCAGCGTGAAGGCCGGCGTCGCCCCCAACGTCGACGCGGCCCTGGACCACGCCGCCTACAACGTCCTCAAGTCCACCTTCCCCGCGCTGGACTTCACCCCGTACCTCACGGCGGCCCGTACGGGCGAGCCGGTCGACGCCACCACCACCGAGGGCAAGAGCGTCGGCGAGAAGGCCGCCGCGGCGATGATCGCCCGCCGTACCGGCGACGGATCGCAGGACACCACGCCGTACACCCCGAGCACCGCCCCCGGCCAGTGGCGGCCGACGGGCTCCGGTCCTGCGGCGGATCCGAACTGGGGCAAGGTCAAGAAGTTCGTCGACTACGGCGACTACCCGTGGACGCACACCAAGACCACGGCGGCCGACCTGCGTCCGCAGCCGCCCGCCGGGATCGCGACGATGCCCGAGCTGCTGAAGAGCCCGGCCTACACGGCCCAGTTCAAGGAGGTCGCCGAGCTCGGCGCGGCCAACAGCACGACGCGGACCCCGGAGCAGACGCAGATCGCCTGGTTCTGGGCCAACGACCTGAACGGCACCTACAAGCCGCCGGGTCAGCTCTTCACCCACACCCGGATCGTCTCCACGCAGCGCGGACTCGACCAGATCGCCAACGTCCAGCTCTTCGCGCTGATCGCGGGCGCGATGGCGGACGCGGGGATCTCCGCCTGGGACCAGAAGTACCAGACCGCCATCGACCTGTGGCGGCCCGAGAGCGCCGTCAAGCTGGCCGATTCGGACGGCAACCCGGACACCGTGCAGAACAGCTCCTGGCAGCCGCTCTCGGCCGACGCGGCCGGGAACCACTTCAGCCCTCCGTTCCCCGCGTACGTCTCCGGGCACGCGACCTTCGCCGGGGCGTGGGCCGAGTCGATGAAGCAGTTCTTCGGTACGGACAACATCTCCTTCACCGGCACCACCGAGGACCCGCACGCGGTCGGGGTCACCCGCACCTTCGCCAACTTCAGTGCGGCGGCCACCGAGAACGCCCGGAGCCGGGTCTACCTCGGGGTGCACTACCAGTGGGACGGCGACCTCGGCGTCGCCACGGGCCGGAAGGCCGCCGGGCAGATCCTCAACAACTCGTACGGCCCGACGAGCCCCAGCGACAAGACGCCCGTGTACGGCGGCGCCAGCGTCGCCACGGTGGGCAAGCAGTGGCTGATCAAGCCCATGGGTGCCACGTCCGTCGGGAACTTCTACGACGGAGCCCACGCCTCCTGGTACTACTGCGACGACTACGGGGCGGAGAACGTCTACAACCAGCTCATCTGGAACTCCTACGGATGCGCGAACGGCTACGACGGCTCCACGCACCTCTACTACACCCCGCGCTAGTCCCGGAAAGGATGGTCCTCCCGTGAACAGAAAGCACATCCGACGCATCGGCGCGGCCGCCGGTGCGGTCGCCGCGCTCGTCTCCGTCGCGGTCGTCAGCGCGACGAACGCGACGGGATCGCAGGTCGAGCCCACCGTGCCGGGAACGCTCCGGGTCTTCGCCGGACCCTACGAGCAGGCGCAGTTCTGCGAGAACGGCCCGGCCCCGGTGATCTCGGGCGCGAACGGCGGGGCGCTCGCCGCCTCGCCCGTGAAGTTCGGCAAGGACGCGGGCAAGAACAGGAGCTACCACTCCCTGAAGGCCACGTTCGAGGTCGGCAGGCCCGGCGAGGCCGCGCTCATCACCAAGACCGAGAAGATCTGGCCGAACGGCATGGTCTTCAACCTCGCGCTCGGCGCGGGTGAACTGAAGCCGGGTGCGTACCAGTTCCGGCTGCGCACGATCGGCGGCGACCGGGCCTCGGACTGGACGCCCTGGTGCGGGTTCACCGTCACGCGGTGACCTGCGTCATGTGCGTGTGAATTTCGCCCGAACGCTCGGCGTGAGGGGTGGTGTCCGCTTCGGCGGGCGCCACCCCTTTCTCGGTCCGCTCGCCGGGCGGCTCTCGTTCAGCTCACAGGCCGGCCAGAAACTCCCGCACCGCCTTCTCCAGTCCGGCCGGGTCCTTCAGCTGGACGAAGTGGTCGGTGGCGAGTTCGACCAGGGTGGTGCGCGGGCGACGGGCGGTCATGTCGGCGGCGTGCTCGGAGGTGAGCACCTGGCTGTCGGTGCCGTGCACCAGCAGGGCCGGGCACTCGGACGCGAGCCAGGCGGCCCAGTGGTCGCCGTGGACCAGGGTCTCGGAGTCCACGGTGTCCTGGGGGTGGAAGGGCAGTCTCCAGCCGTCGGCGTGCGGGCGCAGTGCGGGGGCGATCATCGGGCCGAGGGGGCCGCAGGCGGCGACGAGTTCCTCGCGGGTGGGGGCGGTGTAGGGGAGGCCGAGCACGAAGGCGAGCGGGCTGGTGCCGGTCTCGGGGAGTTCGGCCGCGGTGTCGATCGAGATCAGACCGGTGAAGCGGTCGGGCCGGGTGGCGGCCAGGTGGTACGCGTTGACCGCGCCGAGCGAGTGTCCGGCGAGGACCACGCGGTCCAGGCCGAGGTGGTCGAGGAGGGCCAGGGCGTCGGCGACATAGCCCTCGCGGCGGTAGTCGGGAGCGCGGTCGGAGTCCCCGTGGCCGCGCTGGTCGAGGGCGATGACTCGCCACTCGGGACCGAGGGCCTCGGCGAGGTGGGCGAAGGAGGCACCTTCGGAGAGGTGGCCGTGCAGGGCGAGCAGCGGGCGGCCGGTGCTGTCGGGAGTGAAGTCCAGGTAGGAGAGGGTACGGCCGTCGACGGTGGTGAGTTCCTTGCGCATGTCGGTTTCCCCCGTGGGTGTCTGATGCCGTGTCGGCTTCGATACATTGACTATACGATCGTTTAATACGGATGTGCAATACGTTTGTATAGGGCGGCCGTCCGAAAGGCCCGTGCAGTGGTATGGCAGGGGCACGTCAAGCGCTGGCATAGTGCGGGCCATGGAGCGACGACGCTTACTCATGGGGGCCCTGGGGGCCGGAGCCGCACTGTTCGTCGGGGCGCCCAGCGCCTTCGCCGTGGACACGCGCGCGTGGATGGGGGCGCACGGGGACGGCGCCGATCTGCGACGGCTCACCATCCCCGGCACGCACGACTCCGGAGCCCGGTACGGCGGCCCCTGGAGCGAGTGCCAGAACACCACCATCGCCCAGCAGCTGGACAGCGGCGTCCGGTTCCTGGACGTGCGGTGCCGGGTGACCGGAGGGTCCTTCGCCATCCACCACGGCGCCTCCTACCAGAACATGATGTTCGGCGACGTCCTCGTCGCCTGCCGGGACTTCCTCGCCGCGCACCCCTCCGAGACCGTCCTCATGCGGGTCAAGCAGGAGTACTCCGAGGAGTCCGACGCCACCTTCCGCGCCGTCTTCGACGACTACCTCGACCGACGCGGATGGCGCTCCCTCTTCCGGATCGGGGACACCCTGCCCCTCCTCGGCGAGGCGCGCGGCCGGGTGGTGCTCCTCGCCGACAACGGCGGGCTCCCCGGCCTGAGATGGGCCGACCCGGCCGTCTTCGCCGTCCAGGACGACTGGAACGCCCTGCCCGACGCCAAGTACCCCAAGATCCAGGCCCAGTTCCGCGCCGCCGTCGCCCAGCCAGGCCGGCTCTACGTGAACTTCGTCAGCACCTCCGCCTACCTGCCGCCCCGCTGGAACTCCGACCGGCTCAACCCGTGGGTCCACGGCTTCCTGGACGGCTCCGAACTGGCCGGCCGCGTCGGCCTCGGGATCGTGCCCCTGGACTTCCCCAACACCCGGACGGGGCTGGTGGAGGCGCTGCTCCGGCACAACTAGCGCGGCGCCCCCGCGCGCGATCGTTCCGTCGGGGTTCAGGCCGTGGCCGTCCACGAGTCTCCGTAGGGCCGGTTCTCAGAGCGCCGGCGGTGGCGTCGGCGCCCCCGGCAGCCGCAGCCTCGCCACCGTGCCGCCGCCCTCCGCCGGCTCCAGCGACACCGCGCCGCCCGCCTGGCGGACCGTACGCGCCACGATCGACAGGCCCAGGCCCGAGCCCGGCAGACTGCGGGCCGACGGGGAGCGCCAGAAGCGGTCGAAGACGTGCGGGAGCTCGTCCGGGGCGATGCCGGGCCCGTGGTCGCGGACGGTCAGCTCGCCCCGCATCAGGCTCACCTCGACCGTGCCCCGGGGCGGCGAGAACTTCACCGCGTTGTCCAGGACGTTCACGAGGGCCCGTTCGAGGGCCGGCGCCTCGGCCCGTACGTACCAGGGCGCGAGGTCCGTGACGAAGGTCAGCTCCGGGCCGCGCAGCCGAGCCCGGTCCAGGGCCGTCCGCAGGATCGTGTGGAGCGGCACCACCTCGAGGGGCCCCGGCTGTACCGCGTCCGGGCGGGCCAGCTCCTGGAGGTCGCCGATCAGCGCGGCCAGCTCCGTCATCTGCGCCTTCACCGAGGCCATCAGGGCCCGCCGGTCGTCCGGCGGGATCGCCCGGCCGGTCTCCTCGCTGCGCGCGAGGAGCTCGACGTTCGTGCGGAGGGAGGTCAGGGGCGTCCGCAGTTCGTGGCCCGCGTCCGCGATGAGCTGCGCCTGCCGGTCCCGGGAGCTCGCGAGCGCCGCCGTCATCGCGTTGAAGGACCGCGACAGACGGGCGATCTCGTCCTCGCCCTCCACCGGGATGCGGACGGTCAGGTCCTCGGTCGCGGCGACGTGCTCGACCGCGTCGGTCAGCCGGTTCACCGGTTCGAGGCCGGTCCGCGCGACCCACAGGCCGGCCGCGCCCGCGCCGACGACGCCGATCCCGGAGACCAGGAGCAGCACCCAGCGGAGCGTGGACATCGAGTTGTCGATCTCGGAGAGCGGCCGGGCGACGGAGACCGCGAGGCCGACGGGGCCGTCCTGCGGGTAGGTGTAGACCCGCATCTCCCGGCCGGCGTCGTCCTTCACCGTGTGCAGGACGTCGTCCAGCTGCCCGCGCGCCACCGCGAGGTCGCCGGCCCCGGCGGGGATCGCGGCCTCGCCGGAGGTGCACACGCCGCCGTCGGCGAGGATGACCTGCACCGTGTACGAGCCCGCCACCGGCGGCGGCGTCGTGCCCTGGCGGCACATCGCCAGCAGGCTCTGCACGCCGTTCGCGTCCAGGCGGGTGCTGCGCAGCGAGGAGTCCAGCTCGTTCTCCAGCTGCGCCCGCGTCACGAACCAGCAGGCCAGCGAGACGGCCGCCACCGCGAACGCCACGGCGGCCGCGGTGAGCAGCGCGAGGCGCGAGCGCAGCGGCCGCGAGCGGAACCAGTTCCTCAGCGGGATTCCACGGGGACCGGTCGTCCTCAGGGGGCCCGTCACTCCCCGCCTCCTCCGCGCAGCGCGTAGCCCACGCCCCGTACGGTGTGGACGAGGCGCGGCTCGCCGCCGGCCTCGGTCTTGCGCCGCAGATACATCACGTACACGTCCAGCGAGTTGGAACTGGGCTCGAAGTCGAAGCCCCACACGGTCTTCAGGATCTGCTCCCGGGTCAGGACCTGGCGCGGGTGCGCGAGGAACATCTCCAGGAGCGTGAACTCGGTCCGCGTCAGCTCCACGGTCCGGCCGCCCCGGGTCACCTCGCGCGTGGCCAGGTTCATCCGCAGGTCCTCGAAGGCCAGGACGTCGTCCTCGGCGGGGGCGGCGGCGGACGCCGAGGCGTAGGAGCTGCGGCGGAGCAGGGCCCGGATGCGGGCGAACAGCTCGTCCAGCTCGAAGGGCTTCACCAGGTAGTCGTCGGCTCCGGCGTCGAGGCCGGTGACCCGGTCGCCGACCGTGTCGCGGGCGGTGAGCATCAGGATCGGCACGGTCGAGCCGGCGGCCCGGATCCGGCGGGCCGCCGTCAGCCCGTCCATGCGGGGCATCTGGACGTCGAGGACGACGAGATCGGGGGCGTACGACTCCATCGCGGCGAGCGCGTCGAGTCCGTCGACGGCGTCCCGCGTCGCGTACCCCTCGAAGGCGAGGCTGCGGCGCAGGGCCTCCCGCACGGCGGGCTCGTCGTCGACGATGAGGATGCGCTCGGCTTCGTTCTGCTGTCCCGGCAAGGGGTGTCCCGTCATGGGGTCAGCGTCGCATGCCGTCCGTATGCCGCTCAGTTGTCGCTGCCCGAGCGGAGGCCGTCCAGGTCGGCCTTCACCGTGTCGATCGGGATCGCGAATCCGAGGCCGACGCTTCCGGCGGTGGAGCCGCTCGAAGAACTGGGCGAATACATGGCCGAATTGATCCCGACGATCTCGCCGTTCATATTGATCAACGCGCCGCCGGAATTCCCCGGATTGAGCGAGGCGTCGGTCTGGATCGCCTTGTACGTGGTCTTCGACGAGCCGGTGTCGCCGTTGAACTGCTGCCCGCCGAACTCGAACGGCCAGCCCTGCCGCGGGTCCCACTGCTGCTGCCCCTGCTGCTGGTCCTGGCCGCCGTCGTCCTTGGCGACGGTCACGTCCCGGTCGAGCGCGGAGACGATGCCGCTGGTGACGGTGCCGGTCAGGCCCTCGGGGGAGCCGATCGCGACGACCTCGTCGCCGACCCTGATCTTCGAGGAGTCGCCGAGCGTGGCGGCCTTGAGCCCCGAGGCGCCCTTGAGCTTGATCAGGGCGAGGTCCTTGTCGGGGTCCGTGCCGACGACCTCGGCCGCGTAGGTCTTGCCGTCGCTGAGCTGCACGGTGACCGAGGAGGCGCCGGAGACCACGTGGTTGTTGGTGACGATCTCGCCGTCGGAGGTGATGATCACGCCCGAGCCGGTGGACTTGCCGGAGTCGGAGGTCGCGGAGATCTCCACGATGGAGGGGGAGACGGCCTCGGCGACCCCGGCGACCGTGCCCTTGGTGCCGGTGGAGACGTTGGTGCCGCTCACGACGGGGGCCGACGCGCTCACCGAGGTGTCGGAGGTGAGCTGCTGCACCAGCGTCGCCGTGCCGCCGCCGACCGCCGCGGCCGCGATGGCCACGGCCGCCATGAGCCCGACCCCCCGCTTGGCGCGGCGGCGGGGCGAGGGGACCGGAGCGGGGACGGCGGCGACGAGGGGCGGGTCCACCGGCGGCGGCACGTGACCGCCCGAGGGCCAGATGGTCGTGCCCGGCTCGGTGGTGATCGGCCGCGTCGGCTCGTACGGCCCCTGCGCCGGCCCCGAGGACTCGTACGGCGCCTGCATCGGCCGCGTCGGCTCGTACGGCGGCCTCGGCGGCTGCGGCGGGTGGTACGGCTGCTGCTCCTGGAAGTCCGTCATGGCTATGACTCTCGGAGCCGTACATGAGAACCGTCTGAGGAGCGGCTGAGAAGCCCGACAGAACCCCGTATGTCCCGTATAAAGACGGGCCCGGCAGGTCTTCTGAGGGGCCCTGCGGGGCTTCTACCCGTGGCAGCCGCAGGAGCGGCGGACGATCAGGGCCGACGGGAAGAGCTTCACGCGCTCCCGGCGCGAGCCCGACACGCGGACCGAGTCGTCGAGGACCAGGTCCACGGCCGCCCGGGCCATCGCCGGGCGGTCCGAGGAGATCGTGGTCAGCGGCGGATCGGTGAGCGCCGCCTCCTTCACGTCGTCGAAGCCCGCGACCGCCAGCTCCGTCGGCACCTCGATGCGCAGCTCACGGGCGGCCCGCAGGACGCCGAAGGCCTGGTCGTCGGTGGAGCAGAAGATGGCCGGCGGCCTGTCGGGCCCGGCGAGCAGCTTCAGGGCGACCTGATAGGCGTCGTACCGGTTGTACGGGGCCTCGAAGAGCCGGCCCTCGGTCGAGCGGCCCGCCTCCAGCATGGCGCGCCGCCAGCCCTCGACGTGGTCGGCGACCGGGTCGCCGACGGCCGGGGTGTTCGGGACGCCGCCGAGGCACGCCACGTACGGGTGGCCGTGCTCCAGGAGGTGCCGGGTGGCGAGCTGGGCGCCGCCGATGTCGTCGGTCACGACGGCCACGTCGTCGATCGCCTCGGGCCGCTCGTGCAGCAGCACCACGCGCGCGTCCCAGGCCTCGATCTCGCTCGCGGCCTGCTCGCTCATGCCCTGGCTGACCAGGATCAGTCCGGAGACCCGCATCCCGAGGAAAGCACGCAGATAGTGGACCTCGCGCTCGGTCCGGTAGTCGGAGTTGCCGACGAGGACCATCTTCCCGCGCTCGGCGGCGGCCTGCTCGACCGCGTGCGCCATCTCGCCGAAGAACGGCTGCCGCGCGTCGGGGACGATCATGCCTATGAGGTCGGTGCGGCGCGAGGCCATCGCCTGGGCCACCCGGTCGGGCCGGTAGCCCAGCTCCTTGATCGCGGCGAGGACACGCTCGCGCGTGGCCGGGGCGACCGGCCTTGGTCCGTTGTTGATGACGTAGCTCACGACCGCGGTAGAAGTACCTGCCAGTCGAGCTACGTCATCCCGCGTCACCTTGGCCACGCGCGGAAGTCTACGCGGGGGGACCTACCTACCGGCAGGCCGCACTGTGGCATCCGCCACGTTCCTGTCCTCCGCAAGGGTGACGTCCTCCGTGGCGTCCTTGACGCGACCGCCCGCGCGGGCCCCCTCCTTGGCGCGGGCCTCCTCCGCCGCCCTCTCCACCTTCTCGGGCGTGACGAAGCGGTAGCCGACGTTCCGGACGGTGCCGATGAGCGACTCGTGCTCGGGGCCGAGCTTGGCCCGCAGCCGCCGCACGTGGACGTCGACCGTACGGGTGCCGCCGAAGTAGTCGTACCCCCACACCTCCTGGAGGAGCTGGGCGCGCGTGAAGACCCGGCCCGGATGCTGGGCCAGGTACTTCAGCAGCTCGAACTCCTTGAAGGTCAGGTCCAGGACCCGGCCCTTGAGCTTCGCGCTGTACGTCGCCTCGTCGACCGACAGGTCGCCGTTGCGGATCTCCATCGGGGAGTCGTCGGAGACGATCTGCTGGCGGCCCATCGCGAGCCGGAGCCGCGCCTCGACCTCGGCGGGGCCCGCCGTGTCGAGGAGGACGTCGTCGATGCCCCAGTCGGCGGTGACGGCCGCGAGGCCGCCCTCCGTGACGACCAGGATCAGCGGACAGCCGGGCCCGGTGGAGCGCAGCAGCTGGCAGAGCGAGCGCACCTGCGGGAGGTCGCGCCTGCCGTCGACGAGGATCACGTCCGCGCCGGGGGTGTCCACGAGGGCGGGGCCCTCGGCCGGGGCGACCCGGACGTTGTGCAGCAGCAGGCCGAGGGCGGGGAGCACCTCGGTCGACGGCTGGAGGGCGTTGGTCAGGAGCAGCAGTGAACTCATCGCGCGCCACCTGCCCAGGTCGTCTTCGGTCCGTGGTGCGTCGTTCGCTCGTCCATGACGTCGGTTCCTCCTCGGTCCCTGCGAGGACGTCTACGTGTGCTCACGTGCGGCTCTCGCGCCCCGAGAGCTTTTGTTCATCCATCCGTAACAACGGTCGGAAAACACAAAAGGACCCGGGGGCTGCGTTGCCCGGATCCTCTGGCAGCAGAATAGCCGACATGAGTTCCGAGGGAGAGGGCCGATTTCACATGGTGGATGTTTCCTCGCTCACTTCCGTCCATCACCGGCTGCCCCGGCGCGCCATGCTGCGTACCGATGACGGTGTCCGGATCGAGGCGGTTTACGAACCCTCACGGGCAAGTGTCACCGATACGGCGGTGGTCCTCGCCCACGGCTTCACCGGGGCGGCCGACCGGCCCGCCGTCCGGCGGGCCGCCGGCGTCCTCGCGGAGCGCGGCGCGGCCGTCGTCACCTTCTCCTTCCGCGGGCACGGCCGCTCCGGCGGCCGCTCCACCGTCGGCGACCGGGAGGTCCTCGACCTGTCCGCCGCCGTCCGCTGGGCCCGTGACCTCGGCCACGCGCGCGTGGCGACGCTCGGCTTCTCCATGGGCGGCTCCGTGGTCCTGCGCCAGGCGGCCCTGGAGCGGGGGACGGAGGCCCGCGCCGACGCGGTGGCCGCCGTGTCCGCGCCCGCCCGGTGGTACTACCGGGGCACGGCCCCGATGCGCCGCCTCCACTGGGTGGTCACCCGGCCGGCGGGCCGCCTCGTCGGCCGGTACGGCTTCGGCACCCGGATCGACAGCAGGGCCTGGGACCCCGTGCCCCTGTCTCCCGTGGAGGCGGTCCCGCTGATCGCGCCGACCCCGCTGCTGATCGTGCACGGCGACCGCGACGCGTACTTCCCGCTCGACCACCCGCGCATGCTGGCCGCCGCGGGCGACGCGGAGCTCTGGCTGGAGCGGGGCATGGGCCACGCCGAGAACGCGGCCGACGAAAAGCTGCTCGCCCGGCTGGGGGACTGGCTCACGCGCGCGTAGCCACGGGCCGGCCCACGCGCGTGGCCGCAGGGAGGACCGGCCCGCGCGCGCATGGCTCATGATGGGGGGCGGCGCGCACACGAACGAAGGGAGCGCCGCTATGGCAGCGGGAACCATCCGCTACTGGGCCGCGGCCAAGGCCGCCGCCGGTGTCGCCGAGGAGCCGTACACCGCCGAGACCCTGGCCGAGGCACTCGACGCGGTCCGCGCACAGCACCCGGGCGAGCTCGTCCAGGTCCTCAAGCGGTGCTCGTTCCTGGTCGACGGCGACCCCGTCGGGACCCGGAGCCATGAGACGGTACGGCTTGCCGAGGGCGGCACGGTCGAGGTGCTCCCCCCGTTCGCAGGAGGGTGAACCCCAGAGCAATGAGCAACGACCAGTACTACGGCGGTCAGCAGTACGACCCGTACGCGAACGCCGACGCGAACGGGCAGACCCCCGCCGACGTCACGCAGACGTGGGAGGGCCAGACCTGGGACACCACGTACCAGCCGGCCGTCTCGTACGACCAGATCCAGGCCGCCCGGGCCCAGGGCCAGGCACAGGCCCAGGCCGCCGAGACCCGGCTCCAGCCGCAGGCCGCGCCGCCGCCGCAGCACCAGGCCCCCGCGGGCCACGGGACGCCGGAGCCGTACGGACAGCAGCCGTACCAGCAGCAGCCGTACGAGCAGTACCCGTCGCAGGGGGACCCCGCCGCGTACTACGCGGAGCCCGCGCCCGCGCCGACGGCCTTCGCCGAACCCGCGCCCGCGGCCTACCCCGAGTCCGGGCCTGAGCCCGCACCCCCGGCCGCCCCCGTGGCCGACGCGGGGCCCGCCTACTCCTCGCCCACCACCTCCGGGAACACCCGCATCACCGACGCCCAGCGCGCCCGCGCCGAGGGCCGCTCGCCCGTGATCGAGCCCGGCATGCAGCCCGCCGCCCTCACCGCCGTCCTCGGCCTGCTGCTCGCGGGCGGCGCCTCCCTCGGCTCGTACGGGCTCCTCGTCCCGCTCGTCCTGCTCCAGGGCCTCACCGCCGCCGGCTGGTTCCGGCTCAACGGCATGTGGCCCGCCCGGCAGGGCATCGCCCTCGCCTTCCTCGGCGGCCTCGTCGCCGACGCCGCCCTGCTCGCCACCGGCCGGGAGCACGCGGCCGCCGCGATCCTGGGCACCCTCGGCGTCTGGGTGCTGCTCTGCCTCGTCCTCCAGCTGCGCAGCCACGCCGATCCCGACGAGCGCATGTACGGCCTGATGGCCACCATCGCCTCCGCCGCCCTGACCGTCGTCGCCACCGGGCACCTCGGCGCCGCCCCGGACGCCGTGGTCGTCGGCGGGACCGCCGTCGCCGCCGCCGTCCTCGCCCGGGCGCTGCCGCTGCCCGGACCGGTCTCCCTGGTCGCCGCCCTGCTCGCCTCGGCGGGCGCCGGGATCGCGGCCGGCGGCCTCACCGACCTGGGCACCTCCGGGGCGCTGCTCGGCCTCGGCGCCGGGGTCTGCGCGCTGGTCGGCCTGCGGGCGGCCAGCTACGACTACCCGTCGCGGTTCGTCCACATGACCGCGGGCGTCGCGCTGCCGCTCACCGCCGCCGCGCCCGCCGTCTACCTGCTGGGCCGCGCCCTGGTCTGACCTGCGGCCCGTCCTGGGCACGGGAACCAACCGGCCCTCCGACACGTCGATCTTCGTGTCGGGGGGCCGGAACTTTTACGGGAACCACTACGGGGGGACGCGCAACCCATGCGAGCACTGCGGATTCTGTTGATCGTGGCCGTCGTGCTGGGCGGGATCCTCGTCGGGATCGACCGGCTGGCCGTGGCGTACGCCGAGTCGGAGGCGTCGAGCCGGGTGAAGCTCTCGGCCTCGACCAGCGACTCGATCGAGGTCGACATCAAGGGCTTCCCGTTCCTCACCCAGGTCGCGGACAAGCGGTTCGACGAGGTCGACGTGCGGGCGACCGGCGTGCGGGCGAAGGCGGGCGACAAGGACATCCGGGTCGGCGAGCTCACCGTGTCCCTGCGGGACGTGACCGTGACCGGCGACTGGGCGGGCGCGAAGGCGGGCTCGGCGAGCGGCACGGCCCTCATCTCGTACGCGGACCTCACCGCCGCCTCCGACCGCGAGGCCACCGTCGCCTACGGCGAGAACGGCAAGGTGAAGGTCACCGGCAGCGTGAAGGTCCTGGGCCGCACCCTGACCCGTTCGGTCCTGTCCACGGTGACCGTCGTGAACGGCGACACCATCCGGGTCCGCGCCGACGAGGTGCCGGGCGCCGGCATCCCGGGCCTCGAGGACCTGGTCCGCGCGCGCACCGACTTCGAGCGCCCGATCGGCCTGATCGCCGGCATGAAGGTGGAGAAGGTCGAGCCGCGCCCGGACGGCCTGGCGGTCACCGTGTCCGGCAAGGACGTCGCCCTGGCGGGCTGACGGGAGCCCGGACGGCCCCCTTGGTCACATGCTGAGACGGGTCCGTCCGATCCGCAGAAGGCGAAGCGGACACCTCGGCGCGGAGGCGTCCGGAGCCGACTCCCACGGTGATCACGTCTCGCATCTCGGACGATCGCGTCTCAAAATACGACACACCGGTGACACGGCCGCCTGTCCGTCCCTACGATCGAGGGCATGAAGCGACAGGCGGATCTCACGAAGCGGCGGGCAGTAGACCTGTGCCGCGTCGCCGCCATGCTCTGTCGCTCAGTCTGAGCGGGACGCCAACTCCCGTATCCCTCAGGCCCGTTGACTGACGTCGGGGCCGCCCTGTGCAGAGCCGTACGCACGTCCGCTGTCCGTACGCACGCGACGACGCGTACCGCACCACACACCCGCACCACCGCAGCACACCCCCGCACACTGCCCCGGAGGAGAACAGCATGGCTCGCAGCGACGTCCTGGTCGACGCGGACTGGGTCGAGGCCAACCTCGACAACCCGCAGGTAGCCGTTGTCGAGGTCGACGAGGACACCTCGGCCTACGAGAAGAACCACATCCGCAACGCCATCCGCATCGACTGGACGAAGGACCTGCAGGACCCGGTCCGCCGCGACTTCATCGACCAGGAGGGCTTCGAGAAGCTCCTCTCGGCCAAGGGCATCGCGAACGACACCACGGTCGTCCTCTACGGCGGCAACAACAACTGGTTCGCCTCCTACGCCTACTGGTACTTCAAGCTCTACGGCCACCAGGACGTCAAGCTCCTCGACGGCGGCCGCAAGAAGTGGGAGCTCGACTCCCGCGACCTCGTCGCTGAGGTCCCGGCCCGCCCGGCCACCGAGTACAAGGCCAAGGCCCAGGACGCCTCGATCCGCGCCTTCCGCGACGACGTCGTGGCCGCGATCGGCGCCCAGAACCTGGTCGACGTCCGCTCGCCCGACGAGTTCTCCGGCAAGCTGCTCGCCCCGGCGCACCTCCCGCAGGAGCAGTCGCAGCGCCCCGGCCACGTGCCCAGCGCCCGCAACATCCCGTGGTCGAAGAACGCCAACGACGACGGCACCTTCAAGTCGGACGACGAGCTCAAGGCCCTCTACGAGGCCGAGCAGGTCGACCTGGCGAAGGACACCATCGCCTACTGCCGCATCGGCGAGCGCTCCGCGCTCACCTGGTTCGTCCTGCACGAGCTGCTCGAGGTCCCGAACGTCAAGAACTACGACGGCTCCTGGACCGAGTACGGCTCCCTCGTCGGCGTGCCGATCGAGCTCGGCGCCAACAAGTAACCCGGTCGCGCGACCCCGAAACCTCTAGGACAGGACAGAGAACATGTGTGGAGCTCAGGTCGGCGGCCCCGACGTCAGCACGCTCAAGCCCGGTGAGACGGCCATCCAGGGCCAGGTGACCAAGGACGGCGAGCCCGTCACCGGTTACGTGCGCCTCCTCGACGGCTCCGGCGAGTTCACCGCCGAGGTCCCGACCTCGGCCACCGGTCAGTTCCGCTTCTACGCGGCGACCGGCGAGTGGACCCTCCGCGCCCTGGTCCCCGGTGCCCAGGCCGACCGCAAGGTCGTCGTCACCGAGGCCGGCAGCCTGACGGACGTGGCCATCGCGGTCTGATCCGCGAGCGCGGTGACACACCGCACCCGAACGGCCGGAGGGCCGTGCCTCCTGGGGGGTTGGACGCCATTCCAGGACCTGAGGCACGGCCCTTCGGTCTGTTCTGTTCCGGTCGTACGCTGAAGGTGTGATCGCACGACGTCGACGCGTCTACTTCTGGATGATGGGCGTCTGCCTGGTGCTTTTCGTGGGTGCCTGGGCCGTCGTGCGCCTGTTCTCCATGCCGGTCGCGATCGGCATGTGTGTCGTCGCCATGGTCATCCCCCCGGTCGCCGCGATGGTCGCGAACCGCCGGGGCCCGGACGACCGCTGGTGGGACGATCCCTCGGGCGACCCGAAGTCGGACGAGTGGTGGGACGAACTCGACGGCAAGAAGCGCCGGGAGCCGTGAGCAGCCGGGCACGCCGACGTCGCCGGGCGGAGTCCGGCGCAGCGTCTCGAAGCCCGTGAGGCCCCCGGGGCCGAGCGGTGCGAGAGGCGCGTCGAAATCAGTAGACGAGGGCCTGGGTCTCGTCGGCCAGTGCTTCCTGGACGAAGACCTGGGCGCCGGCGATGCGGACGCCGTCCAGGACGTCCTTCTCCGTGATCTCGCGGCGGGCCGCGCACTGCGTGCAGAGCGTGATGCGGCCGGCCGCCAGGATCGAGTCGATCAGGTCCGGCAGCGGCGCCGCGTGCGGGAGCTCGAACTCCGCCGCGCGGCCCGGGAGGGCGAACCAGGAGGACTCGCCGGTCAGCCAGAGCGAGACCTCGACTCCGCTGGCGACGGCGACGGCGGCCACCGTGAAGGCCTGGGAGCAGCGTTCGGGGGCGTCGGCCCCTGCGGTCACCTTGATCACGAGCTTCTTCGCCATATGCCGAACTGTAATGCGCGGCACTGCAACCTCATGCGCCCCTCGCGTGTCAGCTGTGTGCGCGGGTGACGGAATCCGCGCTTCAGGTCTCGTGGGGGGACTCTTGAGTATCGAAGAAAGTATCCAAAATGCGGATACAACATCACCACCTGAGCCGGATCCGGTCACGGAAACCGCGCCTCCGGTCCGGGCGCCGCGCCGCCGGGTCCTCCGTACCGTCGGTCTCATCGCAGTCGCCGCCGTCATCGGCCTCGTCGGCGGCACCGCCGTCGGCTACGGCATCCAGGCCGACCGCGAACCGACCGCGCTCCCTCCGCTGAACCAGCCCGGCCTCGCGTACCCGGCGAAGCCGCTGCCCAAGGGCCAGGAACCGGCGCCGCTGTCGGCGAAGGAGGACCGGCAGGCGAAGGCGCAGGGCGACCTGCGGAAGCTGCTGGTGGCCAAGCCGGCCGGCGCGAAGGCGGACGAGTTCGCCGACCGTGACGGCTGGATGTCGGTGAGCACGTTCGCCTCGGACTTCAAAGAGCCCGGCAGAGCCCTCGACTACCAGCTGGGCCTGGGCGTCCGGCGGATCGCCGTGACGTCCTGGGCGTCGGGCGAGCACAAGCGGACGGAGGTCCGGCTCGTCCAGTACCGGTCCGGGGACGTCCGCGGCGCGCAGGAGTACATCGAGGACCAGCAGTCCTACATGCCGGAGGAGAAGTTCGCCCGGAACGAGGGCACGGCCCTCAAGGGCTCGGCCGACGGCCGCTACTACGTCTTCCCCGTGCAGCGGGAGGCCGGCTACCTGGACCTCTACGAGACCCGGGCCTACTTCCACCGCGGTGACATCGCGGTGGAGATCTTCATGTACGACACGGAGAAGATCTCCGAGAAGGACATCCGTTCCCTGGCCGAGCGACAGCTGGGGCGCCTGTGAGTGAGGACCGGAACGACGTGACCGAGCCCGTAGTGGATCAGGAGCTCAAGAAGCGGGGTGCCCGGCGGATCCTGCTCGGCGTCGTCCTGCCCTCCGTGCTCGTCCTCGGCCTGATCGGCGCCGGCGTCATGTACACCGCCGTCACCGTCTCCTCCGCCGACCGCACCGCGCCGACACAGCTGTGGAGCGCCGAGGAGGAGGCGGGGAAGAACGAGGACCCGGCCGCCGCCCTGGCGCGCGGCAAGGCCGACACACCGCTGAGCAAGCTCCTGCTGCCGCTGCCGGAGGGGTACGAGTTCGGCCCCGACGAGGAGCTGTACGGGAACGACGGCGAGCTCGGCGCCGCGGAGGCCACCGCGCTGATGAAGCAGGCGGGCGAGGGGTTGTCCGGGAAGAAGCGCCGCGCGTTCGAGAAGGACGTCGACAAGCTCGGCATCGAAGGCATCGGGGTCCGTTCCTTCGCCGACCCGAACAGCGACCTCGTCGTCTCCTTCGAGGTCGCGCGGATGAAGGACAAGAAGCGGATCAAGGACAGCTATCGGCTCCGCAAGGAGGTCATGGACGTTCTGGAGTTCCCGAAGGGACCCAAGGTGAAGGACCACCGGAACGCCGTCTGCTACATGGCGCCCGTGGACGACTCGCTGGACAAGGAGGAGCGGGCCGAGGCGCTGGACGAGATGATCTGCCTCGCGTACGACTCCGACGTCCTCGTCACCGTCAAGGCGGCGGGCGCCAAGCCGTTCGACAAGGCGGCCGTGGCCGAGCTGCTCACGCAGCAGCTCGACCACATCGCATCCCCGGGGGAGTACGTATGACCGAGCAGACGCAGACCGAGACGTCCGTCCCCGCGCAGGCGGTGGCCGAGCCCGCCTCCGAGCCGCGGGCCGAGCCCGTCCCCGAGCCGCAGGCCGAGGCCGAGGCCGCGCCGGCGAAGCCCGGGAAGTCCCGCAAGCCCCTGCTCCGGGCCATCGCCCGCTGGACCGCCGCCGTGCTCGTCTGCGGTGGTGTCGGAGCCGGTACGGCCATGGGGATCACCGCCATGGACCGCACCGACGTGCCGGGGCTCGCGACCGAGTCCGACGGCCGTTGGGAGTACCCGAAGCTCGCCCTTCCGGCGCTGCCCGAGGGGGCCCTCCGGCCGTTCACCGATGGCAACGAGGGGGAGATCCACCACGCCGACCTGCGGAAGCTCCTGCTGCCCGCGCCGGCGGGCGCCACGGTCGACCCGAAGCTGAAGGGCGACTGGACCGGCGTCGACTCGTACCTCGCGCTGCTCGCGGAGAAGGACCGGGGCACGGTGAAGGCGTACCTGGCCGACTCGGCGCTCCGGCACGTGGCCGCCCGCGGCTGGACCACGCCCGACGGCACGACCACCCGGATCCACCTGCTGCGGTTCTCGTCGGTGGCGTATGCGGAGGGCCTCAAGGACGAGGTCACGCGCGAGGTCTTCCGCGGGAGCCGACTGCCGCTCGGGGTCGAGGATGCGGAGATCGACATGTCCACCCAGGACGTCGACGTGCCGGACCTCTCCGTCTACTCCTACAAGGAGAAGGCGCCGTACGGCCCCGAGCAGACCCGCTGGGCCTACATCCAGGCCGGGGACACCCTCGCGGTGGTCACCCAGACCCGGAAGGGCGGGGCGCTGACGGTGCCGTTCCGGCAGACGGTCACCCTCCAGGCGCAGCTCCTCGGCTGATCGTCCGCGAGACCCACCTCACCGAGTGGCCCGGACCCCAGCCCACTAAGCTGGGGTCCGGCCCGTTCCGCCTTCACCGCTCAGTCGAGGAGCACCCCATGATCGCTTTCTTCGAAACCCTCCTGGTCCTGGTCGCCGTGGGCGTCATCGCCTTCGCCGGTCTGACCGTGAAGAAGCTGTACCAGGGCCAGCGGTAACCACTTCTAGAGAACGCCAGAGCTACTCATGATCGAGATCCCGTCCGACCTCAACCCGGACCTCGTCCCCCTCGCGTTCCTGCTCGGTACGTGGGAGGGCGCGGGCGTCTCCGACTTCCCCGGTGCCGAGAAGTGCAACTTCGGCCAGTCCGTGACCTTCAGCCACGACGGCCGGGACTTCATCGAGTACCGCTCCCACTCGTGGGTCCTGGACAACGACGGCAACAAGGTCCGTCCGCTGGAGAGCGAGAGCGGCTACTGGCGGATCGACAAGGACCGCAAGGTCGAGGTCGTCATGGTCCGTGACCAGGGCATCGTCGAGATCTGGTACGGCGAGCTCGCCGACCAGAAGCCGCAGATCGACCTGGCGACGGACGCCGTCGCCCGGACCGCGGCCTCCGGTGCGTACAGCGGCGGCAAGCGGCTCTACGGCTACGTGAAGAGCGACCTGATGTGGGTCGGCGAGAAGGCGACCCCCGAGGTCCCGCTCCGCCCCTACATGTCGGCGCACCTGAAGAAGGTCGTGACGCCGGAGGAGGTCGCGGAGATGGCCCGCAACCTGCCCGACATGCCGGACGACGGCATCGCCTTCTTCCGCTAGACGACACCGGGTGGCGCGCCGCGCCCTCCGTACACTGGGGGGCGTGGTGAGCACCGACTGGAAGAGCGACCTGCGGCAGCGCGGCTACCGGCTGACGCCGCAGCGCCAGCTTGTCCTGGAAGCCGTGGACAGGCTGGAGCACGCGACCCCGGACGACATCCTCGGCGAGGTCCGCAGGACGGCCTCCGGGGTGAACATCTCCACCGTGTACCGGACCCTGGAGCTCCTGGAGGAGCTGGGTCTGGTCAGTCACGCGCATCTGGGGCACGGCGCCCCGACGTACCACCTCGCCGACCGGCACCACCATCTGCACCTGGTCTGCCGGGACTGCTCCGGGGTGATCGAGGCGGACGTCGAGGTGGCCGCCGAGTTCACCGGGAAGCTCCGCGAGACCTTCGGGTTCGAGACGGACATGAAGCACTTCGCGATCTTCGGCCGGTGCCGGGACTGTTCGAACAAGGACGCTGCCGCCGAGTCGTAGGCTCTTCTGTATGAAGAGCCCTCTGTTGTCCCTGCCCGGCGCCGTCCCCGCCGAAGGCCGCGACGAAGGCGTCGCCGCGCACTACGGCGACCTGTTCCGCGAGCAGCGCGCCCTCGCCGAAGGCAACGGCTTCGTCGACCTCTCGCACCGGGGAGTCGTCGCCGTCTCCGGCGACGACCGGCTGAGCTGGCTGCACCTGCTCGTCACCCAGCACATGACCGAGCTGCCGCCCGGGCAGGCGACCGAGGCGCTGATCCTCTCCGCGAACGGGCACATCGAGCACGCCCTGTACCTCGTCGACGACGGCGAGACGGTGTGGGCGCACGTCGAGCCGGGGACGCGCGAGGAGCTCGTCGCGTACCTGGAGTCGATGAAGTTCTTCTACCGGGTGGAGGTCGCCGACCGCACGGAGGACCTCGCCGTCGTCCACCTCCCGGCCGGCTCCATCGCCGAGGTGCCCGAGGGCGTCGTCGTACGGGAGACCCCGCACGGCCGCGATCTGTTCCTGCCCCGCGCCGACCTGGAGTCCTTCGCGGCCTCGCACGGGCCGGCCGCCGGGATCCTCGCGTACGAGGCGCTGCGGGTCGAGGCGCACCGGCCGCGGCTCGGCTTCGAGACCGACCACCGGACCATCCCGCACGAGGTCGGCCTCATCGGCAGCGCCGTCCACCTCCAGAAGGGCTGCTACCGGGGGCAGGAGACCGTCGCCCGGGTGCAGAACCTGGGGAAGCCGCCGCGCCGCCTGGTCTTCCTGCACCTGGACGGCAGCGAGGTCCTGCTGCCCGCCCACGGGACCCCGCTCCGGCTCGCGTCCGACGGCGAGGAGGGCCGACAGCTCGGTTTCGTGACGACCGCCGTCCGCCACCACGAGCTCGGGCCGATCGCCCTCGCCCTGGTCAAGCGGAACGTGCCGGTGGACGCTCCGCTGATCGCCGGGACGACGGCCGCCGCGCAGGAGACGGTCGTCGAGCCGTAGTCGCTCCGCCGAGCCGTACGGCCGGCCCTAGACCTCCAGAAGCACCGTGAACGGGCCGTCGTTCGTGAGGGAGACGCGCATCTTCGCTCCGAAGCGGCCCGTCTCCACGTGGGCGCCCAGGTTGCGGAGCTGGGCGACCACCTCGTCGACGAGGGGTTCGGCGACCGGGCCGGGGGCCGCGGCGTTCCAGGTGGGGCGGCGGCCCTTCCGGGCGTCTCCGTAGAGGGTGAACTGGGAGACGACGAGCAGCGGCGCGTTCACGTCGGAGCACGACTTCTCGTCGTTCAGCACCCGGACGGACCAGAGCTTTCTGGCCAATTGGGCGGCCTTCTCCGGGGTGTCGTCGTGGGTCACCCCGACCAGGACGCACAGCCCTTCGCCGGTGATCTCTCCGACGGTCTCCCCTGCGACGACGACGCTCGCGCCGTCGACCCTCTGCACCACTGCTCGCATGCGCACCAACCTACCGAGCGTTCCGCGGGCCGAAGGACGAGGGGCCGAACGGGTGCAGAGCGCCTGCACGCGGGCGTGCAGGGTGGCACCATGCGTGGGAGGCGGTGCGGCCGACCGCACCGGTCGAGGGGACGATTCTCATGAGTGCACCTGGCACCGGGCCGACGCCGTCCGGCCCCGTACCGCTGATCCGCTCCGGAGCCCGGGGCGGAGGACCGGGCGGAGGACCCATGACGCGCCCACCCGTGCAGCGGAACGCCGATCCGGCGGACCGGACGCCGCCCGACCTCGGTGCCCTGCGGCTGCCCGAGCTGCGGGCGCTGCGCCGGGACGCGCAGAGCGACGAGGCCGACCTGAGCTATGTGCGCCGGATGCTCCAGGGCCGGATCGACATCCTGCGGGCCGAGCTGGCACGGCGGACCGATCCGGAGGCCCCGGTCCTCGACCGGCTCTCCGAGATCCTCGCCGACGTGCCCTCGCGGCACCGCAGCTCGGCGCGGCACGTGACGCTGTCGACCCCGCGCGGCGAGGAGTACCGGAGGCTCGCGACCGAGATGCTGTCGGAGGTCGAGCTGTCGGACCTGACGGCCCGGACGGACGACGAGCTGCACGCGGCGATGGGCAGGCTCGCGGGGTACGAGCAGCAGGTCTCGCGGCGCCGACAGCACCTCCAGCGGACCGCCGACGACTGCAGCGCGGAGATCGCCCGCCGCTACCGGGAGGGCGAGGCCCAGGTCGACGACCTGCTGGCCTGACCGGGCCGGGAAAGTCGGGTGCGGGGCCGGCCGCGCCGTGCGTAGGGTCGGGGGATGACTGTCGACGTGCGCGTGGTGACGGAGTCCGAGTTCCACGACTGGCAGCGGGCGCTGCGCACCGGCTTCCTCAGGACCCCGGTCGTCTCCGACGAGGAGGTCGCGGACCGGCTGGCCCACGCGGATCTGGCGCGGACGCTCGGAGCCTTCGACCGGGACCGGATCGTGGCCACCTTCCGGTCCTTCCGGCAGGAGGTCAGCACGGTCGGCGGCGGCAGTCTCACCGCCGACGCGATCACCCAGGTCACGGTCTCGCCGACGCACCGCAGGCGCGGGCTGCTCAGCCGGATGATGGCGGCGGACCTCGCCGCCGCGAAGGAGCGGGGCGACGCGATCGCGACGCTGATCGCCGCCGAGTACCCGATCTACGGGCGGTTCGGTTTCGGTCCGGCGAGCTGGACCGCCGAGTGGAGCGTCGACGTGAACCGGGCCGGTCTCGACCCGCGCCGTTCGGGTCGCCCGGAGGACGGCGGCCGGATCGATCTGACGGACGGTGACGAGATCCGCAAGGTGGGCCCCGAGGTGCACCGCCGGCTGGCCGGTGTCCGCGCCGGGGTCACGAACCGCGACAAGCGCGGCTGGGAGCAGGGCACCGGCCTCGGCCACCAGAGCCACCCGTGGCGGGAGCCGTACTACGCGATGTACCGGTCGGCGTCCGGTGAGGTCGAGGGGTACGTCGCGTACAGCGCCGACGACAAGTGGGACGACGCGAAGCGCCCGCTGAACACGGCGACCGTGCGGGACCTCATAGCCGTCACCCCGGCAGCCGAGCGCGCCCTGTGGCACTACCTCTGCTCGATCGACTGGATCGCCACGGTCCGCTCCGGCTACCGGGCGCCCGACGACCCGCTGCCGCTGCTGCTGCCCGACCCGCGCGCGGCCAGGATGCTGACGTACGTGGACATGCTGTGGGTCCGGGTCCTGGACGTGGTCCGGGTCCTGGAGGGCCGGACGTATCCGGTGGAGGAAAGCCTGGTCCTGGAGGTGCGGGACGCCGACGGGCTCGCCGGCGGCCGCTTCCGGCTCGACGCCTCCCCGACGGGCGCGGCCTGTGTCCGTACGACCGGGGCGGCCGATCTCGCCCTCGACGTCGCCGAGGTGGCCACGCTCGCGTTCGGTGACGAGTCGGCCGTACGGCTGTCCCGGCTCGGGCGCGTGGAGGAGCTGACGCCCGGCGCGGCCGCCCGCGCCGACCTCCTGTTCCGCACCCCGCTGCGGCCCTTCTCGCCCGACGTCTTCTGAGGCCGGGGCCCTCGGGCGGGCGCCCTAGGATGGCGGCCTACGAAGGAGGCGCCTGGTGGCGGAGGACGGTGTGACCAGCCCGGCCGGTCTTCGCGAGCGGAAGAAGGCGCGGACCCGGCAGGCCCTGTCGGACGCGGCCATCGCGCTCTTCCTGGAGAAGGGTTTCGACGCGGTGTCCGTCGCGGAGGTGGCCGCCGCCGCCGAGGTCTCGAAGCCGACCCTCTTCCGGTACTTCCCCGCCAAGGAGGACCTGGTCCTGCACCGGTTCGCCGACCACGAGGACGAGTCCGCGCGCGTGGTGGAGGCCGGGCGGGCCCGTGGCGCGGCGCCGCTCGACGCGTTGTACGAGCACCTGCTGGACGGGCTGGAGCGGCGCGATCCGGTCACCGGGCTCTGTGACGTACCGGCGGTCCTGGCGTACCACCGGCTCCTGTACGGGACGCCGGCCCTGCTCGTCGGGATCCACGGCTACCAGCAGCGGTCGGAGGAGGTCCTCGCGCGGGCGCTCGGCGGCGACCCGCTGTCGGCGCGGCTCGCGGCCGGGCAGATCGTGGCCGTGCTGCGGGTCCTGGCGAACGAGAACGTGGCGCGGCTGACGGCCGGCGAGGCGATGGACACGGTGGCGGGGGACGCGGTGGCGGCGGCGGAGGTGGCGTTCCGGTCGCTGCGGGAGGGGTTGCCGTACTGAGCGCTGCGGAGGGGCGGCCGTACTGGCCACATCCCGTTCCTGAGTAAAAAACGTAACCCGGTAACGTTTTCCGTTAGTCTTGACGGAATGACGTCACTGGACCTTGAGCTCGCCCGTGAACGCTCCCACCACGACGCCTGCCGCGCCGCCCTGATCCGCATGACCGAGGACGTGGCCGAGCAGGTCGTCACCGGCGAGGACGTCGCCGCCTCCGGTGCCGACGCCGAGGCGCTCGGCTACCACCTGCGCAGCCGCGCCAAGGAGATGGGCGAACAGCCGCCCGGACCGCTGTTCTTCGGCCGCCTAGACCGCGAGGACGGCCAGGTCCACCACATCGGCCGCCGCCGGATCGCCGAGCACCCCGCCTCCCCGCCGCTCGTCGTCGACTGGCGCGCGCCCGTCTCCCGCGCCTACTACCAGGCCGGCGCGCACGACCCGCAGGGCGTCCTGCGCCGCCGCCGCTTCGGCTGGGCCCCGAACAGCGCGGGCGCGACCGAGGACCTGACCGCCCTGGAGGACGAACGCCTCACGGACGGCGGGACGGGGACGGTCAGCGCCCTTCTCGCCGGGGAGATCGAGCGCCCCCGGGTCGGCCCCATGCGGGACATCGCCGCCACCATCCAGCCCGAACAGGACGACCTCGTACGCTCCGAGCCGGCCGCCTCCCTGTGCGTGCAGGGCGCCCCCGGCACCGGCAAGACCGCCGTGGGCCTGCACCGGGCCGCGTACCTCCTCTACACGCACCCGCAGCGGATCCGCCGCTCCGGCCTCCTCGTCCTCGGCCCCCACCGGGCCTTCCTCTCCTACATCGCCGAAGTGCTGCCCTCGCTCGGCGAGACCGGGATCCGGCAGGCCACCCTCGACGACGAGATCGCCCGCCACCCGGTCCGGGCCGAGGACGACGAGGCGGCGGCCCGGGTCAAGCACGACGCCCGCATGGCGGAGCTGCTGCACCGCGCGCTGTACGGCAGGGTCGACCCGGCCCCGGCGGAGGACCTGACCGTCCCCGACGGCTCGTACCACTGGCGGCTCCGGGCGGCGGAGCTCGCCGCGATCGTCTCGGCGGTACGGGCGGAGGCCCCGCCCTACGCGACCGGCCGCGAACGGGTCCGGGCCCGCGTCGTCCGGGCCCTCCAGCTCCGGGCCGAACGCCGCTCGGGACCCATGGGCGCGGCCTGGGCGCGGCGGATCGAGCGGGCGCGGGCGGTGACGGCGTTCCTCGACCGGTGCTGGCCGAGGACGACACCGGAGGAGGTCCTCGCGGAGGTCCTGACCGATCCGGCCGATCCCGCTCTCACCGAGGACGAGCTCGCCGCGATCCGCTGGTCGCGCCCGCCCCGCTCGTACCGCTCGGCGCGCTGGACCGCCGCCGACCTCGTCCTCCTCGACGAGCTCGCCGGCCTGATCGAACGCCCCGAGAGCTACGGGCACGTCGTCGTCGACGAGGCCCAGGACCTCTCGCCCATGCAGTGCCGGGCCATCGCCCGCCGCACCGAGTTCGGCTCGCTCACCGTCCTCGGGGACCTCGCGCAGGGCACCACCCCGTGGGCGGCCCGCGACTGGGACGAGCAGCTGGCGCACCTGGGCAAGCCGGGGACGCCGGTCGTGCCGCTGACCCTCGGCTACCGGGTGCCGGCGGCGATCGTCGACCTCGCCAACCGGCTCCTGCCGAGGCTCGGCGCCGACGTGCCCGCCGGGCGTTCGGTGCGCGGGGACGGCGAGGTGACGGTCCACCGGACGGCGGACCTGGCCGCCGGGGCCCGCGAGGCCGTGCGGGCCGCGCTCGCGGAGGAGGGCTCGGTGGGGGTCGTCACGGCCGACCACCTCGTCGACGCGGTGGCCGAAGAGGTGAGGGGGTGCGGGGAACGGGTGACCGTGCTGCCCGCGACCCTCGTCAAGGGCCTGGAGTTCGACCACGTGGTGGTCGTCGAACCGGCCGCGATCGTGGCCGCCGAGGCGCGCGGCCTGAACCGGCTGTACGTGGTGCTCACCCGGGCGGTGTCGCGCCTCGCGCTGGTGCACGAGGCGGAGCTGCCGGAGTTCCTGGCGCCGACTCCCCGTACAGCTCGGTGAGTTCGGCGGCGGTGACCCGCTGCCGCGTCTGGAGGAAGAACAGTGCGGCGACGAGTCGGTCGGCTCTCATGCCGCCATCGTCATCCGCTCGGTCTTCTGCCGGGGCTTCCCGGCGGCGGCGGTCGGGCGCAGGACGGTGAGGGCGACGGCCAGGGCGAGGAGGAGGAGACCGGCGCCGACGCCGAAGGCGAGGTGGTAGCCGCCCGTCAGCGCCTCGGGCTCGGGACTGCCGGCGGCCGTGAGGGACTCGGTGCGGGCGGCGGCGAGGGTGGAGAGGACCGCGACGCCGAGGGCCATGCCGATCTGCTGGGTGGTGTTGAAGACGCCGGAGGCCAGGCCGGCGTCCTCCTCCCGCGCGCCGGACATGGCGAGCGCGGTGAGGGAGGGGAGCGCGAGGCCGAAGCCGGCGGCGAGCAGCATCACGGGGAGCAGGTCGGTGGCATACGAGGCGTGGACGGGGACGCGGGCCAGCAGACCGAGGACGCCGACGAGCAGGACGAGGCCGGTGAGCAGGACGTTCCGCTCGCCGAAGCGGGCGATGAGGGGCGCCGAGACGCCGAGCGAGACGGCGCCGATGACGAGCGCGGCGGGCAGCATCGCGAGGCCGGTCTCGGCGGCCCCGTACCCGAGGACCTTCTGCAGGTAGAGGGCGACGAGGACCTGGAAGGAGAAGAGCGCGGCGACCATCAGCATCTGGACGGCGTTCGCGCCGGCGACGCTGCGGGAGCGGAGGATCCGCAGCGGCATGAGGGGATTCGCGGCCTTCGCCTGACGGAGCAGGAAGCCGGCCAGGAGGGCGAGGGCGAGGGCCCCGAAGCCGAGGGTGTGTGCCGAACCGGCCCCGTAGTCCTCGATCTTGACGACGGCGTAGATCCCGGCCATGAGTCCGGCGGTCACCAGCAGTGCCCCGGTGACGTCGGCGCCCGCCTTCAGTCCGAGGCTGCGGTCGGCGGGGAGGGCGCGGAGGGCGACGAGGACGGTGGCGGCGCCGATGGGCAGGTTGATGAAGAAGATCCAGTTCCAGGCGAGGGCGTCGGTGAGGACGCCGCCGAGGACCTGGCCGAGGGAGGCGCCGGCGGCGCCGGTGAAGCTGAACACGGCGATGGCGCGGGCGCGTTCGCGGGGTTCGGTGAAGAGGGTGACGAGGATGCCGAGCCCCACGGCGGAGGCCGTCGCGCTGCCGACGCCCTGGAGGAAGCGGGCGGCGATGAGGACGGCGGGGGAGGCGGCGACGCCGGCGAGGACCGAGGCGGCGGTGAAGACGCCGGTGCCCGCGAGGAACATCCGCTTGCGGCCGACGAGGTCGCCGAGCCGGCCGGCGAGGAGGAGGAGCGAGCCGAAGGCGATCAGGTAGGCGTTGACGACCCAGCTGAGGCCGACGGGGGTGAAGCCGAGGTCACCCTGGATGGCGGGCATGGCGACGGTGACGATGCTGCCGTCGAGGACCGTCATCAGCATGCCGGTGGCGAGGACGCCGAGGGCGAGGCGGGGGCTGGAAGGCGCGGTGGGCATGGGGATCTCTCCTGTTCGACGGGGGCGACAGGAGAGACGCTAGCAGATAGTTTTGTTGCAGACTATTTTTTACGGGAGGAGTTTGGGCCTCATGCTCGCTGGCGGGCCCGGCGGGCGGGCCTGGGACTCTCGACGGGCGTCTCCAGATGCCCGGCGGCCAGCCGGCCGAGGGCGCGCACCAGCGCCTCGCGCTCGTCGCCGGGGAGGGAGGAGAGGGCGCTCTCGTGGACGCCGTCGACGATCTCCTGGCTCTGCCGCGCGACCTCGGCCCCCGCCTCGGTGACGGCGATGATCCGCGCCCGGCGGTCGGTGGTCGACGGCCTGCGCTCGGCGAGCCCGGCCTTCTCCAGGGCGTCCACGGTCACCACCATCGTGGTCTTGTCCATGTCCCCGATCTCGGCGAGCTGCGCCTGCGTCCGCTCCTCCTCCAGTGCGTGCACCAGCACGCAGTGCATCCGCGCGGTGAGCCCGATCTCCCCGAGCGCGGCCGCCATCCGCGTCCGCAGGACGTGACTGGTGTGGTCGAGGAGGTAGGAGAGGTCGGGCTCGGTGCGGGTGGGGGCCATGGAAGTCATGCGTGCCAGCGTAACGAGGATCGGTCCGTCGCGGATTGTCGCGAAGCGGACGAGTGCGGGGGCGGTGGCCGCGCCTTGCACGGCCCGCGCCCACGCGCCCGACCCGCGCGCGCCGCACCTTGCGGGGCGGTGCCCCCACCCCGCCCGTGCGGGGTGCGGCCGCCGGGGCGATGCCCCCGCCCACCCGCCGTGTGGGCAATCGTCCCGCTGGGGCGAGGGGGTCCCCCCTGCTCGAGCGAAGCCGAGAGCTTGGGGGAGGGTGGGCACACGGGACGGCGCCCTTCAGCGGCGCCTCCGCGTTCCGCGCCTGGACCCGCAGCACGTTGTGCGCCGTACCGGTCGGTGCGGGTCAGGGCGCGGGAGTCTCGGGCGCCGGCAAGGGCGCCGTTCCGTTGTGCCCACCCGTTCCGCCCCGGCGGAACGCATGCCCACAACGGGGGCGCGGGGGTGGGCACCGCACCGGCGGAACGATTGCCCACAACGGGGGTGGGCGCGCCGGCCCGGCCGGCGTGTCCATAACGGGGTGGGCGCCGCCCCGGGCTACAGCCCCCGCGTGCCGTCGATGCGCTCCCGGAGGAGGTCCGCGTGGCCGTTGTGGCGGGCGTACTCCTCGATCATGTGGACGAGGACCCAGCGCAGGGAGACCGTTCCGCGCCACGCGTCGTGCGCCGAGACGTCGAGGTCCGGGGCCTCGCGCGTGAAGCGGTCGGAGAAGTCCACCGCCGCCCGCCAGGCCTCCCAGGCCTCCTCGACCGCCGCCGGGTCGGGCGTGGCGCCGTCGAAGTCCCCGTCCGGGTCCTCCGGGGAGGAGAAGAGGGGGCGCACGCCCTCCTGACCGGCGAGGACCTCGCGGAACCAGTGGCGTTCCATGTCGGCCATGTGCCGGACCAGGCCGAGCAGGGACAGGGTCGACGGTTCCGCAGCCCTGAGGGCCAGCTCCTCCTTCAGGCCTTCGCACTTCAGCGCGAGCGTCGCCCGCTGGTCCGCCAGGAACCCGGTGAGGACGGGCAGTTCGTCCCCGGTCGCGGGACCGGTGAAGCGTCCCGGCCCCGGGGTCGCCGTCTCGTCGAGGACGTCCGCGCGCCGCCGAGGGCTCGTGATGTCGTCCCGCTCGTCAACTGTCATGCCGTTCCTCCTCGTTGGGCCCCCTCCATGCTGACACGGCGGGGGCCCGGGGTGGAGGTTCAGGCCTTGGGTCGGGCGAAGCGGATCATGTTGCCGGCCGGGTCGCGGAAGGCGCAGTCGCGGACGCCGTAGTGCTGGTCGACCGGCTCCTGGAGCACCTCGCCGCCGGCCGCCCGGACGCGTTCGAAGGTGGCGTCGACGTCCTCGGTGGAGAAGATCACCCCGCGCAGCAGGCCCTTGGCGAGGAGGTCCGTGACCACCCGGCGGTCGGCTTCCGAGGCGTTGGGGTCGGGGAGCGGGGTCTCCAGGACGACCGCCACGTCCGGCTGCGTGGGCGAGCCGAGGGTCACCCAGCGCATCCCCTCGTAGCCGACGTCGTTGCGGACCTCCAGGCCGAGGGCGTCCCGGTAGAAACCGAGCGCCTTGTCGGCGTCGTCGACGGTGATGAAGCACTGTGAGAGCTTGATGTCGTTCATGCCGTCGACGCTACGGCGAGGCGCTCGGACCTGCTTCTCCGTTCCTGATCGGTTCGGCGCCGCGTGGTGGGGTGCCGCGCGCGGGTCCGCCGTTCTTCACCGGCCGGGTGAGCACCTTGGCGACGCACGCGGGGATCGCGGCGTCCTCCTCGTGGCTCCGCGTGTCGTGGCTCCGCGCCCGGTACGCGCTCGGCGTCTCGCCGACCAGTTCGGTGAAGCGCGAGCTGAACGACCCGAGCGAGGTGCAGCCGACCTCGAAGCAGACCTCGGTCACGCTCAGGTCCCCCCGTCGCAGCAGCGCCTTCGCCCGCTCGACGCGGCGGGTCATGAGGTAGCTGTACGGCGTCTCGCCGAACGCGGTGCGGAAGCTGCGGGCGAAGTGCCCCGTGGACATCAGGGCGACCCTGGCCAGGGCCGGGACGTCCAGCGGCGACGCGTAGTCGCGGTCCATCGTGTCCCGCGCGCGGCGCAGTCGTTTCAGGTCGTCCAGATCCACGCCCCCAGCATGGCACGGGCCGTCCCGCCCCGGCCGCGACTTTTGCAAGCGGCTGCTTGCAATAGTTAGCAAAGGCTGGCATGGTCGGGGCATGGCATCGCTCAACGTCGGCAATCTCGGCGAGTACCTCCGCGAGCAGCGGCGGACCGCGCAGCTCTCCCTGCGTCAGCTCGCCGATGCCGCCGGGGTGTCGAACCCGTACCTCAGCCAGATCGAGCGCGGGCTGCGCAAGCCCAGCGCCGAGGTCCTGCAGCAGGTCGCGAAGGCGCTGCGGATCTCCGCCGAGACGCTCTACGTACGGGCCGGGATCCTCGACGAGAAGGAGCGGGAGGAGCTGGAGACGCGTGCCGTCATCCTGGCCGATCCCTCGATCAACGAGCGGCAGAAGCAGGTGCTGCTCCAGATCTACGACTCCTTCCGCAAGGAGAACGCCGCCGACGCCGCCGCGGCCGACACGAACGCCGTGCCGCCTTCGAGCTAGTACGTCCCAGTACGTCACATCCGGGAGGACCACCAGCATGGCCATCATCGACGAACTGCGTACCCCTCTCTACTTCGCCGCCGGCACCGCCGACCTCGCCGTCCAGCAGGCCAAGAAGGTTCCCGGCCTGATCGAGCAGCTCGCCGCCGAGGCGCCCGCGCGCATCGACGCCGTACGGAAGACCGACCCGAAGGCCGTGCAGGAGAAGGTGACCGCGCAGGCCAAGGAGGCCCAGGCCACCGTGCAGTCGAAGCTCGCCGAGGTCGTCGGCGGCCTCGACACCGACCTCAAGAAGCTCGGCGAGACCGCCCAGGACCTGGCCCTGCGCGGGGTCGGCGTCGCCGCCGAGTACGCGGTCAAGGCGCGCGAGAAGTACGAGGAGGTCGCCGCGCACGGCGAGGAGGCCGTCCGGGCCTGGCGCGGCGAGGTCGCCGAGGAGATCACCGAGATCGCCGTCGTCGTCGAGCCGGAGCCCGCGAAGAAGCCGGAGCCCGAGGCGAAGGCGGAGTCCGAGGTGAAGGCGGACGAGAGCGCCGACGCCGCCGGGGCCGAGGGCGAGAAGGCGCCCGCGCGGAAGACCACCGCCCGCAAGACCTCCGCCAAGAGGACGGCCGTCGCCGCCGAGAAGGAGTAGGGCGGGCACCGATGGGGGTACCCGGTGCGTTGTACCGGGTACCTTGACCGCGAGGCGCTCTCTCTCCATCCCCACTAGGCGGTGCTCAGCATGTTGCGCGCGGGATTCGACTCCCTTCTCTCCCTGGTGATCTTCCTGGTCTTCACCGGCTTCGCCGTCGCCGCGCTCGTCTTCGCCGCCATGGCGCGCGAGGACGCCTACCGCGCCGCCGACAAGCAGACGAAGAAGTTCTGGCTGATCATCCTGGGCATCAACCTCGTCCTGAACCTGCTGCTGCCGATGCTGTTCCTGCAGATCGCGGGGTTGATCGCCGCCATCGTCTTCATGGTGGACGTGCGCCCCGCGCTCGCGCAGGTATCCGGCGGAGGCCGGGGCGGCCGCCGGGGCGGCGGCTCCAGCAGCGACGGACCGTACGGCCCCTACAACGGCGGCCGGTAGGCAGGCGGGCGGCGCGACGACAGGACCCGGGAGGTACTACCCCCGGGTCCTGTCCCTTTCCAGGGCCAGGACGGCGACGTCGTCCGTCAGCTCGCCGCCGTTCAGGGACCGGACCTCCGTCACGGCCGCCTCCAGGAGCTCCTCGCCCCGCAGGCCCGAGGCCAGCTGGCGGTTGATCATCTCGACCATCCCGTCCTGGCCGAGCCGCGGGGAGCCGGGGCCCGCCGAGCGGCCCTCGATGAGCCCGTCCGTGTACATGAGCAGGCTCCACGCCCCGCCCAGCTCGACCTGCCGGCGCGGCCAGCGGGCGCGCGGCAGCAGTCCGAGGGCCGGGCCGCCGTCCTCGTACGGGAGGAGGCGGGCGGCCCGTCCCTGCCGGGCGATCAGCGGCGAGGGGTGGCCGGCCAGGCAGAGCCCGGCCCGGCGCCCGTCGGGCGCGATGTCGACGGTGCAGAGGGTCGCGAAGATCTCGTCGCTCTCCCGCTCGTGCTCCAGGACCTGCTGCATCGTCGAGAGCAGCTCGTCCCCGCAGAGGCCCGCGAAGGTCAGGGCCCGCCAGGCGATCCGCAGTTCGACGCCGAGCGCGGCCTCGTCGGGGCCGTGCCCGCAGACGTCGCCGATCATGGCGTGGACGGTGCCGTCGGGGGTGCGGACGGTGTCGTAGAAGTCGCCGCCGAGCAGGGCGCGGGAGCGGCCGGGCCGGTAGCGGGAGGCGAACCGCAGGTCGGAGCCCTCCAGGAGCGGGGTCGGCAGCAGGCCGCGCTCAAGGCGGGCGTTCTCCTGGGCGCGCAGCCGGGACTCGGCGAGCTTCACCTGGACGGCGTCGGCCCGCTTGCGTTCGACGGCGTAGCGGATGGCCCGGCTGAGCAGCCGCCCGTCGAGCTCCTCGCGGAAGAGGTGGTCCTGGGCCCCGACGCGTACCGCCTCGGCCGCCAGCTCGGCGTCGGCGGAGGCCGCGAGCGCGAGGACGGCGTGGCGCGGGGCGAGGCGCAGGATGTGCCGCAGCGGGGCGAGCGGGTCGTCGCCGGCGGCGGCCCGGGGGCCGGGCAGGGAGAGGTCGACGAGGACGCAGTGGACGTCGTCGGTGAGGAGCCGCTCGGCCTCGGTGAGGTTCCGGGCGGTGCGGATGCGGACCCGGGTGCCGGCGGCGTCGGCCGCGTCGAGCAGTTCGGGTACGGCAAGGGCACCCGCCGGGTCGTCCTCGACGACCAGGAGAGTGAGATCGGTGCGGTCGGTGCCTGTGACTGTGCCTGTCATGGGAGTGGCGTCCATTGGGGTGGCGTCGCCGGGTCCCGCAGCGGCAGAGACGTTTCTCTGACGCGGTACGGATACGGGCATCGGTCCGGGTTTCCTTCCCTCCCCCCGAGGGTGCGCAGGGCGCCGGGTGGCGTCCCGCCCGTCCCGGACCATAGCGGTAGGGCGGTGCGCAGCGGAATGGTGATCAGCCTGTGAGAGCGCGTGCCGTGCTTGGCATATGCCGCGGAAGGGGAGGTACTTGCCCCCCTACGCCCCCGCACGGAGTGCCGGTCCCATGAGAAACGTCACGCCCCGGACGTGGCTCCCGTCACGCCCCCGACGTGGCCCCCGTCACGCCCGTCGGGCCACGAAGGTGGCTCGTGTCACGAAGGGTGGCCGGGTGGCGAAGGGCGGGTCAGGAAGGACGGCCGGGGGGCACGAAGGACGGCCGGGGCGCGAAGGGCGGGTCAGGAAGGGCGGACCACTCCCAGGATCTCCATCGAGCCCGCGCCCGCGAGGGTCACGTTCCGTCCCGGGCGCGGCGCGTGCACGATCATCCCGTTCCCGACGTACATCCCGATGTGGCTCGCGTCCTTGAAGTAGACGATCAGGTCGCCGGGCCGCATGTCCTTGATGTCCACGTGCGGAAGGAGCCGCCACTGCTCCTGCGAGGTGCGCGGGATGCCCCGGCCGGCCGCGCCCCAGGCGCTCTGGGTCAGCCCGGAGCAGTCGTACGAGCGCGGTCCCTCGGCGCCCCAGACGTACGGCTTGCCGATCTGGGCCGTCGCGAACTCGACCGCCTTCTTGCCCTCCGCGGTCGCGTCCTCCCGCAGGTCCTTGAGGACGCCGGTGCCGAGCCAGGTCGTCTGGGCCCGGTTCTGGGCCTGCTCCTCCAGGAGCCGCAGCCGCTGGCGCTCCTCGGCGGCGAGTTCGGACTCCAGCTTCTCGGCGGCGGCGATCTTGTCGTTGATCTCCTTCTTCGCCTTCGCCTGCCGGACGCGGTTGGCCTCCAGCTTGGTCCAGTTGATGCTGGCGTCCTGGGCGTAGGTGTCCAACTCGGCCTGGGCGCGGGTCATCTCGCCCAGGAGGTCGTGGGTGGCCTTCGCGCCGGCCTTGAGCCGTCCGGTGGCGTCGAGGAAGAGCTGCGGGTCGTTCGTGAGGACGAGCTGCGCGCCCTCCGGGAGCCCGCCGTTGCGGTACTGGGCGCGGGCGGCGGCGCCGGCCTTGGCCTTGAGGTCCTCGATCTTCTCGCGGCCGTCCACGATCATCCGGGCGAGCCGGACGATCTCGGCGGACTGCTCCTTCGTCTTCTCCTCGGCGAGGTTGTACGCGTCGGTGGCGACGGCGGCCTTCCGGTACAGGTCGTCGATCTCCGCGCGCACCTCCTCCAGGCTCTTCTTCGGCGGGGGCGGCGGGAGCGGCGCGGCGGCGGCCTGGAGGGTCAGTGCGGGAGAGGCCAGCACGGTCAGGGCGCAGATCACGGTGATCGCGGCAGTGGCGTGGCGGCGTCGGTTCACGAGCTCCCCCTCGAGTGACCCAAAACTGATTTACCGTCAGTAACTTGATGGTGACCTGGCGATAGTGCCATGTGGAACCGGAAAGCAACAGGGGAAACCGGGGCCTGTCGGGCCCGTCCCCCTCACGGGGGACGAGTGAGGTGCGTATGGCGTTCCCTGCGTACGGGAAATTCCGCGGGAGTTGGGAAGAACCGGGGGAAGCCCCGACGGACGCTCCTACGGACACACCGTCACCCGCGCGGCGCCGCCTCCCTCGTACCGTCCGTCACCCGCGCGGCGCCGACGCCTCCCGGCGCACCGTCACCCACGCGGCGCCAGCGCCTCCCAGCGCACCGTCACCTCGCCCTGTCGCCAGCGGCGCGGGCCGTCCGTCAGCGGCCAGTCCGCCGCGAGGTCGCGGACGGAGCGGATCCACCGCTGCCGAGCGCCCAGCGAGGCGTACGGGGCGGCCGCCGCCCACGCCCGGTCGAAGTCCCGCAGGAAGGCGTGCACCGGCTCGCCCGGCACGTTCCGGTGGATCAGCGCCTTCGGCAGCCGTTCCGCGAGGTCCGAGGGCCGGTCGAGCGAACCGAGCCGGGTCGCGAAGGTCACGGTGCGCGGCCCGCCCGCGTCGAGCGCCACCCACACGTGCCGGCGACCGATCTCGTCGCAGGTCCCCTCCACGAGCAGTCCGCCGGGCGCGAGCCGCCCGCAGAGCCTCGCCCAGACGGCCGCGACCTGGTCCTCGTCGTACTGGCGCAGCACGTTCGCCGCCCGGATCAGGGCGACCCGGCCGGGCACCGGCACCTCGAAGCCGCCGTGCAGGAAGGAGAGGCCCTCCCGCTCGTACGGCTTCGCGGCCTCGACCCTGGCCGGTTCGATCTCGATGCCGTAGAGCCGGGTGCGGGGCTCGGCGGTGCGCAGCCGGGCCAGGAGCTCCACGGCGGTCCAGGGGGCGGCCCCGTATCCGAGGTCCACGGCGAGCGGCGGCTCGGGGAAGCGGCGCAAGGCGGGGCCGTGGACGGCGGCGATCCAGCGGTCCATGCGGCGCAGCCGGTTCGGGTTGGTGGTCCCGCGGGTCGGGGTGCCGACGGGGCGGGTGGTGCGCGGGGCCATGCCATGAGCGTAAGGGGTGCGGGGGAGGGGCCGGTTCCGGACCGGAGGGGGCCGGCCCCGGACGGTGGCCCCGGCAACGAATTGGCAAAGCACCCCTTCTGCCGGAAATGAAAGGGGCCATTCCGGTGTTGTCGCGGCTGGAGGACGTCCCACGCCCTCCACCTGCCATGCCCGCCCAGCTCAGCTCAGCCCCGGGGCCCGTGAGCGGCCCCCGAGCGGAAGGACCGCCGACGTGAGCCAGTACGTGTCCCGGTTCGCCGGTACCCGGCACCGGCACCCGGCGCCGACCAGGCTCCGGCTCCCCGGCCGGCACCGCACCCCCCGGCGCGTGGCCATGCTCAGCGTCCACACCTCGCCGCTGCACCAGCCCGGCACGGGTGACGCGGGCGGCATGAACGTGTACATCGTCGAGCTGGCCAAGCGGCTCGCGGCCATCGACATCGAGGTGGAGATCTTCACCCGGGCCACCACCGGCGGCCTCCCGCCGGTCGTCGAGCTGACGCCGGGCGTGCTCGTACGGCACGTGGACGCCGGCCCGTACGAGGGTCTGGCCAAGGAGGAGCTGCCGGCGCAGCTCTGCGCCTTCACGCACGGCGTGATGCAGGCGTGGGCGGGCCACCGCCCCGGCCACTACGACCTGGTGCACTCCCACTACTGGCTCTCCGGCCACGTCGGCTGGCTCGCCGCCGAGCGCTGGGGCGTCCCGCTCGTCCACGCCATGCACACCATGGCGAAGGTCAAGAACGCCGCGCTCGCCGAGGGCGACACGCCCGAGCCCGCGGCCCGGGTGATCGGCGAGACGCAGATCGTCGCCGCCGCGGACCGGCTGATCGCCAACACCGCGGAGGAGGCCGACGAGCTCGCCCGCTTCTACGAGGCCGACCCCGGCAAGATCGCGGTCGTGCACCCGGGCGTCAACCTCGACCGCTTCCGCCCCGCCGACGGGCGCGCCGCGGCCCGCGCCCGGCTCGGGCTGCCGCAGGACGCGTTCATCCCCGTCTTCGCCGGCCGGATACAGCCGCTGAAGGCCCCGGACATCCTGCTCAGCGCCGCCGCCCGGCTCCTGGAGCAGGACCCCTCCCTCCGCTCCCGGATGGTCGTCCCGGTGGTCGGCGGGCCGAGCGGCAGCGGCCTGGCCAAGCCGGAGCAGCTGCAGAAGC
The DNA here is from genome assembly GCF_900105415.1 of Streptomyces sp. TLI_105. Classification (GTDB taxonomy): domain Bacteria; phylum Actinomycetota; class Actinomycetes; order Streptomycetales; family Streptomycetaceae; genus Streptomyces. The sequence goes on along the minus strand of NZ_FNSM01000001.1, from coordinate 3,793,400 downwards.
TGGCCGCCAAGCTCGGGATCTCGGACGTCGTGCGCTTCCACCCGCCGGTGGGGCAGGACCGGCTCGCCGACTGGTTCCGCGCGGCGAGCGTCCTCGTCATGCCCTCGTACAGCGAGTCCTTCGGCCTGGTCGCGATCGAGGCGCAGGCGGCCGGCACCCCGGTCGTCGCGGCGGCGGTCGGCGGTCTGCCCGTGGCCGTACGGGACGAGGTGACCGGTCTCCTCGTGCAGGGGCACGACCCGGCGGACTACGCCCGGGCGCTCGGCCGGTTCGTGGCGGACCCGTCGCTGTCGGCCCGGATGGGGGAGGCGGCGGCGCTGCACGCGGGCTCCTTCGGCTGGGACACGGCGGCCTCGGGCACGGCGGACGTGTACACGGCCGCCATGCACGACCACCGGCTGCGCGAGAACCGCCGTCGCGTACGCTCGCACCATGGCTGAGGACGTTCGGCGGATCATCGAGGACACGTTCAACGACGCCGAGCTGGACTGGGAGTCCCCGGAGCCCGGCTCGTACGTCGTGAAGCTCCCGGGCACGCGCAAGCTGTTCACCACCCTGTCGCTCCGGGTGGGCCGCCACTCCCTCTCCCTGAACGCCTTCGTCATCCGGCACCCGGACGAGAACGAGGCGGGCGTCCACCGCTGGCTCCTGGAGCGCAACCTCAGGCTGTACGGCGTGAGTTACGCGGTCGACGGCCTCGGCGACGTCTACCTCGCCGGCAAGCTCCCGCTCTCCGCCGTCACGCCGGAGGAGCTGGACCGGCTGCTCGGCTCGGTCCTGGAGGCGGCGGACGGCGACTTCAACACGCTCCTGGAGCTGGGCTTCGCGTCGGCGATCCGCCGGGAGTACGAGTGGCGGGTCTCCCGCGGCGAGTCCACCCGCAACCTGGACGCGTTCAGGAACCTGACCCAGAAGCCCGCGCCCCGGGGGTGACGAGGCCGTTCCGGTACCGCCCGGGCGTCGTGCCGAACTCGCGGCGGAAGGCGTGGGACAGGGCGTACGGCGAGCCGTAGCCCACACGGCGGGCGACGGTCGCCAGCGGGTCCCCGGTGTCCCGGAGCAGCGCGGCGGCACGGGTCAGCCGCCACCAGGCGAGGTACGCCATCGGGGGCCGGCCCACCAGGGCGGTGAAGCGGCGGGCCAGGGTGGGGCGGGAGACGCCCGCCTCGGCCGCGAGACGGTCGACCGTCCAGGGCGCGGCCGGGTCGGCGTGCAGCGCGCGCAGCGCGGCGGCGGCCACCCGGTCGCCCAGGACCGCCGGCCACGCTCCGGCCGTGCTCCCGGCCATCCAGGACCGGACCATGTAGACGAACAGCAGGTCGAGCAGGCTGGGGAGCGCGAGGGAGGCGCCGGGCCGCTGTTCCTCCAGCTCACCCTCCAGGAGGGTGAGGGCGGCCCTGAGTTCGGGGTCGCCGTCGGGTCGGGCCGGCAGGTGCACGAGCGGCGGGAGCTCCGCTAGCAGGGGGTGCGCATGGCTGCGGTCGAGCCGGTACTTGCCGCAGAGCATCTCGACCTCGCGCCCGCGGTCGGCCGTCCGGGGCGGGCGCGGAAGGCTCCCGTCGGCCCACCGGTCGAAGGGCACCGCCCGGGCCACCGTCGCCGCGTCGGCGGGGGCGTCGGCGATGACGTGACCGGTGCCGTGCGGCAGCAGTACCGCGTCGCCCGCGCCGAGCGCGACCGGTTCGCCGCCGTCGGGCAGCAGCCAGCAGCCGCCCCTGAGGACGACGTGGAAGCCGGCCCCGTCGTACGGGTCGAACCGTGCGCACCAGCGTCCGCCGACCCGCACCCGGTCCGAGGACGGCCGTCCGACGCGTACGGCCGCGATCGCGTCGCTCACCACGTCCATGGCCGGGAGCGTACCGAAGCGCCGGCGGCGGCGGTGAGCGTCCCGCGTATCCAGGGGATCGACTGGAACATTGAGAGGCTCACCAGCCCCTCCCTACTGTCGGACGCATGACGAACGAGAGCGCACAGAGCATCGTCCTGGGGGACGTCGAGATCATCCGGATCGTCGAGTGGCAGGGGCCGTTCGCGCCCGCCCGCACCCTTGTGCCGGACGCCGGGGCCGAGGTGTGGAAGGACAACGAGGAGTGGCTGGCGCCGGATCACTGGGCGCCGGAGAGCGACAGCGCGGTCATGGCGCTGCAGACCTGGGTGCTGCGCAGCGGGGGACGGACCGTCCTGGTCGACACCGGGGTGGGCGACGGTCGGGAGCGGCCGCACTCGCCGCACTTCCACCGGCGGCAGGACGGCTTCCTCGGCCGTCTGGAGCGGGCGGGCGTCAGGCCCGAGGAGGTGGACGTCGTCGTCAACACCCACCTGCACGCGGACCACGTCGGCTGGAACACGCGGTACTCGGAAGGGGCGGGGGAGTGGGTGCCGACGTTCCCGAACGCCTGCTACCTCCTCCCGGCCGCCGACGACTTCCACTTCGGCCCGGCGAACGCGTACGGCGGCGGCCTCCGGGAGGAGGACCGGCTGATCTACGAGGACAGTGTGGCGCCCGTGCACCGCGCCGGTCTGATCACGCTCTGGGACGGGTCCCACCGCATCGACGAGAACCTCGTCCTGGAGTCGGCGGCCGGTCACACGCCGGGCTCCGCCGTGCTGCGGCTGGCCTCCGGGACCGACCGCGCGGTCTTCGTCGGCGACCTCCTCCACAGCCCCGTGCAGATCCTGGACCCGACGCGCGCGAGCTGCTTCTGCCTGGACGCGGCCGGGGCGGCGACCAGCCGCCGCCGGATCCTCGAACGGGCGGCGGACGGGCGGGAGCTGGTCGTCCCCGCGCACTTCGGCGGGGCGGGCGCCGCCGAAGTGCGCAGGGAGGGGCCGGGGTTCGCCCTGGCCGGGTGGGCGGCCTACGACGACGGGGACGGGGTCAGGCGCTGACGGAGGAGGGCGCGGCGCCCTCGGCGGGGACGCCCTCGGCGACGGGGGTGGAGGGCACGGGGCCCTGGGCCACGGGGACGACCGGCACGGAGCCCTTCTCGGTCTCCTCCTCGATCCCCTTCTCGATCTCCGCCCCGGCCTCCTCGGAGAGGGCCTTCCGCAGTCGGGTGAAGTAGCCGACGGCGGCGATGACGCCGATCGCGGTGGTCGCGGCCCACAGGACGTCGGGGCCGGGGCCGTCGACGATGGCGCCGGCGCCGATCGGGGCGACGAAGCCGGCGACGGCCCAGGACATCCCCATCACGCCCTGGTAGCGGCCCCGGGCGTGCTCGGGGGCGAGGCGGGCGGTGGCGGCGGCGTTCGTCGGGACGTGGATCATCTCGCCGACCGTCCAGACGACCACGGTCGCGGCGAAGGCGACGGGGGAGCCGGCGAGGGCGGTGGCGCCGGTGCCGAGGGCGAAGAGGAGGGCGGAGAGGGTCAGCAGGAGGACCGGGGAGCGCTTGTCGGTCAGCTTGTTGACGAGCAGCTGGAAGCCGACGATCACGATGCCGTTGACGGCGATGACGACGCCGTACGAGGAGGGGGAGAGGCCCTGGTCCGCCATGGTGAGCGGCAGGCCGATCCAGGGGGCGGTGAAGACCAGGCAGACGAGGAGGTTGAGGAGGACGAGCGTGCGGAAGGGCGCGTCGCGCAGCACGGTGAGCATGCTGACCTTCTGCTCGGCGACCGGCTCGCCCTGCCGACCGACGGCGGCCTCGGGGCGGGTCTCGGGGAGCCGGAGGAAGACGATGACGGCGCAGAGGGTGGTGGCGACGGCGTCCACGACGAAGAGGGTGCGGTAGCCGAGGAAGGCGGCGGCGCCGCCGCCGATGGAGGCGATGGCGAAGCCGAGGTTGAGGGCCCAGTAGTTGAGGGCGTACGCCCGGCGCACGTCGTGGGCGGGGACCATGTCGGCGATGGTCGCGTTGATGGAGGGGCGGACGGCCTGCATGGCGACGCCCATGAGGAGGACGACGGCGGCGATGGCCCAGGCGCTGGTGACGACGGCGAGGGCGGCGGCGCAGGCGGCGGCCGCGAGGTGCATGGAGACCATGGTGGGGCGGCGGCCCCAGCGGTCGGTGAGCATGCCGCCGAGCGGGGATCCGGCGACGCCGCCGAGGCCGTGGAGGGCGACGACGAGACCGGCGAACCAGGCGGAGTGCCCGAGCTCGACGGTCAGGTAGAGGGAGAGGAAGGTCAGGACGAAGGCGCCGGTCCGGTTGACCAGGGTCGACAGCCAGAGCCACCAGAAGCCCTGCGGAAGGCCGGAGACCGTCGCCCGGGCTGATCGTCTGAGCGAATCGATGGACATGTGTGGCGGCCCCCTGCTGTACGTAAGCCCTGCTTCCGGCTCTCGTAACTTACGCATCTCATACGTCGGACGCCAGCGAATTGACGACGCGCGTCAATCGTCAGCGGTCTATTAGGCTCGTACGCATGGCCGACGCACCGTACAAGCTGATCCTCCTCCGCCACGGCGAGAGCGAGTGGAACGAGAAGAACCTGTTCACCGGATGGGTGGACGTGAACCTCACCGCCAAGGGCGAGAAGGAGGCGACGCGCGGCGGCGAGCTGCTCAAGGACGCCGGCCTGCTGCCCGACGTGCTGCACACCTCCCTCCAGAAGCGCGCCATCCGCACGGCGCAGCTCGCCCTCGAGGCCGCCGACCGCCACTGGATCCCGGTCAACCGCTCGTGGCGCCTCAACGAGCGCCACTACGGCGCCCTGCAGGGCAAGGACAAGGCCCAGACGCTCGCCGAGTTCGGCGAGGAGCAGTTCATGCTGTGGCGCCGCTCGTACGACACCCCGCCGCCGGCCCTGTCCGACGACAGCGAGTACTCGCAGGCCCACGACGCCCGCTACCAGACGATCCCGCCGGAGCTGCGCCCGCAGACCGAGTGCCTCAAGGACGTCGTCGAGCGGATGCTCCCGTACTGGTACGACAACATCGTCCCGGACCTCCTCGCCGGCCGCACGGTCCTGGTCGCCGCCCACGGCAACAGCCTCCGCGCCCTGGTGAAGCACCTGGACGGCATCTCGGACGCCGACATCGCGGGCCTCAACATCCCGACGGGCATCCCGCTCTCCTACGAGCTGGACGAGAACTTCAAGCCCCTCAACCCGGGCGGCACCTACCTCGACCCGGAGGCCGCGGCGGCCGCCATCGAGGCCGTCAAGAACCAGGGCAAGAAGTAACGCTGCCCCACGAAAGAGCCCCCTGCCCGCGGTTTCTCCGCCGGCAGGGGGCTTCTTCGCGGGCTGGGGCCGTCTGTGGGCCCGTCAGTGTGAACCCACGACGCCTCGCGCACACCTCACCCCCCGCTCGCCGGTCTTCGGCAGGCGGGGGTTCGTCGTGTTCTGCGGGTGTTCTGGGGGTGTACCAGGTGTGTGACATCGCGAGGTGGGGCGCTGTGCCCGGGGGTTGGGCGTTGCTACGTTCCCCGCAGGGGCGGCCGTGTGGGTGTCGCCCGTGAAGAGGGGGACCTCCCTATGAACGCCGACCGTCTCAGACCCGTCGTCCTCGCGCTCGCCGCCGGCGCGCTCGCCGTCGTGCTCACCGGATGCCAGCAGGGCGGTGCCGCCGCCGGTGGTGCCGCGCCGAGCGCGCCCGCCACGAGCACCGCCGCTCCCGGACCGGCCGGATCGGGTGGGGGCGGCACGCCGACCGCCGTCCCCACCGACGCGCCGACCGCCGCTCCGGCGGTGAAGAAGCCGGCCTCCCCGAAGACCTCCGAGCCCGCGCCGAAGCCCAAGCCCGCCGCGCCCGCACCCACCTGTGTCGACTCGACGCCCGGGCCCGACGACGTCGACCCCGACGAGTTCGCCCTCTACCGGATCGAGGAGCTCGACGGCAGCACCGGCAAGGTGAACCTCGTCATCCAGCACGGGGCCTGGGGCTGCGGGTCGCCCGACTCCGACGGGGGGCCGTTCGTCGTCACCGGCGAGGAGAGCCGCTGGGCCCTCGACCAGGCCGCGTACGTCACCGCCACCAACCCGATCGTCACCAGCGCCGAGAACCAGCGGATCGGCGTGCAGGAGCTGATCGACTGGGTGAAGGCCCACCCCGACTCGGGGCTCGTCTTCCGGTACGAGACCGGGGACGACGGGGCGATCCACCGTCTCGAAGAGGTCTTCACCCCGTAGGCCCCGCCCCGTCCTTGCGCCGGACGGGTGAGGGCGAAACCTTCCGGCCGCGGTGCGCCGCTTATGGAGCGGGGGCCAGGGTTAGGGGTGGGGTGACCTTGGTCGTCTCCGTCGAAACGAGAACCCCGTGCGTCTCCGCCACTCCGTCGCCGCCGTCTGCGGCGCACTCGCCCTCACCGCCGCCCTGGCCTCCCCCGCCCACGCCGCCACCGGCGACTTCAGCTACCGGTTCGTCGGGATCACCGGCGCCCAGGAGTGGATCGCGCTGCACGACCCGGCGAGCGGCGAGTGCATCACGATCGCCGAGGCCGCCGACCCGGACGCCTCCGAGCCCGCCTTCGCGCCGCACAACGACACGGACGAGTACGCGATGGTCTTCACGGGGACCGACTGCTCGGGCGACTCCTGGACCCTCCGCCCCCACGGCCGCCCGGCCAGTGACCGGCTGAAGCTGCGTTCGGTGATGTTCTTCCAGCCCTAGGGGGTGTTTTCGGATCAGGCCGGGCTCGTAGGGCCTGATCCGAAAGACGGGCTCTAGCGGGCCCCTCGCTCGTCGGGACCGCGCGCGTCCGCCTCCGGGTATTCGCGCGCGGACACCGGGAGGACTCGCTACCGTCCACCGCATGAGCACGTCACTCCGCCTGGAGCAGGTCACCCCCGCCACCGTCGACGCCGCACTCGCACTGCGCGTCCACCCCCATCAGGAGCACAACGTCGCCCCCGTCGTGCGCTCCCTCGCGGAGGCCTACGCCTTCGGGGAGAACGCCTGGCCGCGGCTGATCTTCGACGGCGACGAGCTCGTCGGCTTCCTGATGGCCTTCCTCGACATCCCGTGGAACGAGGAGCGGGACCCGGACGACCGGCGCAGCGGCCTCTGGCGGCTCAACATCGCGGCCGACGCACAGAGCAAGGGGTACGGGCGCTTCGCCGTCGAAGCCGTGCGCGACGAGCTGCGCCGGCGCGGCGAGCGGCGGTTCTACGTGACCTGGGAGCCCGGTGAGGACGGGCCCGGCGCCTTCTACGACCGGCTGGGGTTCCGTACGACCGGCGAGGTCAGCGGCGGCCAGGTCGTCGGCGTGCTCGACGTGTAGGAAGGGCAGGGGGTGGGGTGCGGCACCCGCACCCCACCCCCTCATCGGTCAGCCCGAGCAGCCCCCGCACTGGCACGGGGAGCCCGACTGGCAGCCGCAGCCGCAGCCCGAGCCGCAGCCGCAGGCGCCGAGCACGGGCAGGAACACCGCCTCACGCGGCGCCTCCGTCCCGGATTCGGTCGTCATGGGGGATTCGGCCATGGGGGTCCCTCCCTTTCGAGGCGCGCTTCGCCTCCCCCCATTGCATGCCCACTCGGACCGGCGCATCAACGGCGCATCGGCGCCCGTGCGCGTAGGTCCCGCCCGCCGGACAGGCCCTACGCGCCCTCCACCGGCGCGTCCGCCGCCTGCAGCTCGTCCGCGTGCTCACCCGTCACCAGGTACACGACGCGCTTCGCCACCGACACCGCGTGGTCCGCGAACCGCTCGTAGTACCGGCCGAGCAGCGTCACGTCCACGGCCGTCTCGATGCCGTGCTTCCAGCGGTCGTCCATCAGGTGCTGGAAGAGCGCCCGGTGCAGCAGGTCCATCTCGTCGTCGTCCTGCTCCAGCTGGAGCGCCAGGTCGACGTCCTTCGTGATGATGACCTCCGCCGCCTTCGCCATCAGGCGCTGCGCCAGCTGCCCCATCTCCAGGATGGTCGCGTGCAGGTCCCGCGGCACCGCCGTGTCCGGGAACCGCAGCCGCGCCAGCTTCGCCACGTGCTGCGCCAGGTCGCCGGAGCGCTCCAGGTCGGCGCTCATCCGCAGCGAGGTCACCACGATCCGCAGGTCCGTCGCCACCGGCTGCTGCCGGGCCAGCAGCGCTATCGCCCGCGCCTCCAGGTCGTGCTGGAGGTCGTCGACCTTCTGGTCCGCCGCGATCACGCTCTCCGCGAGCTTGAGATCCGCGTCGAGCATCGCCGTCGTGGCGCGCCCGATCGCCGACCCGACCAGCCGGGCCATCTCGACCAGGCCCTCGCCGATCGAGTCCAGTTCCTCGTGGTACGCGTCCCGCATGGATGTCCCTCTCTACGCAAAACTCCGGGGTCCGGGTGGGGCTTCGGACCCCCACGCTCCCACGTTCGGCCCCCTGTGCGTCCGGTTCCACCCCCTGATGTGAACCGGTACTTTCCCCCAGGTGAACTCTGGGCGACGCACGCCACCCCGGTCGCCAGGGCAAATGAACCACCCGCATCTCCTCGGTGAACTCTGGGCGACGACTGTTCGAGCAGCCACTCGGACGGCTGGGAGAGTGTCCGTGACCCCGCATAACCTTGGGGACATGGACGTGAACGCGGCGGTCGCCGCATTGGCAGCGATCGCCGGCGTGTGTACCGGCGTGATCGCCATGCTGGCGTTCCGCTGGAGCGAGCGCGACCACGCGCGCCCCACCCGCTCCTCCCTGCATACCGATGCCGTGCTCCCGCCCGGCGTCGACACCGTGCTGTCCGTGCTGCGCTCCTCCGCGGTCGTCCTCGACGAGAGCGACTCCGTGGTGAAGGCCAGCTCGGCGGCGTACGCACTCGGCCTGGTCCGCGGCGGCAAACTGGCCGTCGAACCCATGCTCAACATGGCCCGCGACACCCGCCGCGACGGAGAGATACGGCAGGTGGAGCTGGACCTGGCCCGGCGTGGCAACGGACGCGGCGAGGCCCTCGCCGTCTCCGCCCGGGTCGCCCCGCTGGGCTCGCGGCTCGTGCTGCTCCTGGTCGAGGACCTCACCGAGGCCCGTCGTATCGAAGCGGTACGACGCGACTTCGTCGCCAACGTGAGCCATGAGCTCAAGACCCCCGTCGGCGCGCTCTCCCTGCTCTCCGAGGCGGTCATGGACGCCTCGGACGACCCCGAGGCGGTCACCCGCTTCGCCGGCCGGATGCAGATCGAGGCGACCCGCCTCACCAACCTCGTACAGGAGCTCATCGACCTCTCCCGCGTGCAGAACGACGACCCGCTGGACGACTCCGAGCCGGTCTCCGTGGACGAGCTCGTCGCCGAGGCGATCGACCGCTCCCGGCAGCCCGCCTCCACCAAGCAGATCAGCATGGTCTCCGGCGGTGCCGCCGGCCTGCACGTGTGGGGCAGCCGGGGCCAGCTCGCCGCGGCCCTCGGCAACCTCGTCGAGAACGCCGTCAACTACTCACCGGCCCGTACGAGGGTGGGCATCGCCGCCCGTCGTGTCGCCGCGCCCGCCGGAGACGTGATCGAGATAGCCGTCACCGACCAGGGCATCGGCATCCCCGACAAGGACAAGGAGCGCGTCTTCGAGCGCTTCTACCGCGTCGACCCGGCCCGCTCCCGTGCCACCGGCGGTACGGGGCTCGGCCTGGCCATCGTCAAGCACGTGGCCGCCTCCCACGGCGGGGAGGTCACCGTCTGGAGCACCGAGGGTCAGGGCTCCACCTTCACCTTGCGGCTGCCCGAGGCGGGCGCCGTACGGGACCGCCGTCCCGCCTCTTCGCCCACCCCCGATCTCATGACCGAACCGCTTCACGCCCCGGAGGTCCTTCCGTGACCCGAGTGCTCGTCGTCGAGGATGAGGAATCCTTCAGCGACGCCCTGTCGTACATGCTCCGCAAAGAGGGCTTCGAGGTCGCCGTCGCGGCGACCGGGCCCGACGGCCTCGACGAGTTCGAGCGCAACGGAGCCGACCTCGTGCTCCTCGACCTGATGCTTCCGGGCCTGCCCGGCACCGAGGTGTGCCGCCAGCTGCGCGGCCGCTCGAACGTCCCGGTGATCATGGTGACCGCCAAGGACAGCGAGATCGACAAGGTCGTCGGCCTGGAGATAGGAGCCGACGACTACGTGACCAAGCCCTTCTCCTCGCGGGAGCTGGTCGCCCGCATCCGCGCGGTGCTGCGCCGCCGCGGGGAGCCGGAGGAGGTCACCCCGGCGGCCCTGGAGGCCGGCCCGGTCCGCATGGACGTCGACCGTCACGTGGTGACGGTCTCCGGAGGCAAGGTCGACCTGCCGCTGAAGGAGTTCGACCTCCTGGAGATGCTGCTGCGCAACGCGGGCCGCGTGCTGACCCGCATGCAGCTCATCGACCGGGTGTGGGGCGCGGACTACGTCGGCGACACCAAGACCCTCGACGTCCACGTCAAGCGCCTCCGCGCCAAGATCGAGCCGGACCCGGGCGCGCCGCGGTACCTCGTGACGGTGCGGGGACTGGGGTACAAGTTCGAGCCGTAGACCGGCCGGGGCCGAGCGGGCCGGACGAGGTCCGGCCGGGGCGCGGCCCGAGCCGTCGTGGACGGCCCTCCGAGTACGCCGAAGGGGCGCCCCCGTCCGGGGGCGCCCCTTCGCGCGTGACTGCGTGCCGTCAGTGGCCGGCGGTCGTCGGCTCGCCCGACGCCGGGGTCTCGGCGCCGTGCGAGGCCTCGCCCGAGGGCGACGCCGAGGAGGTCGGCGTGGCGGCCGGGGCGGTGGTCGGGGCGGCCGGGACGGCCTCGGGGCCGAAGTCCTTGAAGTAGCTCGTCGCCGGGACGATGAAGGCGTTCAGGGCGACGTCGCCGGTCTTGCTCAGCTTGAAGACGACCTTCTGGGCGTCGCCGTTGCGGGCGGCCTCGGAGCCGTTCTCGATGACGGCGGAGGCGTTGCCCTTGCCGCCGATCAGGACGGAGCCGTGGGCCGGGACGGTGATCGGGCCGGTGCCCTCGGCCGCCTTCAGCTTCACGACGGCCTTCGTGCCGGGCAGGGTGATCGCGTCGATGGTCTGCGGCAGGCGGCCGTTGTTGAAGACGCTGGCCGAGACGACGGCCGGGCCCTTGGCGCCGGGCTCGGGCTGGGTGACGACCAGCGCGTTCTGGATCTTGACGTCGTCCACCGTGACGGCGGCGTTGTCCGGGCGTACTTCCAGCGTCTGCGCGTCGTTGCCCGCACCACAGGCGGACAGCGCGGCGACGGAGAACACGATGGCGGTGGCGGCGAGGGCGCCGCGTCGAAGGCTGCGGCTCACGGCGGCGGCATCTCCTAGGACGTACGGACGGGCGTGGGAACCAAGGGACAGCTAAGGGTGTGTCAGCGCGCTTAGGTTACCGAGCCTCACTCCGCGTCCCGCACCCGACCCGCCCCTAACCGGTCAGAGCCGTCCTCGGCGAGCTGCCGGGACGCCCGCGCGGCGCCCTCCCGCCGCCCGCCGCCGACCGGCCGCCGCGCTCGATCACCACCCGCCCGCGCGCTCGCCGCCCACTCACCCGCGTGTCCGTCGCGAACCCGCCCATGTGGCTGGATCACGACCCATTGACCTGTTGTTCACATAACCGCCTTGATCAATTCGGGGGCGTCCCCGCATTCCCCGCAGCCGCTCCCGCGGAAAATCCCGCACCGATGTCGGTTGATGTCCACTGATCAATTTCGGGAATCACCCCCACATGCCTCCGTACGGGTGAGCGATCCTCGAACGGAGTACGTGAAGAAGGCCACTCCGAACCAGACAAAACGGGACATCACTCCTTCTTGGGGGGTCTCCAGGTGTGTGTAACGTGTGCGTTTCTCTCCGTCCACGCAGCCGCTCCCACCTGCGAATACCGCCTTCCGGAAGCCCTCCGCAGCACGTCCGTGTCGCCGTTGTCAAGCCCCGAGATATGCCCTGACCTGCGAAAACGCCATTCAGAAGAAGCCGAATCCGTGTTACCCTGGATAGCCACGGAAGGGGTACCTGTCACATGACGTTCAAGGTTGGCGACACCGTGGTCTATCCCCATCACGGGGCCGCGCTGATCGAGGCCATCGAAACTCGCCAGATCAAAGGCGTGGACAAGACCTACTTGGTGCTCAAGGTCGCGCAGGGCGACCTGACGGTTCGTGTGCCGGCGGACAATGCGGAGTTCGTCGGTGTTCGCGACGTGGTCGGTCAGGACGGGCTGGACCGGGTCTTCGAGGTGCTGCGTGCGCCGTACGCCGAAGAGCCGACGAACTGGTCCCGTCGCTACAAGGCAAATCTCGAAAAGCTCGCCTCGGGCGATGTCATCAAGGTCGCCGAAGTGGTGCGCGACCTGTGGCGTCGTGAGCGCGAGCGCGGACTTTCCGCAGGTGAGAAGCGCATGCTCGCCAAGGCTCGGCAGATTCTGGTGAGCGAGCTGGCCCTCGCGGAGAACACGAACGAGGACAAGGCCGAGGCTCTCCTCGACGAGGTCCTCGCGTCCTGAGCCGCGACTCCGCGGTGAAGCACGGTGAAGTAGCGAAGTAGTGAGCGATGCCGCGGTGCCCGCTGGCGTACTGTGATCCACACAGTGCTGTCGCCGGGCGCTGCGGCATGTTCGCGTACGTATGCGGCTCGTCCATGTGACCGCACCGCTGCAGTAACCCGCACCCCCTGAACTTCTCCACGTCCGAGCCCCTGTGCCGACGCGGCCACGCCTCGACCGTCGTCACGGAAAGGGCCCGGTCAAGGCGGAGCGTCCGGCACGGTGAAGGCCATACCCATGTCGGCCGCGGAAACAAACCTGCCGGAGTGCAACCGATGTCAGACGAAGCGCGTCCCCGTCGTACCGCCGTGGTGATCCCGGCCGCAGGGCGGGGCGTACGCCTCGGCCCGGGCGCCCCCAAGGCGCTCCGCGCGCTGAACGGCACCCCCATGCTCATCCACGCCGTCCGCGCGATGGCCGCCTCCCGCGCGGTCTCGCTCGTCGTCGTGGTCGCGCCCCCCGAGGGCGCCGCCGAGGTCAAGAACCTCCTCGACGCCCACGCCCTGCCCGAGCGGACCGACTACCTCGTCGTCCCCGGCGGCGAGACCCGCCAGGAGTCCGTCCACCTCGGCCTCCAGGCGCTCCCCGAGGGCGTCACCACCGTCCTCGTCCACGACGCGGCCCGCCCCCTGGTCCCCGTCGAGACCGTGGACGCCGTCATCGAGGCCGTACGGGACGGGGCCGTCGCCGTCGTCCCCGCGCTGCCCGTCGCCGACACCGTCAAGGAGGTCGAGCCGGCCGAGAAGCCCGGCGACCCCGAGCAGGTCGTCGCCACCCCGGTCCGCGCCCGCCTCCGCGCCGTCCAGACCCCGCAGGGCTTCGACCACGACACCCTGGTCAACGCCCACGCCACCATCGCCCTCACCGGTGAGGGCGCCACCGACGACGCCGGCATGGTCGAGAAGCTCGGCGCGCCCGTCGTCGTCGTGCCCGGCCACGAAGAGGCCTTCAAGGTGACCCGCCCCCTCGACCTCGTCCTCGCCGAGGCCGTACTCGCCCGCAGGAGGGCCAACGATGGCTTCTGAGTCGCCGCTTCTTCCCCGTACCGGCATCGGCACCGACGTCCACGCCTTCGAGAAGGGCCGCGAGCTGTGGTGCGCGGGCCTGCTGTGGGAAGGCTCCGACAGCGACGGGTACGGCCTCGCCGGGCACTCCGACGGTGACGTCGCCGCCCACGCCGCCTGCGACGCGCTCTTCTCCGCCGCCGGCATCGGCGACCTCGGCGCCCACTTCGGGACCTCGCGCCCCGAGTGGTCCGGCGCCTCCGGCGTCACCCTGCTCGCGGAGGCCGCCCGGATCGTCCGCGCCGAGGGGTACGAGATCGGGAACATCGCCGTGCAGGTCGTCGGGGTCCGCCCCAAGATCGGCAAGCGGCGCGACGAGGCGCAGAAGGCGCTGAGCGAGGCGGCGGGCGCGCCCGTCTCCGTCTCCGGCACCACCACGGACGGCCTCGGCCTCACCGGCCGCGCCGAGGGCCTCGCCGCCCTCGCGACCGCCCTCGTCATCCCCGTATCGCCCCGGCAGCAGTGAAAAACGTGCCCCGCCGCCGGGAATCGGTCGCAGGGCACTACCACACGCCCACTACCCTGGAGTGGTGACCATTCGCCTGTACGACACCAGCGCCCGGCAGATCCGTGACTTCACCCCGCTCACGCCGGGCTCCGTCTCGATCTACCTCTGTGGTGCCACCGTGCAGGCGGCCCCGCACATCGGCCACATCCGGTCGGGGCTGAACTTCGACATCATGCGCCGCTGGTTCGCGTACCGCGGTTACGACGTCACGTTCATCCGCAACGTCACCGACATCGACGACAAGATCATCAGGAAGGGCGCCGAGCAGGGCCGCCCCTGGTGGTCCATCGGCTACGAGAACGAGCGCGCGTTCAACGCCGGTTACGAGGCCCTCGGTTGCCTCCCGCCGACCTACGAGCCCCGCGCCACCGGTCACGTCCCCGAGATGATCGAGATGATGCGGGGTCTGATCGAGCGCGGCCACGCCTACGAGGCGGACGGCAGCGTCTACTTCGACGTGCGCTCCTTCCCGGGGTACCTGGAGCTGTCCAACCAGGACATCGACGACCTCCGTCAGCCCGACGAGGGCGTCTCCGGCAAGCGCGACCCGCGGGACTTCGCCATGTGGAAGGCGACCAAGCCGGGCGAGCCCGACTGGGAGACCCCGTGGGGCCGCGGCCGCCCCGGCTGGCACCTGGAGTGCTCGGCCATGGCCCACAAGTACCTGGGGTCCGCCTTCGACATCCACGGCGGCGGCCTCGACCTGATCTTCCCGCACCACGAGAACGAGATCGCCCAGGCCAAGGCCTTCGGCGACGAGTTCGCCCGGTACTGGGTGCACAACGCCTGGGTCACCATGAGCGGCGAGAAGATGTCGAAGTCGCTCGGCAACAGCGTGCTGGTGTCCGAGATGGTGAAGAACTGGCGCCCCATCGTCCTGCGCTACTACCTGGGCACCCCGCACTACCGCTCGATGATCGAGTACAGCGAGGAGTCCCTGCGCGAGGCCGAGTCGGCGTTCGCCCGCATCGAGGGCTTCGTCCAGCGCGCCACCGAGAAGGCCGGGACGACCGTCGCCCCCGCCGACGAGGTGCCGCCGGCCTTCGCCGAGGCCATGGACGACGACCTGGGCGTGCCGCACGCGCTCGCGATCATCCACACCACCGTCCGCCAGGGCAACAGCGCCCTCGCCGCGGACGACAAGGACGAGGCCATCGCCCGCCTCGCCGAGGTCCGTGCCATGCTCGGCGTCCTCGGCCTGGACCCGCTCGACCCGCACTGGGCCGAGGAGTCCGGCGGCGGCGAGGAGCTCCACGGCGTCGTCGACACCCTCGTGCGCCTCGTGCTCCAGCAGCGCGAGTCGGCGCGCGAGCGCAAGGACTGGGCGACCGCGGACGCGATCCGCGACCAGCTGGCCCAGTCCGGCCTCGCCATCGAGGACAGCCCCGACGGCCCCCGCTGGACGCTGGGCAACCGTTAGAAGAAGTGCCGCTCGGGACTCCGGGCGGCACACTTCAGTTACAGACTTCGTACGTCAGCAGAGGAAATCAGGTAGTCATGGCCGGGAACAGCCAGCGCAGGAACCGTCGCACGTCCAACAAGAAGGGTGCGACGGTCGGCAGCGGTGGCCAGCGGCGCAAGGGCCTCGAAGGCAGGGGCCCGACGCCCAAGGCCGAGGACCGCAAGGGCCACAAGGCGTACCGCGTCTCCAACGCGATGGCCCGGCAGGCGGCCAAGCGCAAGCCCGTCGCCCGCCGCGGCGGCAAGGGACTGTCCGAGATGGTCGTCGGCCGCAACCCGGTCTTCGAGGCCCTGCGCGACGGCGTGCCCGCCACGACGCTGTACGTGCAGCAGTTCATCGACAACGACGAGCGCGTGCGCGAGGCCCTGAACCTCGCCACCGGCCGCGGCAACATCCACATCATGGAGGCGCCGCGCCCCGAGCTCGACCGGATGACGAACGGGCTCAACCACCAGGGCCTCGTCCTCCAGGTCCCGCCGTACGAGTACGCGCACCCCGAGGACCTGGTCGCGGCCGCCTTCGACGACCACGACGACCCGCTGATCGTCGCCCTCGACGGCGTCACCGACCCGCGCAACCTCGGCGCCGTCGTCCGCTCGGTCTCCGCCTTCGGCGGCCACGGCGTCGTCGTCCCCGAGCGGCGCGCCGCCGGCATGACCGCCGGCGCCTGGAAGACCTCGGCCGGCACCGCCGCCCGCACCCCGGTCGCCCGCGCCACCAACCTGACCCGCTGCCTGGAGGCGTACCAGAAGGCCGGCGTCACGGTCGTCGGCCTCGCCGCCGACGGCGACCGCGAGGTCCACGAGCTGGAGGAGCTGGGCGGCCCGGTCGTCATCGTCGTCGGCTCCGAGGGCAAGGGCCTCTCCCGCCTCGTCGGCGAGACCTGCGACTTCCTCGTCCGCATCCCGATGCCGGGCGGCGCCGAGTCGCTCAACGCCGGTGTCGCCGCCGGCGTCGTCCTCTACGAGGCGGCCCGCCGCCGCATGGGCTGACACGGGCCTCGCCGTACGGCCTGACGGGCGGCTCAGCCCGTCAGGCCGGCCAGCCGGGCGCGGGTCAGGACGGCGATCGTGAAGCCGTCCGTGATCCGCCCGTCGGCGATCATGGCCTCCGCCTCCGCGAACGGCACCGTGCGCGCCTCCCGGATGCCCTCGCCCACCGCGAGCCGCCCGATCCCGTCGACGTACGCAGCGAACAGCAGCACCCGGTCCCCGGTCAGCCCCGAGTCCGGATGCACCTCGCCGAGCGGCACCAGCTTCCGTACCTGCGCGCCGATCTCCTCGTCGAGCTCCTTCCGCGCGTTCGCCTCGCCGGTGAGACCGGCCGTGCCGAAGCCGCGCGGGACCTCCCAGAGCCAGGACCGGGTGGCGTGCCGGTAGTGCTCGATCAGCACCACCCCGCCGTCCAGCAGCGGCAGGACCACGCACCCCTGCTCGGCGGTCGCGCTCACCGCGCGGATGTACGCGCCGGTCCGGCCGTCGGGGAACCGCACCGGGTCCCGCACCAGCATCACGTACGGATCCTGGTAGACCACCCCGCCGGCGGCCGCGACCGCGTCCGGGGCGGTGAGGATCTCGATGCCGCCCGGCTCGTTGCGGAACAGCTCCGGCCGCTCCGCGAGCAGCCGCGCGTAGCGTTCCGCGGGCTCCGTGCTCATGGGTCCTGCCTTCCCCGGCCCTCCGGCCGCTCTCCTCAGTCGGGCTGACGCTGCTGGTCCGCCTGGCGGAGGCTGCCGACCGGCAGGCCCGTCTCGACGACCTGCCCGCCGTACGCCCCCACGATCGCTTTCCAGTCCCGCTTCAGGTTGCCCAGTCGCAGCGTCGGCAATGTCAGCGAGTGCCCGAGGCCTCCGCGCCGGCCCTTCGCTCCCCGGTCGAAGAACTCGAGCCGGATCGTCAGCGCCCCGGCGGCCGCGGTCAGACCCTGTACCACCCCCGCCATCAGCGACACCTCCTCGCCGCTCGTGATCTGCAGGGCGACCCCACCGGCCTCGACGACCAGGGCCGTGACGATGTCCCGGGTGTAGCCGCCGCCGGCGGCGCTGCTCGTCGCCCGCGCGGCCTTCAGCATCCGGGCGTGCCGCCGCGCCACCTCGGAGGTGCCCGCGGCGAACTCCTCCGGGGACGGGAGCCGGCCGTGGTCGAAGGCGCCGCCCCGGACGAAGGAGTCGAGGGAGTCCACGTACGCCCGCCACTCCTCCTCCCGCCGCAGCCGGCCGATGTCGGCGAGGGAGAGCCCGGCGTACGAGTTCGGGCCGTCGACCGCCCGGTGCAGGACGTCCGCGAACAGATCCCGCAGCAGCCGGCCGATCGCCTCCGGGTCGTCGTCGCGGGGCCGCAGGTCCGTACGCAGCTCCTGGAGCGTCGAGCGGGGCGGGGAGTCCGGCGGGGTCAGCGGGATCACCCCGCCCGCCCGGGGCACGCCCAGGCTGTAGAGCAGGTCCACCAGCTGCTTGGTGGGGACGACGTGATCGCCGTCCCGCAGCAGGTTCTGGTACGGATCGGTCCCCGGCCGGGTGATGAACCGCTCGTAGACCGCGTTCCGGGTGATGTCCCGGTCGTTGTCCTGCTCACCGGCCCAGAAGTACATGTCCTTCAGGACGCCCTCGCGCATCGACCTGGCCAGCTCCTCCGGGATGCCGAGGTCCTGGGCGAGCTGCTTCGCCCGCAGACGGCGCAGGAGGGAGAGGTGCGAGGAGAAGAAGTTGCCGATCTGCCCGGCCTTGCCGCGGTTCGACTCGTCGTCCCAGTCGAAGCGGACGAGGGCCGGGTCGGCCTCCTCCGTCACCAGCCTGCGCCAGGCGTGGCCGACGGCCCGGTCGTGGGCCCAGGAGAAGTCCGAGGCGGCGTCCCGTTCCGTGTACAGGTACGGGACGATCACGCGGTCGTTCAGGAGCCGGACGAAGGCGTCCCGCTCCACGGGATCGGCGGACGGCAGGTAATTGGAGTACAGCGCCTCGTTGTTGAGGAAGAAGGCCCGGTTGACCACCAGGGTGCCGCTGTTCACGAGCGAGCGGCGCAGCTCGGCGGAGGCCGCTTCGACCGCTTCCACGGGCGGCCGGGCGGGCGCGGAGGCATGCTGGCGGGCGCTCGCGAGAGGGGCGGGCAGCCACTGGTTGTCGAGGGCCTGCGCCATCACCGGGTAGTCGTCGAGATCGCCGAAGACGAGCCGGCGGGGGTCCCGCTCGGGACGGTCCGGGGTCCCGGCGGGGGAGGGCCCGGGGCCCTCGGGGGGCCGGGGCGGCTCGGAGTCCCGGGGGGGCCTCGGCTCGGGCACGCGGCCCCGCGCGGTGTCGGGGCTCTGCTCGGTCGCCGGTCGCGGGACGGGATCGGTCATGGCTGCGCTCCCTCGTGCGTGGTCCGGGTCAACTCTTGTGACTCCAAGAAAGATTGACGAACGGTCATCGAACGATGGTTCCCCTTCCGCCGACGATCTTGACGGGTCTCGGACATTTGCGAGCCGTCAAGGCAGTGTCCTAAACCCAGATCACTCGGTTAGATGAGTGTGGACACCAGAACGCCCCGGCCGGGGTTCGACGATCAGCCCGCGCTGAGCATGGTCAAGGTGGATTCCGATCCCGCCCAGGTGATCGTGAACCACGCCAGCTTCCGTGTGCGGCTCGCGCCGGCCCCGCAGCCGAAGTTCGCGGCCCGTACCGCCGCCCTGTCCGGAGTGGGCGCGGCCGGCCCGCGCCGTCGCCCCGTCGTGTGGACCGGGAAGTCCACGCCGGGCGCGACCGGCCTCCTCCAGGCCGTGCGCGAGTCGTCCGTCTCCACCCTCGAACCCGGCGTCGGCCACGGCGGCCACGGTGTCGGGGACACCC
Source organism: Streptomyces sp. TLI_105 (assembly GCF_900105415.1). Taxonomy (GTDB): domain Bacteria; phylum Actinomycetota; class Actinomycetes; order Streptomycetales; family Streptomycetaceae; genus Streptomyces. The sequence continues at coordinate 3,774,210 of NZ_FNSM01000001.1, read as the reverse complement.
AGGCCATCCCGCGCATCGACACCACCATGCCCACCCCCGTGGTGCCCGCCGGAGCCGCGCCCCTGCTGCCGCCGATGCGCCGCGCCGAGGGCGCCTACGACGAGCTGTACGACCTCGGGCCCGAGCCCGCCGAGCCGTACGAGCACGACGAGCCGGGCGGCCGGACCGCGCAGCGCCACGGACAGGACAACGTCCGGCACGCCTACTACCCCGGGCGCCGGATGAACCTCGGTGTCGTCCTCCTCCCGCTCCGCGTCTTCCTCGGCTTCATCTCCATCTACGCGGGCATGGGCAAGCTCTGCGACCCCGTCTACTTCGACGGCGGCGAGCGCGGCTCCATGGTGAAGTGGCTCAACTCCCTGCACCCCTGGGCGCTCGCCGAACCGCTGCGCGACTTCGCCCTCCAGCACCCCGTCGGCGCCGGACTCACCGTCGCCTTCCTCCAGGTCGTCGTCGGCGTCCTCACGGTCCTCGGGCTCTGGCAGCGCGTCGCCGCCGTCGTCGGCGGCCTGCTCTCCGCCGCCCTCCTCCTGACCGTCAGCTGGAAGACCGTCCCGGTCTACGACTCCGCCGACATCATCTACCTGGCCGCCTGGTCCCCGCTGATCATCGCCGGCGCCCCCGTCTACTCCCTCGACGGCCGCCTCGCCGGCGAGGCCTGGCGCACCCTCGGCCCCCGCGCCGAACTCTGGGACCTCCGCCGCCGCGTCACCCGCCGCAGCACCCTCCTCGCGGCCGTCGTCGTCGGCCTCACCCTCCTCGTCGGCTCCGTCCTCGGCGGCGCCGTCCGCTCCACCGAGATGGTCACCGTCCCGGGCCCCAACGACGACCCGATCAACCACCTCCCCGGCCAGCCGCTCCCCCAGGAGCCCACGCGCAGCGCCCCCTCGAAGGCCGCCTCCACCGCGCCCGAGCCCGCCACCGCGACCAGCGAGGCGCCCGCGCGGAGCGAGGAGACCGAGGAGGCCGCCCGGCCCACCGAGACGACCCGCGAGTCCACCCGCACCCAGGAGCAGCGCCCGACCGCCACCCAGGGCACGAGCACCGGCGGCGCCACCAGCCGTACGCCCACGAAGTCCGAGCCCGCGCCCCCGCCGACCACCAGCGACAGCCCGGCCGGCGCCACCGGCGGCACGACGAGCGGCGGTTCGACGGGCTCGACCAGCACCCCGTCCGAGAGCGGCTCGACGACGGGCGGCGCGCGGAACCCGATCGGCGGCCTGCTGGGCTGACGTACGCGGCCGACGTACGCGGCCGACGTACGCGAGAGAGAAGGTCGGCACCGCCGGGGACGCGGTGCCGACCTTCTCGTGTGCCCGTCGGTCAGGCCTTCTGGGCGGCCAGTTCCTTGGCCGCCTCCGTCAGGTCCTTGGCGGTGTCGATGGCCCTCCAGTACGCGCCGTGGGGCAGCGGGAAGCCCGCCAGGCGGCGCTCGCGGGCGAGGCGGGGGAAGGTGGCCCGCTCGTGGTCGCCGACGTCGGGGAGGAGCTCGGTGAAGGCCGCGGAGAAGACGTACACGCCCGCGTTGATCAGGAACGGCGAGGGCGGCGCCTCGATGAAGTCGGTGATGTTCCCGAAGGTGTCGGTCTCGACGGCGCCCCACGGGATCCGGGGGCGGGCCAGGGCGAGCGTCGCGAGGGCGTCCCGTTCCGTGTGGAAGGCGGCCATCTCGCGCAGCGAGAAGCGGGTCCAGATGTCGCCGTTGGTGGCGTACCAGGGCTGGTCCGGGGCGGGCAGGTGCGCGGCGGCGTACTTGAGGCCGCCGCCGCGGCCGAGGGGTTCGGTCTCGACGACCGTCGTCACCCTCAGCGGCAGGTTCGCGGAGGCCAGCCACTCCTGGAGCACCTCGGCGAGGTGGCCGCAGGAGACGACGGCGTCCGTCACGCCCTCGGCGGCCAGCCAGGAAAGCTGATGGCCGATGATCGGGGTCCCGGTGCCCGGGATCTCGACCATCGGCTTGGGGCGGTCGTCGGTGTACGGGCGGAGCCGTGAGCCCTGGCCGCCCGCCAGGACCACGGCCTGCGTCGGAGTGATGTGCATACGGGGAACGATAGGGGCCCCGTACGTGCTCGGCCGGTCAGCTCGCGGGCGTTCAGCTCGCGCGCATCACGCCGGTCGCGTACGAGGTGTCGCAGACCGGTCGGGAGAAGGACTGGGCGCGCGAGGGGCCGTAGTGCTCGACGGCGGCGCGGCCGAGGGCGCGGGCGATGGAGAAGCAGTGCTGGGCGAGGGAGGGCCGGTTCTCCACCTCGCGCTGGAGGTGGGTGAGGGCCACGCCGGGGTCCTTCTCCTGAAGCTCTGCGAGGAGCTGGTCGCGGAGAATATCCTGCGGGGCACGGGACTTGGCCCGGGTGGAGACGTCCGTGGAGGACGCCGTGAGCTGGGTCCCGGAGTCCTGGCCGGCCCACGGAACGGCGGACACCGCGAGCGTTCCCGAGAGCACCAGGACGACGGGCAGGACGAGGGCGAGAGAGCGGCCGATTCGGCGGGCAGTGTGCGTCACGCAGGCGAGCGTAGCGGCCGGTAGTGATATGGCGACATTTAGTCACTCTCGCGAGGGATGGTTCGAGGCGGCTTTTCGAATTCCGTGTTGACGCCGGGGCCGGAGCGGGGCCCTGAATGCCGGGGTTTTCCGGGGTAAGCCCGTTTAAACGAACGGCCCCGCATCTGCAACAGACGCGGGGCCGTACGGCAGGGCTCAGGGGCGGTCTCAGTCGCTGAGGCGCTCGCCCGTGGAGGTGGAGAAGACGTGCAGCTCGGCGGCGCGCGGGACGACGTGCAGCGTGGAGCCCTTGGCGGGCACGTCACGGCCGCCGACGCGGACCACCAGGTCCTTGTCCTCGCCGCCGACGCGGGTGGAGCCGTACACGAAGCCGTCCGAGCCGAGCTCCTCGACGACGTTGACCGTGACGGCCAGGCCGTCCTTGCTCGTGGGGCCCGAGACGTCGAAGTGCTCGGGGCGGACGCCGACCGTCACCGTGGTGTCGCCCTTGGCGGACGCGGCGGCGATCGCGTCGCGGGAGACGGGGACGACGCTGTTGCCGAACTTCACGCCGCCGTCGGTGATCGGGACCTCGACCAGGTTCATGGCCGGGGAGCCGATGAAGCCGGCGACGAAGAGGTTGGCGGGCTTGTCGTACATGTTGCGCGGCGAGTCGACCTGCTGGAGCAGACCGTCCTTCAGGACGGCGACGCGGTCGCCCATGGTGAGCGCCTCGGTCTGGTCGTGCGTGACGTACACGGTCGTGATGCCGAGCCGGCGCTGCAGACCGGCGATCTGCGTACGGGTGGACACGCGGAGCTTGGCGTCGAGGTTCGACAGCGGCTCGTCCATGAGGAAGACCTGCGGCTCGCGGACGATGGCGCGGCCCATCGCGACACGCTGGCGCTGACCGCCGGAGAGCGCCTTCGGCTTGCGGTCCAGGTACTCGGTGAGGTCGAGGATCTTCGCGGCCTCTTCGACCTTGGCGCGGATCTCGGACTTGTTGACGCCCGCGATCTTGAGCGCGAAGCCCATGTTGTCGGCGACGGTCATGTGCGGGTACAGCGCGTAGTTCTGGAACACCATCGCGATGTCCCGGTCCTTCGGCGGCAGGTGCGTGACGTCGCGGTCACCGATGCGGATGGAGCCGGCGTTGACGTCCTCGAGACCCGCGAGCATGCGCAGGGAGGTCGACTTGCCGCAGCCGGAGGGGCCGACGAGGACGAGGAACTCGCCGTCCGCGATCTCGATGTCGAGCTGGTCGACGGAGGGCTTGGTGGCACCCGGGTAGACCCGGGTGGCCTTGTCGAACGTGACGGAAGCCATGGTGATGCGTCCCTTCACCGGCAGGAACGTGCCGGACGATCCGAGTAAAGGAAGGATTGAGGTCTAGTCCACCAGGGTGAACTCCAGGCGACGCTACCTGGCGCCGCCCGATCTGTCAGCACTCACGGCCCCGTGAGATTTCCGACCGCTGCCGGGGCCGGGTTGGTTACACTTCACTCGCTGCCTCCTTAGCTCAGCTGGCCAGAGCACCGCTCTTGTAAAGCGGGGGTCGTCGGTTCGAACCCGACAGGGGGCTCAACGGAAAGGGCCAGCGCAGGGGCATGATTCCCCTGAGCTGGCCCTTTCGCATGATCACGGCCGTGCCACCTACGTGCCAGAAGGCGGCGGATCGCCCTCTCCACGGGCCTGGCGGATCATCTCCCCGAGCTTCCCCGCGATGTGCTGATCACGGTCGCTCGTCATGTGCTGATAGATCAGCGCGGCCCGGGTCGTGCTGTGCCCCATCCGCGTCATCAGCTCGCGTGTACTGGCCCCGGCGCTGGAGGCCAGGGTGTTCCCGGTGTGCCGGAGGTCGTGGAAGTGCACGTCCCCGGAGATGCCGGCCTTCGTACGGGCGGCGGTCCAGTCGTCCCGGAAGTTGCTCCGCCGGAGGAGGCCGCCACGGGGCCCCTGGAACAGGTGGCCGTCCTGTCCGGCCCCGGCGAAGTGCTCCAGGTGGTGAGCGAGCTCGGGGACGAGTTCGGCGGGGAAGGCGACCGGCCGGACGCCGGCGGCGGACTTCGGCGCCTTGTCGGCGAGCTTGCCGTTCTGCAGCTCGGACTGGGCACGACGGACCAGGACCACGGAACGGGTCAGGTCGAGGTCCCGGCGGCGCAGTGAGGCCAGCTCGCCGAAGCGGAGGGTGGTGAACGCGGCGAGGAGGACGAGCACTCGGTAGCGAGGCTGGATGGCATCGGCCACGGCGTACACCTCGGCCACGGTCAGGACGGGCCGCTCCGGCACGTCGTAGCGGTCGGCGCCCTTGATGCGGCACGGATTGCGGCGGATCAGCTCGTCGTCCACGGCCGTGTTCAGGATCGCGCGGAGGAGCTGGTACGCCTTGACCACGGTCGGCTCGCCCACCCCGGCTTCCAGGAGGCCGGTCCGCCAGGCTCGTACACGGGGTGTGGTGATGGCGGCGAGCGTCCCGGCGCCGAAGGTCGGCTTGATGTGCAGCCGGATCACGCTCTCGTTCCGTTCCCGGGATCGGTCCTCCAGCTTGCGGTGCTTCAACCAGTCGTCGGCGTACGGTCCGAAGGCGACCTTGCTCGCGTCGGGGGCCTGGTAGGTGCCCCGGATGATCTCCGCCTCGATCGTGGTCAGCCAGAGGTCGGCGTCCGTCTTGGTGTCGAAGGTGTGGGGCGCGGACTTCAACTCGCCCGACAGCGGATCACGGTAACGGGCCTGCCAGCGTCCGGAGGCGAGTTGCCGCACGGTGCCGAAGCGACGGCGCCGGCCTTTGCTGTTCGCCATCACGCCGCCTTTCCGAAGCGTCGCACGACCGGCTGCACGGTGTGGGTCTCGATGTACTCCTGGATGACGGGCTCGGGGATGCGGACGTGGCGGCCGACCTTGACGAAGGTGATGCGCCGTTCCTCGATCAGTCGCCGGGGGAACCGGACGGAGGTGCCGAGGAGTTCGGCGACCTGGTCGACGGTGAGCAGACGGGCGGGCATGGTCACCACTCCTGTTCGGTGGACGCTTCGAGCTGGGCGCGGAGTTCGCGGGCGTGTTCGCGGTTGTGCTGAAGGTCGCGGCGGATGTTGGCGGCGAGCCAGGATTCGCCGGGTGTAGCGCCGTGGCCGGCATAGGCCCAGTGCGCGACCGTGAGAACGGTGGACTCGGGGTGCTCGTCGGGGTCGGGCAGGCCGAGGGCGGTGCGTTGCTGGGCGGCGCGGTAGTCGGCGCGGACCTGTCGGAGGGCGCCGAGGGTGGTGGAGTAGGCGCGGGATTTGGTGGAGAAGTGGCCGCGGAAGCCGAGCATGTGAGCCCAGGCCCGCAGGCGCCGGTCGGGGTAGGCGGCGTCGAGGTCCATGCAGGCCTCGATGAGGCGCCGGGGGTGGTCGGGGACGTCGAGCAGGATCAGGGCTTCCTTGTTGCCGACGGGGCGGTCGACGGTGCCGGTGGTCTCGGCCGCTTTGGTGGCGTACTTGGCCACGTAGGCGGCCACGGCCTGCTCGGTGAGCTCTTCGCCGTGGCCGAAGGCGCCGATGGGCTGGACGTCGAGCTGGGTGCCCCACTGAAGGACCCAGTCGTGGACGAAGCCGTACTCCTCGTTGGCGGGGACGACGACGCGGACGCGGGCGGCGGCGGCCCGGATGGCATCGGTCAGCAGGCCGAGGGTGGCCCAGCGTGGGGGCGGGGTGTGCGGTCCGTCGGGGCCGTCGAAGCGGATGACGGCGTGGAAGTGGACGGCGCCGCGCTTCTGATATTCGGCGACCTTGCCGAAGGAGACCCGGGACTGTTCGCGGGCGGCTTTCTGGGTGAGGCCGGCGCGGGCGGCGATCTCCCGGCGCAGGTAGATCGTGAAGTACCGCCACAGCTCGGAGGCGTGGTTGTTCCACAGCACCGCCCCGGCGTAGTCGTACGCGGACGGGTCGAGCGGGGTGCCCAGCTCCGGGGCGTCCTCGGCGTGCCGGGTGCCGCAGCGGCAGGGGCGGTCGCCGGGCCGGTTGTGGACCGGGCCGAAGGACGGGGCGGTCAGGGTGGCGAAGACCCGGGGGTGGTCCCGGATGGTCTCCGGGGTGCCCTTGTCGGGGGCGCCGGTGAGTCCGGCGCGGATGAGGTGGTAGGTGTCGCCGGCGTAGGTCCAGGCGCAGGCCGGGCAGCGGGAGGCCCGCCGGTTGCCGCAGGCCACCCGCAGGACGCCGCCGGGTTCGGCGTCGGTGGTGTAGGCGTGGAGCACGGTGCGGGTGGCGGGGTCGAGGGTTTTGGTAGCGCCGGTGAGGCGGATGGGGGCGGTGCAGCCGCCGGTGCGGCGGAGCTGTTCGGTGAGGCGGTCGAAGCCGGGAGCCCCGGCCAGCCGGAGCAGATCGCTCAGGGTGGCCGGGTCCAGGCCCGCCTGGAGGGCGGCGTCGGTCAACGGGTCACTTCCCCGCGCGGACCAGGGCGGCCGGGACGGTGCGGGTGCCGGTGCCCTGGCAGACGGGGCAGGCGGCGGCCAGGGTGCGGCGCTGTCCGTCGGGGGTGCGGGTGCCGGTAGTGATGTGGACGACGGGGAAGCCGTCGCAGTGGGAGCAGACGCGCGCGGCCAGGGTCTGGGGCATCATGAGGTTTCCCTTTCGGGTCCGGTGGATCTGGAAGGGGGTTGAAGGCGCCCGGGGCGGCGGAAGTTTGGCGACCGAGGCCGTCCCGGGGGCCGCTCAGTGTGTGTTGCGCCTGCCGTGGCCCTTGGCCGCGTACATCGCCGCGTCGGCGGCCGAGAGGGCGTCGGTGAGGGTCGGAACCGGCAGCTGGTCGCGGTGGCAGTGCCCGACCGAGGCTGAGACCGGCAGAACGTGTCCGTCGTGGGTGACCGGGCTGTCCAGGGCGGACCAGAGGGCGAAGAGGCCGGCGGTGCGGTCGGGGTCGGTGACGACGGCGGCGAACTCGTCTCCGCCGAGGCGGGCGGCGATGCCGTGGCGTCCGCACCAGGCGGTGAGCCGGTCGGCGGTGGCGGTGAGGACCGCGTCTCCGGCGGCGTGGCCGTGGGTGTCGTTGACGGCCTTGAAGTCGTCCAGGTCGACCAGGAGCACGAGCGCGCCGGGGTTCTTGGCGATGAGGCGTTCGGCGCGGGCGGTCCAACCGGCGCGGGTGTGCAGGCCGGTCAGCGGGTCGCGGCGGGCGGTGGCCAGACGGCGCGAGAGCAGTCCGCCGTGCAGGGCCCAGCCCAGGGCCGGTAAGCCCGCAGTGGCCATGGTGTACGTGTCCATGGGGGTCACCGGCCCTTCTGCATGTCGCGGACGAGGAGACGCAGGACGACGGCGATCAGGGCGACGGAGACACCGGTGATGGCGACCGCCAGGAGCATCGAGACGAGGACGGCGCCGACGACCAGGACGACGGCGCCACCGCCGGCGGCGAGGGCGAGCGCGCTGCCCGGGGTGAGCTGGATGGAGGCACGGGCCGGGGCGACCGGCACCGGGGCGGGAGCCGGGGTGACCGGTTCGATATCGGCGGCGGCGGGGGTCGGCTGGGCGAGCGGGGTGACGATGCCGGTCGGGAGGGGGTTGACCGGGATGCGCGGCTGGAGCATGGCGGTTCTCCCTACTTGGTGATCGGGTCGATGAGCGGGGCGAACAGGCTGTCGGCGAGGAGGTAGCCGCCGAGGAGGATCACGGCGACGAGCCACCAGGGCGGGCGGATGAGCTTGATGCCGAGACCACCGACGACGATCAGGGCGAGCCAGAGCGGAACGTCCATGACGCGGAACTCCTCAGTGGTCAGCGGGGGTTGCAACGGTGGGTACTGGCCGCCAGCTCGGCGGCGGCGCGGGTGTTGTAGTCGGCGGAGAAGTCGCAGCCGGGGGCGGTGCACACGGCGGTGTGCTTGGTGCGGCCCCTACCGTCGTGGTGGGTGCCAACGCGGACCGGGCCGATGCGAATCACGTGGTGGAAGCGGTTCGGACGCACGGGCCTTGTCTCCTTCCTGATCAGGCGAGCTGGAGGGCGATGGAGTCCGCGAGGGCGGCGGGCATGCCGTGCCGGGTGCGCAGGGTTTCCGCGTCGATCGGGGCACCGGTCTGGGCCCGGTGGGCGTCCGCGATCTTCTGGGCATGCGCCAGCAGCGCGGGCGGCACCGCCACGGCAGGCGGCGGGGGAGCGGGCTCCGGCTGGACCTCGACGGGGGCCGGTTCGGCCGGCGGGAGCTCGGGCGCCGGTTCCGGGGTCCGCTCGACGACGAGGTCGACCGGTTCGGGCTCCGGAACGGGGACAGGTTCGGGGGTGGGGTGGGGTGCGTGGGCGAGGAGGGTGCCGCCGAGGAAGGCCAGGGCGGGCCATCCGGCGACGAGGATGCGCAGCCAGGCCGGGACATGGTTCATGTCGAGGAGTCCGGCGGTGGCGACGTTGGCGCCGAGCGAGGCGGTCAGGGCGATGGCGAACCACAGCCAGGCGTCGCGGTTGGCGGTGTCGGTGCGCATCCGGCGCCAGGCGGCGACCAGGAGCAGGTCGACGGAGACCGGGTAGGCCCACGCCTTCCAGCCGTCCTGCCCGGCAGCGGCCGCCAGGTCGTGCAGGTGGGCGAAGGACAGGGCCCCGGCGATGACGGCCTGGACCAGGACGGCGTCGGGGCGGAGGGTGCGGAGCACGAGGGTTCACCTCCTTTCGGGCATGGGGCGGTAGGGACCTGGCGTGGGACGGTCACGCCGACCGAGGTGAGGGGAGATGCGCTACGCGGTGGCCGGGGCGGGCTTGACCAGCGGCACCGGCTCCGGCTCCCCGACACTCACCGGAGCAGCCGGGCGGTAGGCGGCGACGGCGGGCAGGTCCGGGGTCAGGTGCGCGTGCGCGGCGCAGATCGCGGCGGCTTCGGCGGCGGTGAGGTGGGGGGTGCGGATGCGGGACCAGCCGCCGGAGGTGTCCCCCGCCACCGCGACGCCGGGGCGGTCGGGCGGGATGGTCAGCACCGTGACCACCGCGTCGGGGGCGATGTCGCCGACGCCCATCTCGGCGGTCTGCTTGTCGTTGACCCGGTGCACGGTCCGGCCGGTGAGCTGGGCGCGCAGGGCGGTGGCGCCCTTGCCGAGGTCGGAGCCGAACCGCTGCCCGCACACCTCGAGGAAGATGCCGGCCGCGCGGGCCATCTGCCCGAGACGGATGAGCTGGGTGACCATCCGGTCCCGGCGTTCCTCGTCCTTCTTCGTCGCCACGAGGAACAGCTCGGCGACCTCGTCCACCAGGACCACGACCGGCACCGGGCGGAGATGGTCGGGTAGGGCCCAGAGGTCGGCCACGCCGTGCTCGCTGAGCAGGTCGAAGCGCTCTTCCATCTCCCCGACCAGCCCGTCCAGCAGGCCATCGGCCTCCTCCGGGGTGATGGCGAGGGCGGAGAGGCGGGGTGCGTAGCCGCGGTGCTCGACGCCGCGCTTGCAGTCGATGCCGACCAGGGCCACCGGCAGCCGGGCCAGCCCGGCGATCAGGTTGCGCTGGTACATGGACTTGCCGGACTGGTTGGCGCCGAGGGTCAGCGCGTGCGGGACCTTGAGGTAGTCCCGGACGAACGTTGTCCCGTCCTCCCGCAGCGCGACCGGCACCGTCATCGGCCCGGACAGCTGCTGGCGGGGCATCCGCACCTTCCGCAGGACGTCGTAGCCGGTCATGCGGAGTTCCACGAAGCCGGGCTTGGTCTCGACGACGGTGACGGAGTGGACGCCCCAGGCGTGCCGGAGCCGTTCGGAGGCCGCCATCACGTCGGCGGGCTCCAGACCGGCCGGAAGCCGCAGCGTGACCCGCAGGCCGGTCGAGGTGCCCCGGAACCGGCGGACCTTCGGCGGCACCGGCTGGACGTCGGGGCGGCGGGCGACGTTGCGGACCATGAACGCCCGCAGGCGGGACGGCTGCACCGTCAGCCCGCACACGTCCATCGTGGAGCGGTAGGTCAGCGCGAACCGGGTCGTCGCCACCGGCAGGCCCGCCAGCGACCAGAAGACACGCGGCGCGCGGACCTTGGCGTAGCCGAGGCCGCCGGCGGTTCCGGCGAGCGGGAGGCCGACCTCCCATAAGGTCGCGAGGTCGGTCATGGTCAGGCCCCCATCGGGGTCACGGCGACGGCGCGGAACGAGATGCCGTGCCGGGTCTGGCCGTTGAACGTGTTCTCCCAGTCCCGCGCCTTGAGGCCGATGACCGTCACCGGCATGCCCGGCGTCAGGTTCTCCGGGAGGCCGGTCTCCGGGATGGTCACCTGGTAGAGGTTGCCCTCCCCCTCGTCGGAGATGAGGAGCCCGACGGTGGAGAGGCCGGCGCCGGTCTCCCGGTCCATGGCCCGCTCACCGGTCTGCTTGCTCACCAGCTTCGGCGTGGGAGCGGTCGCGACGAACACGACGGCGGTAGAAAGGTCGATCTTGAAGGACGGCATGAGCACTCCCTACGTTGTTGGGCAGCCCGAATGGGAACTACCGGCCGCGCTGTCCTAGGACTGCGAGCGGCTGAGTAGATAGTGGCCCGCTGTCCTAGGACTGTCAACAGTCCTAGGACTGTGTTTGACTTGTTCTCGTTGAGAGGGGTACGAGATGGCGCCCAAATGGCGGGAGCTGGCAGACAAGCTGGCCGAGGAGATCAGGAGGGGTGACTACGAGCCGGGGCAGCGTTTGCCGCAGATCAGAGACCTGGTCGACGCCGGCGAAGGCTCCAAGGCCACGGTCCATGCCGCCTACAAGGCACTGGAGGCGGAGGGTCTGGTCACCTCCACGCGCGGCCACGGGACCGTCGTACGCCAGCAAGTTCCCCTCAAGCGGCTCGGCATCGCCCGGTACGACAAGGCCAAGTGGCGAGACGGCGACGAGGTGGCGTTCATCGCGGACCGGGTCGCCTCAGGCCGGGCCTACCGCCGCAACGAGCAGACCCAGACGGTCAGCCTCGTCGAAGCCCCGCCCGCCGTGGCTGCCGCCCATGGCCTGGAGACGGGAGCTCCGGTCTACGCACGGGCCCGGCTGGTCAGGGAAGGCGAGCAGCCGACGCACACGCTGACCAGCTACTACCGCCCCGAGCACGTCGAGGGCACACGCTTGGTCGACCCCACCCCCGGCCCGGCCGGCCGAGGCGGTGGCTACCGCGTCCTGTACGACGCGGGTTACGAGATCGACCACATGAGGGAGGCGCTCTTCGCCCGCACGCCCACGGCGGACGAAGTGAAGCTCCTGCAACTGCCGCCCGGTGAACCCGTGGTCGAGCTGCACCGGACGACGTACACGGCCTCCGGCACCGTGGTCGAGTTCGCCATCGGCATCCATGCCGCTTCCCGCTTTGCCTGGGAGTACGACTTCAAGGTTCCCGACTCCGCGAAGGACAAGGGAGCTCAGCAGTGATCTCCACGCAGGACTGGGCCGACACCCAACGCCTCTGGGACTACCACCAGATGGGCCACACCCCCCGGCCATGCTCGGTGGCGATCGGACTCGGCAGCCACGACCTGGGGGTGGCTGACACAGCGGTCGACCTGTACAAGCGCGGCATGGCCCCGCTTCTCGTGTTCACCGGGGCGACCAGCCCGACCACACGCGAACGTATGCCCCGTGGCGAGGCCGTGCACTACCAGGAGCGAGCGATCGAACTGGGCGTCCCCGTCTCAGCGGTGATGGTAGAGCCGCGAGCCCGGAACACGGGCGAGAACGTCCGCTTCTCCCGGGACCTCCTCTCAGAGGCCGGCATCGAGGTGTCCTCTGTCCTGCTGATCAGCAAGCCGTACGAGGAACGACGGTCGTACGCCACGGCACGGAAGCTGTGGCCGGAGGTCGAGATCGTCAGCGCTTCAAGCCCCATGACTCTTCAGGACTACGTCGACTCCATCGGAGACGCCCGCCTGGTCATCGACATGCTCGTAGGAGCCCTGCAGCGCCTCTTGGTCTACCCCGAACAGGGCTTCACGATCAGCCAACAAGTCCCCGCCGACGTGCTCGACGCATACGACCGTCTATCCCAGGGCGGATACGCGAGCCGCCTGCTGCGAGATGCAGAAGGCAAGGCCCTCAAGCCCACCGCCTAAGGAGTAGCCCGCTAAAGGGGTTCCGCCAACAGGCTCGCATCGGGGTTCCCTCAGGTACCCGTGGGCCCCTCATCGATACGCCGTGGCACACTCCTCCTCTGATCACGAGGGTGCATGACCCTGTGACCTAGGGGGGGACCACCGTGAGCGGGATGAGGCGGGCCGCCGTCGCGATAGCGGCCATCGTGCTTGGAGTTACCGGCTGCGACAAGGGCGATACAGGCACCGAGGCGACCACGGCTCCTGCATCAGCGTCGCCACGCCCCAAGGGCACCGGACCGCTCACGAAGAAGGTCGTACACACCGATCTCGAAAGCTCGGCCGCAGACGCGGGCGTTCCCGCGAATGATCATGAATATGCTCGTCCGTTCGAGGAGGCTCCGGCCGGCTCACCGCCATCGTGCGCCGTCGCTTTCAGGGGCATCGGCGACAAGAAAGCCCCGCTTGATTTCGAACGTTTCAAGGCCGTGGTGGACAAGCTGCGTGAACGCGACTGGCAGCAGTCCGGAGGGCTGAGGGAGCGCGAGACCCTAGACGGTGTGATCGGCGAGGCTCACGCCATCCTCAGGCAGCGTGGCTGGTCCGTGACCGCGCAGTACGGGAGCGCCCAGGACGGGGAGACGAGCGCAATCACTCTGACTGCCTACGACCTGGCGTGCATGAAGCGGACTGGCGCCGGCTGAGCGATCCCCCTCGCTCAGCGGGACGAACCTGTGAACCTGTGAACGGAACGATCCAGTGCTGAACGGATCGATGACGTCGATTCGGCTTACTACCCAGCCGCGGGCTCAGTAGGTCCAGCGGGTAGCTGTTACAGATTTCTCTACCTCATCAAGGCACCCGCCGCGCACGGCGCGGCGCGCGCGGCCCGTCGCCCGGGCCTGCGCTCCTGTCTGCGCCCCGCTCCAGCCCGGCCGCCGGCCGCACGCCTGACGGCTCGGGTTGATGGGTGACGAACCCACGAGGTGGTCGAGGCGGTACGCGAGTGCGGCTCAGGACGATGCCTCCGGCGGGGGCGCTCAGGCTCCGGGATGGAGGGGCCGGTGCGCGGGTGCCGGCCGGTGGGGTGTGGCGGTGGGGACTCCCATCCCGTCTGCCGTCGACCCAGGCAGAGCCGAGCAGACACGGCACCGGGCGTCCAGGTCGTTCGTACAGTGGCGCGCTCCACCTGGACGCCCGGCACCGCGTCTGCTCCACGGTGTGTGGGTCGACGGCAGACGGGATGGGAGTTGGGGTAGACGTGGGTACAGGTCGCAGGCAGGCGAACCTTGGGACGAAGGAAGTTGTGATGGCAGACGAGTGGGAGTGGCTACGTCAGTTGCAGCCTTCCGAGGCGTTACCAGAGCGCCTGTGCGTTCCAACCGCTTCACCAGAGCTCAACCTCGGTGTTCAGGTGATCGGCAGCAACATCGTCGGTAACGACGTGGTCGAACTCGCTGCGCAGTACATGGTCGAGCATGCCCGGCTCGAATTGTGGATCGGGAGCCACGAGCCGCCCCTGGGCTTCCGGCAGCAGTTCGAGCGAGGCCGGGCTTCCTCTGAAGCACTGCTCGCGGTCTACGAGGCCTGGGTCGAGTTCGAAACCGCCTACCAGGCATCCGGCAGGAAGGTCGACCAGGTGCGCGGCGAGCGGGAGAGGCTGAAGGTAGCCCTACGTAGGGCCACCGATGCCCTGGTGCGGGCCCGAATCGAGTAGCGGTGAGTGTCTAACTGCGTGACAACGCCGACGGACAGCGGCGGACGAGTGCGAACGCCTGCGGACCATCAGCTCAGGTGAGAGACGCGGCAGCCCAAGGAAGCGCCACCACCCGAGTTGCTTCGGGACGAAGAGGTCCCCTAGCCACGCCTGTGTCAGATCATGTGGCGACTTGCGGGAGGCGGTTGGGTACGACCTCTGTGCTGAACCGTCTCGACGAGTTGATGATGCTTCTCGACCGCTACGCCCCGGCTTCCAGCCTGTCCCAGACCCGGGTGCAAAGCAGGCGTCTCAGCTCTCAGCGGGGGCGGCGGGCTGGTCTGCTTGCCGGGAATCAGATCGCCATCAACGGGGTTGGTGGGGGTCATGCGAGCGATTCAGGTGTACGAAGTGGGCGGTCCCGAGGTGCTGCAGGAGGCCGAGATGGACCAGCCGCGGCCGGGTCCGGGCGAGGCGGTCGTGGAGGTCGCCGCATCCGGGGTCAACTTCCTCGACGTCTACCACCGCGAGGGCCGGTACAGCCTTCCGCTGCCCTTCACCCCGGGCGCTGAGGGCGCCGGCACGGTCGTCGAAGTAGGACCCGGTGTCGCTGACGTCGCGGTCGGGGACCGGGTCGGTTGGGTGGAGATTCCCGGCACGTATGCCGAGCGAGCCGTCGCGGACTCCTCCCGGCTGGTGCCGCTGCCCGACGACATCGACTTCGAGACAGCCGCCGCCGTGCTCCTCCAAGGCATGACCGCGCACTATCTCGTCAAGGACGCCTACCCGGTTCAGGGGGGCGACACGGTGCTCGTGCATGCGGCTGCTGGTGGCATGGGGCTGCTTTTGACCCAGCTCATCACTCATCTCGGCGGCAGGGTGATCGGCACGACGTCGACCCCGGCGAAGGCCGAGCTGGCGAAGCGTGCCGGGGCCGCCGAGGTGATCCTCTCCTCTGCGGTCGACGATCTCGCAGCCGAGGTGAGGCGGCTCAACGGCGGTCAGGGACTGCCGGTCGTCTTCGACGGCGTCGGCGCGCACACCTTCGACGCGAGCCTCGCCAGCCTGCGACCCCGCGGCCATCTCGTGCTCTTCGGCGCGGCAAGTGGTGCCGTGCCGGCGTTTGATCCGATGCGGCTCGCCCACGGCGGTTCGCTGACCCTGATCCGGCCCAGCCTCGGGGACTTCATCGCCGATCGGTCCGAACTGCTCCGACGGGCCGCCGATGTGTTCGAGTGGGTGCGCTCCAAGGCGCTTGAAGTCACCGTAACGGGCCGCTACACATTGTCCGAGGCCGCCCAGGCCCACAGCGATCTGGAGGCTCGGCGTACCACCGGCAAGCTGCTCCTCGTACCCGGTGCGGCTGCTATGGGCCGCCGCGAGGAGACGCAGAGCTGATCGCGGGTGACGAGATCACAGATGGGTCCGGATCCGTGCCACATCCGTGCCAGATCGGGCGGGGAGTCACGGGCAACGAGGGGCGTTGGCGGGTCCTGAGCCGTGGATCAGCTCTCCGCGTATCGGTGCAGGTCAGGTGCACATCCGCCTTCCCGCTCTTGTAAAGCGGGGGTCGTCGGTTCGAACCCGACAGGGGGCTCAACGGAAAGGGCCAGCGCAGGGGGAAGATCCCCGGCGCCGGCCCTTCCGCGTGGGCGGGGCCTTCCGTGGGGGGGGTGGGGGCCACCGCGTGGGCGGGTCTTCCGTGGGGGTGGGGGCGCTGCAGGTCGTGGGCAACCTTCGGGGTGGGTCGGGAGTCTTCGTGCCGAGCGTTTCCTCTGTCCTGTGTGAAGGGTCCCCGTGTCCTCGAAGAGTCTCGTCGCCGCCCTCGGCGGTGGCGTCATGTCCGCCGCCGTCCTCGGCGGTCTGGTGGTCGTCGCCCCGCAGGCGGCCGCCGCCGGTGTCGTCTGCCCCACCAACGTCCCCCTGCGAACGTTCTACAACAACACCTCGTTCTCCGGGACGCCCGTGAAGACCGACTGCGACGCCGCCGTCGCCGAGAGCTGGGCGGGCAGTCCGGCCACCGGCGTGGCCGCGAACAATTTCGGTGTCCGCTGGTGGGTGTCCCGCGACTTCGGCTCCGGCGGGCCCTTCACCTTCGCCGTGTCCGCCACCGACGGGGCCCGCGTCTACCTGGACGGCGTCCGCAAGATCGACCTGTGGGCGAACACCGGGGACACCGCGCGCTCCCGGAGCGTCAACCTCACCGTGCCCTCCGGCCGGCACACCGTCCGCGTCGACTACGCGAACTGGAGCGGCGCCGCCAAGGTCAACTTCGCCTACGCGCCCCGGACCTCGGCCGCGTACGACACGGTGAAGCCGCTCGCCCCCACCGGCGTGGCGACCGCCTACAACACCACCTCCCGCCGGACGACCGTCTCCTGGGCGGGCAACAAGGAGATGGACCTCGCCGGATACTCCCTGCACCGGCGGGCCGTCGGGGCCAGCACCTGGACGACCGTCACCGCCTCCACCACCGCGCGCAGCTTCACCGACCCCCTGGTGAACCCCGACGACCGCACGCCCTACTACTACGAGGTGCGCGCCCGGGACAAGGCGGGCCACACCTCGGCCGGCAGCGCGGACGTCATCGTGCGGCCGCTGCCCGTCGTCACCTCCCTGACCGGCACCTTCGACAAGGCGACCCGCAAGGTCACCCTGAAGTGGCCCCTCAACACCGAGCCGCACTTCGACCACTACACGGTCCTGAGCAACGACATGGTCGACGGCTCCTACGTCTGGGTCCCCCTCGGCACCACCAAGGGCAACACCTGGACCACCGCCCCCATCGCCGCCGACGGCGAGACCCGTCACTACCGCGTCCTCGTCACCAACGACGGCGGCACCACCACGCTCAACCCGAACTGGCTCGACGCCAACGCGCTCAACGAGCTGTGGCTCGAGATCCCCGACGGCATCGCCCCCGCCTCCGCCCCGGACCTGACCCTGGGCTCCTGCGCGGGCGGCGTGCAGGCCACCGCCACCGACTGGACCCCCGCCCCCATCCGCGACTTCTCCGGCTTCGAGATCGTGCGCCGCGCCGCGGGGGCGTCCACCTGGTCGGTCGTCCTGCACAAGGAGTACGACCCGCGCCTCGACCCGGCCAAGGTCACCGTCTGCGCCCCGCAGGCCGCCGACGGCGTCGCCTACGAGTACCGGGCCCGCACCTACGACGAGGCCGGGAACCACTCCCCGGACAGCGAGAGCCGGACCGCGACGCTGCCGCTCGGCTGACACCCGACGGGCCGGGGCACGGCGCCGGGAGCACTCCGGCGTTCTCGTGCCCCGGCCCGCCGCCGTCAGGGACACTTGTGCGACACGGGGGCGTGCAGTGGTCGGGGTCGTGGGAGGGGTGCGCGGATGAGTCGGCGTTCCGGTGGGCTGATCGGGGTGTGGGCCGAGCAGCAGCGGGTGGCGCAGAGGCAGCGGGAAGGGCAGCACCAGGCGGTGCTGCGGCAGCAGCGGGACGCCGAGCGGGCGCAGCGGGCGTACGAGCGGGACGTCGCCCGGACGCAGCGGGAGCAGCGGGCCGCCTATCGGCAGCAGCGGGACGCCGACGCCCTGCGGCGCACCCGCGAGTTGGAGGAGCGGGTCGCCCTCCTCGAGGGGCTGCTCGCGGCCGGCTGCCGCGCGCCCGCCTTCTCCGTGGAGTCCCTGCGCCGCGCCGAGGACGTCGACCCCTTCTCGCCGGGCCCGCTCGCCGAACCCGTCGCCATGCCCGACCAGCGCTTCTACCGGCCGCAGGCCTCCTGGACGCCCTCCGGGCGCGCCCAGGCCGAGCGGGACGCGCGGGCCCGGTTCGAGCGCGACTGGTACGCGGCGCAGGCCGCCGAGGCGCGGAGGGTCGAGCAACTCGCCGCGTACCGACGGGAGTACGACGTCTGGGCGGCTGCCCGTATCGCGGAGATACGCGCCCACAACAGCGGGATCGACGGGACCGGCGCGGCCCTGCGGAGCGGGGAGGCCGACACGGTCGTCGAGTACTTCTCCGCCGTGCTGTTCGCGTCGACCGCCTGGCCCGAGGGGTTTCCCCGTGAGGTGTCGGCCGCCTACGACCGGGCCGGGCGCGGGCTCGTCCTCGACTGGGGCCTGCCCGGGTACGAGGTCGTGCCGGAGGCCAAGGGCGTCAAGTACCTGCCGAGCACCGACCAGGAGAAGGAGGTACCCCGGCCGGTGACGCAGCGGCGGGCGCTGTACCGGGACGTGCTGGCGCAGAGCGTGCTGCTCGCGGTGCGGGAGCTGTTCGCCGCGGACCGCTTCGGGGCGCTCGACGGGGTGGTCCTGAACGGGTACGTGAACGGGGTGGACCCGGCGACGGGCCTGGACGCGCGGGTGTGCGTGGCGTCCGTGGTCGTGGAACGGCAGGCCTTCGAGCGGCTGAACCTGGAGCTGGTGGGGGCCGTGGAGTGCCTGACGGGGGCGCTCGGGGGCCGTCTGTCGGCGAAGCCCGACGAGCGGGCGGCGGTGGAGCCGCTGAGGGTGCCGGGCCAGGTCGGGTCGGACGTGGTGTTCCAGGGCGACGGGGAGGAGCCGGACCTGCTGGCCATGGATCCGATCGCCTTCGAGGGGCTCGTGGCCGAGCTGTTTCGGGCCCGGGGGCTCCAGGCGGTGACGACCCAGCGGTCGGGTGACGGCGGGGTCGACGTGGAGGCGCTGGATCCCGATCCGATCAGCGGCGGGTCGATCGTCGTGCAGGTGAAGCGGTACCGGAACACCGTGCCGCCGAGCGCCGTACGGGATCTGTTCGGGACCGTGCAGGACAAGGGGGCCAACAAGGGCGTCCTCGTCACGACGTCGAAGTTCGGGCCCGGTTCGTACACCTTCGCCAACGGCAAGCCGCTGACCCTGATCTCGGGGACCGAGCTGGTGGACCTGCTGCACCAGCACGGCCTGCGGGGCCGGCTGGGCGGGCCCGCCCGGGCGGCGGCGCCCGTGTCCGCTCCCGCCGAGGCCGCCGAGGACTTCAACCTGCTCGGGATGGTGTGGTCGGGGTCCGCCGCCCTCGACGTCTGCGCGCTGGTCTGCGCCGGGAACCGGGTCCTCGGCGACGAGTGGTTCGTGTTCTTCAACAACCCCGCGACGCCCGACGGTTCGGTCGCCGTGGTGGCGGCCGCACCCGGTGACCGCGCGGCCGTGCGGGTCGGCTTCGACGCGCTGCCCGCGCGGGCGGACCGGCTGGTCCTGGTGGCGGCCGTGGACCCGGAGGTGAACCCCGACGCGGATCTGGGCGGGTTCACGGAGGCCGGGATACGGCTGCGGGACGACGCGGGCGCCGAGCTCGACCGGCTGGAGGTGTCCGACGGGCGGCCGGGGGAGAAGGCGCTCGTCCTCGGGTCGTTCCGGCGGCGGTCCGGCGGGAACTGGGACTTCGTCCTCGGCGGGAAGGGGTACCGGGGCGGGCTCGAGGAGCTCGTGGGGGACTTCGGGATCGAGGTGGAGTAGCCCCGTCGGGGGGAGGGCGCGGTGCGCGCCCTCCCCCCGACGCGTCTCTCAGCGGCCGCTCAGGCGGTTCGCCAGGATCGCCACGCGGTCCGTCTCCGCCGTGTGGCCGGCGGCCTCGCGGCGGTCGGCGCCCCGGAAGGCGGCGTACATGGTCTGGACGCCGAGCCAGCGCAGGGGTTCCGGCTCCCACTTGCGGACCTTGTGGTCGACCCAGGGGAGGGCCGTGAGGTCGGTGGGGCCCGACTGGCCCGAGTCCTGCTGGATCAGGTCGCGGAGGGTGCGGGCCGCGAGGTTGGCGGTGGCGACGCCGGAGCCGACGTAGCCGCCGGCCCAGCCGAGGCCGGTGGAGCGGTCGAGGGTGACGGTGGCGCACCAGTCGCGGGGGACGCCGAGGACGCCGGACCAGGCGTGGTCGATCCGTACGCCGGCGAGCTGCGGGAAGAAGCGGATCAGGATCTCGCGGAGGGCGTCGATGGTCTCCGGCTGGGTACGGCCGTCGTTGTCGGTCTTCGAGCCGAAGCGGTACGGGACGCCCCGGCCGCCGAGCGCGATGCGGCCGTCGGCGGTGCGCTGGGCGTACATGTAGGCGTGGGCCATGTCGCCGAGGGTCTCGCGGCCGCCCCAGCCGATGGACTCCCACTGGGCGTCGGTGAGGGGCTCGGTGGCGATCATCGAGGAGTTCATGGGGAGCCAGGTGCGGCGCTGGCCGGCGAGGGAGGCGGTGAAGCCCTCGGTGCAGCGCAGGACGTACGGGGCGCGGACGGTGCCGTACGGGGTGATCGCGTGCTTCGGCTTGATCTCGGTGACGGGGGTCGACTCGTGGATCGTGACGCCGAGCGCCTCGACGGCCGCGGCGAGGCCCTGGACGAGCTTGACCGGGTGGAGGCGGGCGCCGTGCGGGGTCCAGGAGGAGCCGACGGCTCCGGCGACGCGGACGCGTTCGGCGGTCTCGCGGGCGCCGTAGAGCTCGCGGTCGGTCTCGCCGAAGGCGAGCTCGGCGGCGTGGAAGGCCTTGAGGCGGGCGAGCTGGGCGGGGGAGAGGGCCACCTCCAGGACGCCGCCGCGGTGCTGGTCGGCGTCGATCTTCTCGGCGTCGCAGACGTCCAGGACCTCGGTGACGGTGGCGTTCATGGCCTGCTGGAGGCGGACGGCGGCCTCGTGGCCGTGGAGCCCGGCGTAGCGGTCGCGGCCGGCGATGCCGTTGTAGAGCCAGCCGCCGTTGCGGCCGGAGGCGCCGTAGCCGCAGAACCTGGCTTCGAGGACGGTGATGTTGAGGAAGGGAACGGCCTTCTTGAGGTAGTAGGCGGTCCACAGTCCCGTGTATCCGCCGCCGACGATGCAGACGTCGGCGCCGGTGTCGCCGGGGAGCGGTTCGCGGGGAGCGGGGGCGCCCTCCTGCGCGTACCAGAACGATATTCCGCCGTTGACGGTGCCGTTGACCGTGCTCATCTCTATCCCTCTTCCGGATGCGTGGCCGGAGATTACCCCTGGCCAGGGGTCTGTGGATACGGGGAAAAACCGGAGGCGCCGGGCGCGAGCCGGTCACTACGCTCGCCGCGTGATGCACGTACCGGAGGAATTGGCCCAGTCCCAGGCGAAGTACAACGGCGAGGCCGGACGGGCGTTCGTCGACGGGCTGCCCGAGCGGGCCGAGGAGTTTCTCGGGCGGTGGGGGCTGCGGATCACCGGGCCCTCGATGCACGGGATGGCCTCGCTCGTGCTGCCCGTGGAGCGGGTCGCCGACGGTGCGCGCGCCGCTCTGAAGATGCAGCTCCTCGACGACGAGACGGAGGGGGAGCCCCTCGGGCTGCGCGTCTGGGACGGGGACGGCGTGGTGCGGTTGCTCGATCACGACGCCGCGACCGGCACCATGCTCCTCGAACGGCTCGACGAGGACCGGCCGTTGTCCACGGTCACGGACACCCGCGAGGCCCTCGGGATCCTCGCCGGCCTTCTCGCCCGGCTCGTCGCCGTCCCCGCGCCGGAAGGACTCCGGACGCTCGGCGACATCGCCGCCGGGATGCTCGCCGAGGTGCCTGCGGCCGCCGCGCGGCTCGGCGCGGACGACGCCGCCTTGCTGCGGGACTGCGCCGCGGCCGTACGGGAGGTGGCGGGCGAGCCGGGGGACCGGCTGCTCCACTGGGACCTGCACTTCGGGAACGTCCTGGCGGGCGAGCGGGAACCCTGGCTGGCGATCGACCCCAAGCCCCTTGCCGGGGACCCGGGCTTCGAGCTGCTTCCCGCGCTGATGGACCGTTTCGATCCCGACGGCTTCCTGTGGGGGTTCGACCTGCTCGCCGAGGTCGTCGGGGACCGGCGGCGCGCAGTCGCCTGGACGCTGGGCCGGGTGCTTCAGAACGGGCTCTGGGACGTCGAGGACGGGGAGCCCGTGCTCGCCCGCGAGCAGGTGGCCGCCGCGCGGATCCTGCTGGCCAGGAGGGCCTGACACGGGGCAGGCTGGGGGCATGATCCGTACAGCCACGCCTGCCGACGTGCCCGTCGTCCACGCCCTGATCCGCGACCTCGCCGCGTACGAGAAGGCCCTCGACGAGGTCCGTACGACCCCCGAGCAGCTCCACGAGGCCCTGTTCGGCGAGCGTCCCGCCGCCTTCGCGCACATCGCCGAGACGGAGACGGGCGAGGCGGTGGGCTTCGCGCTCTGGTTCCTCAACTTCTCGACCTGGCGCGGAGTCCACGGCATCTACCTGGAGGACCTGTACGTCCGCCCGGAGGCCCGGGGCGGCGGCCACGGCAAGGCCCTGCTGCGCGAACTGGCCCGCATCTGCGTCGAGCGCGGCTACGAGCGCCTGGAGTGGTCCGTACTGAACTGGAACCGGCCCTCGATCGACTTCTACGAGTCCCTGGGCGCCCGTCCGCAGGACGAGTGGACGGTCTACCGGCTGACGGACGGGGCCCTGGCGGAGCTGGGTGGAGCGACGGTGTAGGAAAGGGGCATGGACATTGAGCAGCGGTTCCAGCGGATCACCGGCTTCATCGAGGCCCGGCTGACGCCCCTCTTCGACCCCGCCAACGGCAGCGACCACGGGTTCGGCATGGACGACACGTCGCGGGCGCTGCGGGCCCTGCGCTACACCGTGCAGGCCGCGGCGGCGGTGAACGGGCTCGTGGAGAAGCGGGAGACGGCGCCGGAGCTGCGGCAGGTCGTCGACCAGGCCCTGGAGCACAACTGGGACGTGCTGCGCTCCATCGCCCGGATGTGGGAGGACCACCCCGACTTCACGAAGGAGTTCAAGGCGCACTCCTGGGACGTGCTGGGGGTCTGATCGTCGGGGCCCCGAGGGTCCTCGGGGTCCTCGGGTCCTCAGGGTCCGCCGGGTCCTCGGGGTTCTCAGGGTCCTCAGGGGATGAGGACCACCTTGCCCGTCGTGCCCCGGTTCTCCAGGGCGCGGTGGGCCTCCGCCGCCCGCGCGAGGGGGAAGCGGTGGACCGCCGGGCGCAGCGTGCCGGCGGCCGCGGCGTCGAGGGCGGCGAGTTCGAGCGTACGGATGTCGCCGCCCGCCTTCTGGATCATGACGGGGCCGAGGACGGACTCCGAGGTGATCCCGCGGGCGGTGAGCTCCTCCTCGGTGAAGGCGAGCGGTTCGCCGTCGTGGAGTCCGGCTCCGGACCAGCCGAAGACCAGGTGCTGTCCGCCCTTGCCGAGCAGGTCGACGGCGGCGCGGCCGGTGTCGCCGCCGACCGAGTCGAAGACGACGGTCGCGGCGCGGTGCACGGAGGCCAGGTACGCGCGGACCTTCTCCGGCCAGTCGGGCCGCTTGTAGTCGACGGCCAGGTCGGCGCCGTTCGCCTCGACGAGGGCGACCTTCGCGGGGCCGCCGGCGAGGCCGACGACGGTGGCGCCGGCGTTCTTGGCGTACTGGACGAGCAGGGTGCCGATGCCGCCGGCGGCGGCCGGGACGATCGCGACCGAGTCGGGGCCGAGGTCGGTGAACCCCAGGATGCCCAGGGTCGTGCGGCCGGTGCCGATCATGGCGACGGCCTCCGCCTCGCCGAGGTGGTCGGGCAGGGCGTGCAGGCGGGCGGCGTCGGTGACGGCGAGTTCGGCGTAGCCGCCGGGGTTCATGCCGAGGTGGGCGACGACCCGCCGGCCGAGCCAGGCGGGGTCGGTGCCCTCGCCGAGGGCGTCGACGGTGCCGGCGACCTCGCGGCCGGGGATCGTGGGGAGCTCGGCGGGAGCGGGGAAGGGGCCCGTGGCGCCCTCGCGCAGGGCGGTGTCGAGGAGGTGCACGCCAGCCGCCGCGACCCGGACGCGGACCTGGCCGGGGCCCGGCACGGGGTCGGGCGTCTCCTCGTAGGTGAGGTTCTCGGCGGGGCCGAAGGCGTGGAGGCGGATGGCGTGCATGACGTTCCCCTGTCGTCGTACGGGCGGGTGGCTGTCGTTACGCGGCAAGCCTCCGACCTCAAGCGCGCTTGAGGTCAAGACGGTCCAGGTGCTGTGCGCGCAGGGCCAGCGACACCGCCTCGACCGCGCTCGTGAACGACACCTCCGACAGCACGCCCGGCGCCGCGACCTGGTCGCCCACCAGGTACACCCCGTCGCCCCGGTCGACGGCCGGCCGGTCGCGCCAGGTCGTGCCCGGACGGTCCACCGCGCCCGTACGGCCCTGGGAGACGGACTCCCGCCGCCACACCGTCCGCTCCCGCCAGCCGGGGAAGCCGAGGTCGAGGAGCCGCTCGGCGTGGGCGACACCGTCGGCCTTCGACGCGTCGGGGCCGATCGGCAACTGCGCTTGGATCAGCTGCTGCCCGGCCGGGGCCAGCGAGGGGTCCTGTGCCGTGTACCGCTCGATCCAGCCGGGCGCGTCCAGGTCGGAGATCACGAACGGGTCGCCCTTGCGGGTGCGCAGCGCCAGGTCGAACAGGACCGTGCGGCCGCTCTCCCAGGTCAGCGACGGGTCGCCGAGGAGCCGGGCGGCGGCGGGCAGGGCGGTCGCGACGATCACAGGCCCGTCGCCGAGCGGCAAGGCGTCGACGCGGGACGAGGTCTCGATCCGCACCCCCAGGTCCCACGCGCGCGCGGCCATCCGCTCGATGAGCTGCCCCCAGCCGCCTCGGAGGTAGTGGGCCTCCGGCGGCAGGCAGGTGGACCGGTGCAGCCGCTCCTGCACGAAGCGGGCGGAGAGCGAGCCGGGGTCGTGGTGGAAGAGCGCGACCGCGCTGTACGCGGCGGCCACGCGCGCGGTGCGCTCGCCCGCGAGCCCCGTGACCCAGGTGCGGAAGTCGAGGTCGGCGGGGGCCTGTTCGGCCGTACGGCGGGCCTGGCGCAACAGGCCGAGCGGCGGGGTGCGGCGCAGGGCCCCGTCACGGTGGACGCGGAACCGGACGGCCTCGGCGGGCGGCAGCGAGGCGAGGGCGCCGAGGAGGCCCCGCTGCTTGAGCCAGGTCCAGTGGGGGCCGCCGTTGTAGAGCGCGTGCGGGCCCTCGTTGGTCCGGTACGGGCCGTCGGCGGTGCGCGCCCGGCCGCCGAGCGTCCGGTGCGCCTCGTGGACGGTCACCTTGGTGCCGGCCTCGGCGGCCGTGATGGCGGCGGTCAGTCCGGCGAAGCCGCCGCCGATGATCGTGAGCTTCCGCATGTCCGTCTCCCTGGTGTCGGTCTCACACGGGGGACGGCGGGAGGGGCCGCGGATGTGACATCGGGGCGCTGTCAGTGGCGTACGTCACGATGGGTTCATGGCGACGAGTACGGATCGGAACCGGCGGAAGAAGGTGGCGGGGGCGCGACGGCCGGAGGTCCGGCTGCCGCCCCTGGAGGCGTACGGGGGCGGGCTCGAACCGGACGGGGACTACGACAGCCTCGAACTGGCCGGGCTCGACCTGACGGGCCAGTCGGGCGAAGGGGCCCGCTTCCTGGACTGCGCGCTGCGCGAGTGCGGGCTCGACGGCACGCGGCTGACGGGGGCGCGGTTCCTCGACTCCGTGCTGACGGGGGTACGGGGAGTGGGCACCGAACTCGCCGGGGCGCAGCTGCGGGACGTGGAACTCGTGGAGGCACGGCTCGGCGGGGCGCAGCTGCACGGGGCGGTCCTGGAGAGGGTCGTCGTCCGGGGCGGCAAGAGCGACTACCTCAACCTGCGGGCGGCGAAGCTGAAGGACGTCGTCTTCGAGGGATGCGTGCTGAGCGAGCCGGACTTCGGGGGCGCGGTCCTGGAGCGGGTCGAGTTCGTGGACTGCGTGCTCACGGGCGTGGACTTCACGGGGGCGCGTCTCACGGACGTGGACCTGCGCGGGGTGCAGCGCCTTGGGATCGCGCGGGGCGTGGAGTCCCTGTCGGGCGCGGTGATCTCCGCGGCGCAACTCCTGGACCTGGCGCCGGTGCTGGCGGCGCGGTTGGGGGTGCGGGTGGAGGGGTGAGCCCTGGCCACCCCCGTTGTGGGCGGCCCCCCCGCCGGGGCGGTGCCGCCCGTTGTGGGCGGCCGTTCCGCTGGGGCGTCGCCCCGCCGGGCCTCGTTGTGGGCAGTCGTTCCGCCCCAGCGGAACGCATGCCCACACGGGGGCCCGCACGGCGGGCTACGGCACCCGCGGGAAGCGGGACTGGAGGGTCCAGATGGCGGGGTTGTCCGCCAGGCCCTCGTGCATGTCCGTGAGGTCCGCGATCAGGTCGTGCAGAAAGTCCCGCGCCTCGCGCCGCAGCTCCGCGTGGTTGAAGGTGACCGGCGGCTCGTCGCCCGGCATCCAGTCGGCCTCGACGTCCACCCACCCGAAGCGGCGCTCGAAGAGCATCCGGTCCGTGGACTCGGTGAAGTCGAGTTCCGCGTACTGCGGCTGTGCGGCGCGGCTGCCGCGCGGGTCCTGGTCGAGCTGCTCGACGATGTCGCACAGCGCCCACGCGAAGTCGAGCACCGGCACCCACCCCCAGGCCGTGGACACCTCGCGGTCGGTCTCCGTGTCGGCGAGGTACACGTCCCCGCAGAACAGGTCGTGACGCAGGGCGTGGACGTCCGCGTGGCGGTAGTCGGTCTGCGGCGGGTCGGGGAAGCGACGCGAGAGGGAGTAGCCGATGTCGAGCACGGGACCGATGGTGTCACGGCCCCGGGCTCCTCCCGTACGCGAGGCGACCGCCCGTCCCGTACGCGAGGACCGCCGGCCCGTCCCGTACGCGAGGCGACCGGCACCCTCACGTCACGGCACCAGACCCGCCTCGTACGCGACGATCACCAGCTGCACCCGGTCGCGCGCGTCCAGCTTGGCGAAGAGCCGCGCCACGTGGGCCTTCGCGGTGGCCGCGCTGATGTGGAGCCGCTCCGCGATCTCGCCGTTCGACAGGCCCCGGCCGACCAGGGTGAGGACCTCCCGCTCGCGCTCGGTGACCCCGTCGGGCCCACGGGACGGCCGGCGCGCGGGCTCGGGCCGCGCCGCGAACTCCTCGATCAGCCGCCGCGTCACGCCCGGCGCGATCAGGGCGTCGCCGGCGGCCACCACCCGGATCGCGGCGAGGATGTCGTCGAGGGCCATGTCCTTGACGAGGAAGCCGCTCGCGCCGGAGCGCAGCGCCCCGTACACGTACGCGTCGTCGTCGAAGGTCGTGAGGACGAGGACCCGTGGCGCGCCGGGGCCCGCCGTGACGATCCGGGTGGCCTCGATGCCGTCCATGCCGGGCATCCGGACGTCCATCACCACCACGTCGGGCCCGAGGTCGCGGGCCAGCGCGACCGCCTCCGTGCCGGTGCCCGCCTCGCCGACGACCGTGAGGTCGGGGCTGTCGGCCATCAGGACGCGCAGGCCCGCCCGTACCAGCGGCTGGTCGTCGACGAGGAGGACGCGGATCGTGTGGGTCATGCCGGGGTTCCTTCCTGGCTGCCGGCCGGCAGCGGCAGCAGCGCCGTCACGTGGAAGCCGCCTCCGGGACGCGGGCCCGCCGTGAGGCTGCCGCCGAGGAGCGCGGCGCGCTCGCGCATCCCGGCCAGGCCGTACCCGCCCACGGCGTCCCCGCCGGGCGCGCCCCGGCCGTCGTCGGCGATCTCGACGAGCAGGGTGTCGGTGCGCCGCTCCACCGTCACCCGGCAGGTCGGGGTGGCGGCGTGCCGGACGACGTTCGTGAGCGACTCCTGCACGATCCGGTACGCGGCGAGGTCGACCTCCGGCGGGAGCGCGGCGTCGGGGTTGCCGAGGTGCCGCAGTTCGACCCGTACCCCCGCGTCCGCCGTGGCCGCCGCGAGCCGCTCCAGGTCGGCGAGGCCGGGCGCCGGGTCGCGAGGTGCGGGACGGCCGTCGGCGCCCCGCAGTGCGCCGAGGGTGCGGCGCAGACCGGCGAGGGTCTCCCGGCTGGTGGACTCGATGGTGGCGAGCGCTTTGCGCGCCTCGGCGGGCTGGGTCTCGATGACCCGGCGGCCGACGCCCGCCTGGATGGCGATGACCCCGATGCTGTGGGCGACGACGTCGTGCAGCTCGCGGGCGATCCGGAGCCGTTCCGCCGCGACGGCCTCGGCGGTGGTCGCGGCGCGCAGCTCCGCCGTGTGGCTGCGCCGTTCGCGTACGGACCGGCCGAGGAGTCCGGCGGTGAGCAGGGCGAGCGCGAGGGCCGTGATCGTGCTGACGAAGACGTCCTGGCCGGAGGTGGTGTACGTCGCGGCGGCGATCTGCACGGCGAGCGCGCCGAGGGCGGCGGGCAGTAGGACTCGGAGCGGGCGCGCGGCGGCGACCCGGCCCACGACGGCGTCGGCGGCGAGCACCGGGAGGTAGAGGAGCACGGCGTCGGGCCGTGTGGTCGCCGCCGCGAACAGCCCGGTGAGCAGCAGTCCGAGCGCCGCGAGCGGGTTGCGGCGCGCCAGGGGCAGGGTCAGGCCCACGGCGACGGCGGTGAGGAAGAGCCGCAGTTCGGTGGAGCGGTACGGGCCGGTCCGTACGGCGGTGAGGAGCAGGAAGGGGTGCGCGACGGCCGCGCCCCAAGCGAGGGCCGCCGGGACCCGCGCGCTGGACGGGCGGGCGGTCGGGGTGGCGGTCATGATCGTGATCGTAGGCGCGGCCACCCGCCGGCACATCGGCCCGTGGGCGTACGCCCCCGGGCCACCCCCGGTCCCCGGTTGTGGCCGCCGAGCCGATGTGCCGGGGGGTGCGGGCCCGCGACCGTGGGTCGCATGATCGAAGTCCACGAACTGACCAAGCATTACGGCCGCCAGGGCCGCCGCCGCCCCGCCGCCCGCCTCACAGCCCGCAACCGCCCCGCCGCCAGCCCCGCCCGCGAAGACCGCCCCGCCGTGGACCACCTCACCTTCTCCGTGAAACCCGGCCGCGTCACCGGCTTCCTCGGGCCCAACGGGGCCGGGAAGTCCACGACCCTGCGGATGGTCCTGGGGCTGAACGAGCCGACGTCCGGGACCGCCACCGTCGGCGGGCGGCGGTTCCGGGAGCTGCCGCGCGGGCTGCGGGACGTCGGGGCGCTGCTCGATGCGCAGGACGTGCACGGCGGCCGGACCGCCGAGGCCCATCTCGCGGCCCTCGCCCGCACCAACGGCATCCCG
Organism: Streptomyces sp. TLI_105; assembly: GCF_900105415.1. Taxonomy (GTDB): domain Bacteria; phylum Actinomycetota; class Actinomycetes; order Streptomycetales; family Streptomycetaceae; genus Streptomyces. The sequence goes on along the minus strand of NZ_FNSM01000001.1, from coordinate 3,745,130 downwards.
CGCCGCCGGGCCGCCGAGGTGTTGGAGGAGGTCGGTCTCGCGGGGGCCGCCGGGCGGCGGATCGGCGGCTACTCGCTCGGCATGAGGCAGCGCCTGGGGATCGCCGCCGCGCTGCTCGGCGATCCTCCCGTGCTGCTCTTCGACGAGCCGGTCAACGGCCTCGACCCGGAAGGCGTGCTGTGGGCGCGGGGACTGTTCCGGCGGCTCGCGGCCGAGGGCCGCACCGTGTTCGTCTCCAGCCATCTGATGAGCGAGATGGAGCACACCGCCGACGACCTCGTCGTCATCGGCCGGGGCCGGCTCATCGCGGCCGAGAGCGTGGCCGCCTTCGCCGCGCGCGGCACCCGCCGGAGCGTGACCGTGCGGACGGCCGACCCGGCCGCCGCGCCGGGCTTCGCCGACGCCTTGGCCGCAGAGGGCGCGACCGTACGGCGGGAGGAAGAGGGGCTCGCCGTGACCGGGATGGACGCGGACCGGGTCGGCGTCCTCGCCTTCCGGCACGGCGTCCCGCTCACCGGACTGACCGCGCACGCCGCCTCCCTCGAAGAGGCGTTCATGGAGCTCACCGCCGACAGTGTGGAGTACCGCTGATGCCCGCCCTCACGAAGCCTGTTCCCCCGTCCACCCGTTCGACCCCGCCGGCCCGGTTCCGTGATCTCCTCGCCGCCGAGTGGATCAAGCTGTGGTCGCTCCGCTCCACCCCCTGGGCCTTCGTCGTCGGCGCGGTCGCCGCCCTCGGCGTCAACCTCAACGCGACGCTCGCCGACTACCGCAACTACCCGAACTACCCGGAGGGCATCAGGGAGCTCTTCGTGCCGATCTGGGCGATGCGCGACGCGTTCACGCTCGGCGGGGCCATGGTGTTCACGCTCGCCACCGGCTCCATCGGCGCGCTGATGATCGTCGGCGAGTACGGCACCGGCCAGATCCGTACGACCTTCGCGGCCGTCCCCGCCCGCCGGGCCGTCGTCGCCGCGAAGGCGCTCGTCCTCGCCGCCGTGATGCTGGTGTACGGGACGGTGGTCGCCGGGGTCTCGTTCGCCGCCACGCAGGCCGTGCTCGACGGCCGGGGCGTCGGGATGGCGATCGGTGACGAGGGCGTGCTCCGGGCCGTCGCCGCGTCGGCGCTCCTCGCGCCCGTGTGCGCGCTCGCCGGTTTCGGGCTCGGGGCGCTGCTGCGGCACACGGCCACGACGATCGTCTCCCTGACCGGTCTGCTGCTTCTGCTGCCGGCCCTGATGGGCGAGCGCGACCGGTGGGGTGCGACGTTCCTGCACGCTCTGCCACAGGGCGCGTGGAAGCGGCTCACGGAGGTGGGGGTGTCGCCGGTGCCGGTGGAGTATCCGTGGACGGCCGGCGGGGCGTGGACGGTGTACGCGGCCTGGGTGCTGGGCGCCGTGGCGGTGGCTTTCGTGGCCGTCCACCGCCGGGACGTGTGAACCGTACGAGGATCAGCGGCGACCGTGTGAACCGTACGAGGATCAGCGGCGGCCGTGCACCGCTCGTGCCACCCGGGGGCCGAGCCAGCGCTTGAGGCGGCGCAGGGGCTCCAGCTGTTCGGCGGCCCGGTCGATCCGGTAGTACAGCTGCGGCGGGACGTGCGGCAGCAGCGGCGAGTGGCGCTGGCCGAGGAGCGCGAACATCTTGGCCGGCTCCAGGCTCATGTAGCGCGGGAGGTTCTCGTACCACTGGGCGCTGTAGCGGGCGGCGCTCTGCGCGGAGACGAGTTCGGCGCGCCGCCGCTTCCCGTACGCGGTGAGGGCGGCGTCCAGGTCGCCGGGGGCGCGCAGGGCGTCCGCGAGGGCGAGCGCGTCCTCCAGGGCCAGGGTGGTGCCCGCGCCGATCGAGTAGTGCGTGGTGTGGGCGGCGTCGCCGAGGAGGACGAGGTTGCCGTGGTGCCAGACCCGGTTGGTGAGGGTGCGGAAGGTCAGCCACTGGGCGGCGTCGTCGGCGCGTTCGCGGCCGATCAGCTCGTGCCCGTCGAGGAGGTCGTGGAAGAGCTTCTCCAGGAGGTTCAGGCTGTCGGCCTCGCCGCGCGTGTCGAGGCCGAGGCCGGTCCAGGTCTCCGGGGAGCACTCGACGACACAGGTGGAGCGCTCGCCGCTGAAGCCGTAGGCGTAGCACCAGATCCAGCCGTGCTCGGTCTCCTTGAAGGCGAAGCTGAAGGAGTCGAAGACCTTGGTGGTGCCGAGCCAGATGTACTGGTTGCGGCCGCTGGTGACCTCGCTGCCGAAGTGGCCGGCGCGCGCCTCGCGGAGCACGCTGTTGACGCCGTCGGCGGCGACGACCAGGTCCGCCCCGGCCAGTTCGGGCGCGTCCGGGCCGGGGATGTCGTGCTCGAACTCGACCCGTACGCCGAGCTCCTCGGCGCGGTCGGCGAGCAGCGCGAGCATCCGCCGCCGTCCGATGCCGAAGCCCGCGTCGCCGCGGTGGACGGTCCGCTCGTCGCGGACGATGGCGACCCCGTCGGTCCAGGTCACGGACGCCTCGGCGACGGCGGCCGCGGACTCGGGGTCGCCGGCGCGCAGCTTGTCGAGGAGCCCGGCCCAGTAGGTGACGCCCCAGCCGTACGTGGAGCCCTCGGGGTTCCGTTCGTACACGGCGATGTCGTGGGACGGGTCCTGCCGCTTCAGCAGGATCGAGAGGTAGAGGCCGGCGGGTCCGCCGCCGACGATCGCGAGCTTCACGTGCGCTCCCACTGAGACATGACACCGTGCGGTCGAGTGACGACGCACCGTAGCAGTGGGGGCGGTCCGGCGCGGGGGAACGGCACCCAAGTCCAGCCCTACGGCTTACGGCAGCAGGCGCCGCTCCTTCGCCACCGCGACCGCGCCGGCGCGGGTGTCGACGCCGAGCTTGGCGTAGATCCGGCCGAGGTGCGTCTTCACCGTCGCCTCGCTGATGAACAGCGCCCGCGCGATCTCCCGGTTGCCGAGGCCGCGCCCCAGCTGGCCGAGGATGTCCCGTTCCCGGTCGGTGAGCGAAGGGCCCGCCGCGCCCCGCATGCGGTCCATGACCCGGCTGGCGACCGGCGGGGAGAGGGCCGTGCGGCCCTGGGCGGCGGAGTGGATCGCGGCGAACAGCTCCTCGGGCCGCTCGGCCTTCAGCAGATAGCCCGTCGCGCCCGCCTCGATCGCCCGCGTGATGTCCGCGTCCGTGTCGTACGTGGTGAGGACCAGGACGTGGACGCCGGTGGGCGCGATCCGCCGCGTCGCCTCCACGCCGTCGATGCCGGCGCCGAGCTGGAGGTCCATCAGGACGACGTCCGGCTTCAGCTTCGCCGCCATCGCGACGGCCTCCTCGCCGCTGCCCGCCTCGCCCACCACCTCGATGTCGGGGGTGCTGCCGAGCAGCGCGAGCAGGCCGGCGCGGACGACGACGTGATCGTCGCAGAGGAGGATCCGTACGGACATCAGGACTCCAGGGTGAGCGGGATCGCGGCGGAGAGCACCGTGCCCTCGCCCGGGGTGGACTCGACCGTCAGGGTGCCACCGAGCTGCTGGGCGCGCACCCGCATCGCGGGCAGGCCGTGGCCCCGTTCGGCCTGCTCGCGCGCGAGCGCCGGGTCGAAGCCGCGGCCGTCGTCGGCGATGTCCAGGACCACCTGGTCGTCGAGGTAGGTGAGGGTCAGGGCGGCGGAGTCGGCGCCGGCGTGTTCGCGGATGTTGGCGAGGGCGCCCTGCGCGATCCGCAGCAGCGCCGACTGCGCCCGGTCGGGCAGTGGCACCGGGGTGCCGTCGACGCGGAAGGCCGCCGACTCGCGGGCGGCGAGGGCGCGCAGGGCCTCTTCGAGGCCGCCGCCTCCGGCGAGGTCGGCGGGGGCGAGGTCCTGCACGAAGCGGCGGGCCTCGGCGAGGTTGCGTTCGGCGATGGACTCGGCGGTGCGGACGTGCCGGCGGGCGGCGGCCGGGTCGCCGTCCCAGAGCCGGTCGGCGGCCTGGAGCAGCATCTGCTGGCTGGACAGGCCCTGGGCGAGGGTGTCGTGGATCTCCATGGACAGCCGCTGGCGCTCCGCGAGGGTGCCCTCGCGGCGTTCGATCGCGGCGAGTTCGCGGCGGGTGCGGATCAGGTCGTCGATGAGTGCCCGCTGCCGGGCGGCCTGCCGGTCGGAGTGGACGAAGACGCCGGTGGCGAGGGCGGCGACGGCCGGCGGGGCGACGATCAGGTTCGGGTCCCAGCCGCCGTGCGAGAGCTGGACCTGCGCGAAGACCACGAACGCGGTGAGCAGGGTGACCAGGCCGAGCGCGGCGCGCGGCGGGAGGGTCCGCAGGCCCGTGTAGAAGAGCGGCACCGCGCACCAGGCGAAGCTGGGCGCGAGGACGACGAGGAGGACCCAGACGGCGACGACCGTGCCGAGCCAGGCGATCCGGCGCGGGGTGGTGCGGGTGCCGAGCACCGGGCCGAGGAGGTAGAGGGAGGCGAGGGCGCCGGTGAGGGCGATGATCCAGGGGCTGCGGGCCTCCCACTCGTGCCGCAGCAGGAAGCGGGCGAGGGAGGCGCCGAGCAGCAGGAAGAACGCGATGTGCATGACCCGCGCGAGCCAGCGGGCGTCCGGGTCGTGCTCCGTGGGCCGGGTCACCGTGCCGCCTCCCTGCCGTCCTGACCTGGGCCTGTCTGACCTGGGTGTCCCCGTCCATGGTGGCCCGGAGGGACCAGGGAGGCATCAACCGATCGGCTGACGGACCCGTCGTCCGGTGTGCGCGCGGAGGGCAGCCGGACCGTGGACCGGTGGGCGCCGGTTCCGGGCGGAGGATCGATGCAGAGCGAAGGACGGACCGAGCGGGACGAGAGACCCGACGGTGCGCCCCCGCCTCGAAGGCTTCTCCTCCTCTCTCCTCCTCACCCCTACGGAGTCCCTCATGAAGAAGATCCTCCTCGGTGCCACCGCCGCCGCTGTCGTCGCCGCCGGTACCTTCGGCGTGGTCTCCGCGAACGCCGCGGCCCCGGCCGCCGCTCCCGCCGCCGTCATGGCCGACGCGGACAACGGCAACCTCCAGACGTCGACGCACCTGACCATCGAGGCCGCCACCAAGGCCGCGCAGGCGACCCTGGACGCCGCCGAGCAGGAGAACCAGCGGGTCTCCGTCGCGGTCGTGGACCGCAACGGCAACACCCTCGTCACCCTGCGCGGCGACGGCGCGGGCCCGCAGTCCTACGAGTCGGCCGTGAAGAAGGCGTACACCGCCGTCTCCTGGAACGCCCCCACCTCCGTCCTCGCGGGCCGCCTCACCAACGCGCCGACCCTGAAGGACATCCCCGGCACCCTCTTCCTCGCCGGTGGCGCCCCGGTCACCGCCAAGGGCGCCCCGATCGCGGGCATCGGCGTCGCCGGCGCGCCCTCGGGCGACCTCGACGAGAAGTTCGCCCAGGCCGGCGTCGCCGCCCTCGCCAAGTAACGCCCCCAGCTGGTGGTGGCGCCCGGATCCCCCGCCGGGCGTCACCGCCTTTTTCGTTTTTGACCTTTTAAGATCGGTACGTGTCACAGCGCAGCCGGACCTCAGCCGCCGCCCTCGCCGCAGTCCTCGCGCTGCTCGCGACCGGCTGCACCGACATCGGCGGCGGCGTCCGGGGCACCCCCGGGGCCGCCGGGCTGCGCGACCCGTACTTCCCGAAGCTCGGCAACGGCGGCTACGACGTCGGGCACTACGGCCTCACCCTCGCCTACGACCCCGCCTCCGGCCGCCTCGACGGCACCGCCGAGATCACCGCCCGCGCCACCCAGGACCTCAGCGCCTTCAACCTCGACCTCGCCGGCCTCACCGTGCGCCGCGCGACCGTCGACGGCGCCCCCGCCGCGTACAACCGGGCCGGGAACGAGCTGACCCTCCGCCCCCGCGAGGAGCTCCCCGAGGGGAAGCAGTTCCGGGCCACCGTCACCTACTCGGGCGTGCCCGAGCCGCTCACGGACGCGGACGGCTCCGAGGAGGGCTGGCTGCGCACGGCCGGCGGGGCGGTCGCCGTCGGCGAACCCACCGGCTCCATGACCTGGTTCCCCGGCAACCACCACCCCTCCGACAAGGCCTCCTACGACCTCACGCTCACCCTCCCCGCCGGGGTCGACGGCGTCTCCAACGGCGTCAGGACCGCGCGGCGCACCGGGCCGGACGGACGCGTCACCACCGTGTGGCACACCCCCGAGCCGATGGCGAGCTACCTCGCGACGGTCGCGATCGGCCGGTACGAGACGGGAACGGCGACCGCCCTCGGCACCGTGCCCGTCCTCACCGCCGCCGAGCCCCCCGCCGCGGCGGGCAGCGCCGCGCTGCGGGGCGAGATCCCCGGGATCCTCGCCCGCCAGGTGAAACGCTTCGGCCCCTACCCCTTCTCCGCAGCCGGGGCCGTCGTCACCGAGAACGGAAGCCTCGGCTACGCCCTGGAGACCCAGACCCGGCCCGTCTTCCCGGCCGACTCCTTCGACCGGACGACCCTCGTCCACGAGCAGGCGCACCAGTGGTTCGGCAACTCGGTCACGCCGAAGAGCTGGCGGGACATCTGGCTGAACGAGGGCTTCGCGACGTACGCGGAGTGGCTGTACTCGGAGGAGTACGAGCACGTGCCCGCGCGGACCCGCTTCGAGCGGGCCTTCGCCCAGGACGCGAACTGGGCCTTCCCGCCGGCCGCCCCGCCCACCGCCGAGAACCTCTTCGACCCGCCCGTGTACCAGCGGGGAGCGATGGCCCTGCACAAGCTGCGCGAGACGGTCGGCGACCGCGTCTTCGACGAGATCCTGCGCGGCTGGCCCGCGAAGTACCGCCACGCCAACGCCACCACGGACGACTTCACGGCCTACGCGGAGAGCGTGGCGGGCCGCGACCTCAAGACCCTGTGGGACGTCTGGCTGTACGGCGACGGGAAGCCGCGCACCTCCTGAAGGGCGTCCGGAAAGCAGAGCCAGCCGGGACTTTCCGGACGCGCCCTAGACCAGGGACTTCCGCATCACGACGCACGGGCGGCCGTGGGCGAGGTCCGGGCGGCGGGCCGTCTCCTCGTAGCCCAGCGCGGTCCAGAAGGCCAGCGCCTTCGGGTTGTTCTCCAGGACGGCGAGGCGCAGCCCGGTGCGGCCCTCGGCGCGGAAGCCGGTCTCGATGTACGCGGCGAGCCGACGGCCGTACCCGGCGCGCCGCGCGTCGGCGTGGACCATCAGCAGGCCGAGCCACGGGTCGGTCTGGAGCGGGTCGGGGTGGCGGCCGAGCGTGACCGCGACGGCGACGAGTCGGCCCTCGGCGCGGGCGAGGAGCACCTCGGCCGTCGGCTGCGAGAGCTCGTCGGCGAGGGCGGCGGCGACCTGCTCGGGCCGGATGTCGTCCGGGTCGGGGAAGTCACCGCTGAGCTGCTGGAACTCCTGGTTCGACGCGTACAGCGCGGTGAGTTCGGTGAGCAGCGGCCCGGGGAGGGCGTGCGCTTCCGTGCGCGGGAGTGCTTCGACGATCACGCGGAAAGGGTAGGGCCCCGGCGCGTTCCGCCGGGGCCCACCTGGTGCGTGCCGGTCCGTCAGACGTCTCAGAGGTTGACGCCGAAGTCGCGGGCGATGCCCTCCAGGCCCGAGGCGTAGCCCTGGCCGACGGCGCGGAACTTCCACTCGGCGCCGTTGCGGTACAGCTCGCCGAAGATCATGGCCGTCTCGACGGCGGCGTCCTCGGAGAGGTCGTAGCGGGCGATCTCGGTGCCGCCGGCCTGGTTCACGATGCGGATGTACGCGTTGCGCACCTGGCCGAAGTTCTGCGAGCGGGACACCGCGTCGTAGATGGAGACCGGGAAGACGATCTTGTCGACGTTGGCCGGGAGGGCCGCGAGGTTGACGTTGATCTGCTCGTCGTCGCCGCCGCCCTCGCCGGTGCGGTTGTCACCGGTGTGCACGATGGTCTGGTCCGGCGTCGACTTGTTGTTGAAGAAGACGAAGTGGGCGTCCGAGGCGACCCGTCCGGCGGCGTCCACGCCGATCGCGGAGGCGTCCAGGTCGAAGTCGGTGCCGGTGGTGGTGCGGACGTCCCAGCCGAGGCCCACGGTGACGGCGGTGAGGCCCGGGGCCTCCTTGGTCAGGGAGACGTTGCCGCCCTTGGACAGGCTCACAGCCATGGAAAGTCCCTTTCGTCGTTCTGTCGTCGCCTGGAGAAACGCGGTTCGGCCGCCGACGGTTCCCGCCGTCTCCACGCGCGCGTGCCCCGTGGGGCGGTCCGCGCGAAAACAGGATGACTCGTACCCGCCCCTCCGGGGAACATGGGGGGCATGTCCGGTCCGTATCCCATCCGCGGCTCCGTCTCGCTGCCCGAGGCCGAGCTCCAGTGGCGTTTCTCGCGGTCGTCGGGGCCGGGCGGGCAGCACGTGAACACCAGCGACTCGCAGGTGGAGCTCCGTTTCGACCTCGCGGCCACCGACGCGCTCCCCGAGGTGTGGAAGGCCCGCGCCCTGGAGCGGCTCGCCTCCCGCCTGGTGGGCGGCGTCGTGACGGTCCGCGCCTCGGAGCACCGCTCCCAGTGGCGCAACCGCGAGACGGCGGCGGTCCGCCTGGCCGCGCTCCTCGCCGAGGCGACGGCCCCGCCGCCGAAGCCCCGTCGGCCGACGAAGATCCCGCGCGGGATCAACGAGCGGCGACTGCGCGAGAAGAAGCAGCGCTCGGAGACCAAGCGCACCCGCCAGTCCCGCGACTGGAGCTGACGCGGGTCAGCCCAGTCGGCGGTACTTCCCCTGGTAGTACGTCAGCGGCCCGCCGCCCTCCGAGGGCAGGCCGACCGTCAGGACGCGGCCCACCACCAGCGTGTGGTCGCCGGCCACGACGCGGTTCTCCGTGCGGCACTCCAGGACCGACAGCGCGCCGCCCAGGAGCGGGGCGCCGCTCTCCTCGCCGCGCGTGTACGGCAGGTCGGCGAAGAGGAGCCGGTCGCTGACCCGGTTCTTCATGGCGAAGCGCCCGGCGACGTGCCGCTGGTCCTCGGCGAGGATCGACACCGCCCAGACCGGGACGTCGGCGAGCAGGTCGTCCATGCGGGAGCCGTTGCGGAGGCTGACGAGGACCAGGGGCGGGTCGAGGGAGACCGACATGAAGGCGGTGGCCGTCATGCCGACGTCCTCGCCGCGCGGGCCGTCGTCGGGGTCGTGGGCGGTCACCAGGACCACGCCCGCCGCGAGGCGGGCCATCGCCGCCCGGAACTCGTCGTTGCTCACCCCCTCAGCATGAGGGATGGCCAGATCGGACACGGGGGGTGAGGTGGGGGTCTTCTGCAGCACCCTCGCACGCTAGCTCCAGGCCTCCGCGTCCCGCATCGGGCGGGGGGACCAGCCGGGCACGGGCGCCGGACCTAGGTCCTGGCATATGCCGCAGACGGGAGGGCCCGCCACGAGGTGCTGTGACTTGAGTCACAGAGGGCAGTAATTGCTGACCCTGTGTACCGGGTGCGCAGCTCGCTGTGATTCAGTGGCGGTGACAGTGCAGTACGAAGCCGATGAGAACCCTGGAGTTGCTGTCGAGGTCTCGGGGAGAGCGAGCGATGGAGACCGAGTCGGAGCCTTACGTCCGTCTCTCGACCCTGCGGCAGCTGCATCAGGTCGTGGCGGACCTCAACACTGCCCGGAGCCTGGCGGACACCCTGCAGACCGTCGCCGACGGTGTGGTCGCCGGTCTCAACTACGAGCTGGCCTGCGTCAACCTCGTCCGCCCCGACGGTGACCTCGTCGTCGCCGCCTTCGCCGGAAGCTCCGCCGCCGAGGCCCTGATCACCGGCCGCGTCGGCTCCCGCTCCTCCTGGGACCGCCGCCTCTCCATGGGCGTCGCCTGGGGCGACCTGCGGTTCATCCCGCACACCGAGGGCTGGGTCCTCATGGAGGACGACGTCCCCCAGTGGCACACCGACGGCCCCGCGCCCCGCTTCGAGGACGAGTGGCACCCGCACGACCGGCTCTACGCCCCGATGTACGCCCCCACGCTCGGCTCCGCCCGCACGGGGGGCGCCCCGTCCGGCTCCGGCCGTGAGCTCCTCGGCGTCATATCCGTCGACCGCCCGCGCAACGGCCGGCACCCCGGCCCCTGGGGCCAGGAAGCGCTCCAGATGTACGCCTCGCAGTCGGCGATCGCCATCAGCAACGCACGCCTCCGCTCCAACATGCAGCGCGCCCTGGTCCGCCTGGAGCGCGAGCAGCAGGCCCTGCGGGCCAGCGAGGAGTCCTTCCGGCAGGCCTTCGAGTACGCCCCCTCCGGCATGGCCATCGCCGAGATGGGCGGCGACCAGCACGGCCGGCTCCTCCGCACCAACGACGCCCTGTGCCGGCTCCTCGGCCGGCCCGCCTCCGTCATGCGGCGCTACTCCTTCGCCGACCTCGTCCACCCCGAGGACATCGGGACGCTGCTCCGCACCTCCGCCGAGGGCGGCCGGGCCGAGCTGCGGCTCGGGCGGCGGGACGGCACCTACGTCTGGGTCTCCCTGCGGAACTCGGTGGTCGCCGACACCGCCGACGGCCCCCGCTTCCTCCTCACCCACGTCGAGGACATCGAGGAGCGCAAGCGGCACGAGCTCCAGCTCGCCCACCGCGCCTCGCACGACGCCCTCACCGGCCTCCCCAACAGCGCCGAGCTGCGCTCCCGGCTCTCCGCCCGGCTCTGCGAGCGCCCGTCGGCGCCGGGGGGCGAGGCGGCGTACGGCGGCGGGTACGACTCGCGGCGGGACGGCGGCTACGGGACGGGGCACGAGGGCGGCGGCTACGAGCCCGCGTACGAGCCCTCCCACGACCCCTCGTACGACTCCGGCCACGAGCCGCAGCCGTACGAGCACGAGCACGAGCACGGCTTCGGTTTCGAGCCGGCGGGCGGATCGGGGCCGTACGACCACCACGTCCACATCGTCGCGCCCACGGGCGGCGAGACCGACGACGGGACCAAGGGGCTCGCGGTCCTCTTCTGCGACCTCGACGGCTTCAAGTCGATCAACGACCGCTTCGGGCACCACACCGGCGACGCCGTCCTCATCGAGGTCGCGCGCCGGCTCACCACCGGCGTGCGGGACGGCGACACCGTCGCCCGGCTCGGCGGTGACGAGTTCGTCGTCCTCGCCGACGGCCTCGGTGCCGCCGACGCCGCCGACCTGGCCGTGCGCCTGCGCAACGCGATCATCCCGCCGATCCGGGTGGACGGGCGGGCGGTCCGTGTCGGGGCGAGTTTCGGCATCGGTTGGGCCGAGTGCGGGATGACCGTGGAAGAGGTCCTGAACTCGGCGGACCAGCGGATGTACGTGGAGAAACGCTCCCGCGCCAAGGTCCACCGACGGGCCGGTTGAGCCGCGCGCTGGTCCGTTCGGGGTAGGCTCGGCCGGTCGGCGACGGCTGGCGAGCATGGAGAGGATGACCCGGATGGCTGCCGGAAACGACGGCGCGAACACGCCCGAGGACGACGATCCGTTCGGCTACCTCTACGAGGACGGCCAGGCAGCGGGCGCCCGGCCCCCGCAGGGCGGCGGCTACGGCTACCCCGGCCCCGCCCCGGCCCAGCCGGGCGTGCCCCGGACCTCGTACAACCAGGTCAGAACGGTCGGCGAGCGCCAGTACGGCCACCACCAGCAGCAGCAGGCGTACGTGCCGCCGCAGCAGCAGGCCCCGTACGGCCAGCCGCAGGCGCAGTACGCGGCGCCCGAGACGTACGGCGCCCAGCCGCAGACCCGCCCGATCCCGCCCCAGCGCGGCGGCGGCTCCGGCCGCGGCCCCAACACCAGGGGCCTCCTGATCGGCGCGGTCGCCGTCGTGGCGGTCGTGGTCGTCGGCATCGCGGCGGCCCTGATCACGAACTCGGGCAAGGAGAACGACAAGGACTCCCAGGCCGGCGGCGGCACGCCGTCGACCGCGCCCACCCAGGTCTCCGAGACGCCGAGCACGGAGCCGAGCACCGAGAAGACCCCGGAGGAGCTCCCGAAGCAGGACGCGGCGACGCTGACGCTGGGCGGGTCGGCGACGACGGAGAAGACCGTCCCGGGCGCCGAGGGCGTCGACGGCGCCTACGTGTCGGGCTTCAACGCGCCGGGCGCCTCGGTGACCTGGAAGGCGAACATGCCGACGGCGGGCAAGTACCGCCTGACCGTGCGCTACGCCATCCCGGCGGTCGATGCCAACGCCACCCTGACGGTGAACGGCAAGCCGAACTCCCTGCCGATCGGGCTGAAGAACTTCATCCACTCCTCGGACCCGAACCTGGAGAAGAACTGGCAGACCACCTGGGCGCCGGTCGACCTCCAGAAGGGCGACAACGAGATCAAGATCTCGTGCGAGGCCGGCAACCAGTGCAACGTGCTGCTCGACTGGCTCGAGGTGACCCCGGGGCAGTAGGTGCCGGCGCACCGCCTGCCGTACGGCCTGACGTCCGATCTCTTAGGTTCGCCCGCAAAAGTAAGATCATCATCTGATGATCCTTCCCTTGCTGACCATGAGGGCGGGTTGGACAACACGGGAGGTCCTGAAGATGCGTGCCCTGGGAAAGATGGCGTCGGTCGGTGTGCTGGCCGCTGGTTTGGTTGTTGCGACGACGCCCTCGGCGTCTGCTGCCGTGTCAGGCGCATTCGGAAATGTCTCCTGGAACGTTCGCGCGTCGGCTTCGACGGACTCCACCGTGCTCGCCCGAATCTCCCCCTCGGGCTCCGTACCGTGCTGGACGGCCACGTGCACGGGTCGAGTCACCGGCGGTTACTACAAGTGCGCCCATGAGACCGAGACGTACAACACCTGGACCCCCCTCAACTACAAGGGGAGGAAGGGCTGGGTCGCCGACAGGTGTGTGACGCTCGGGCGCATCGCCTGAGGACCCGGTAGGACGGCGTGGTCAGGCAAGGGTCGGCTGCGCCGTCACCTTCACCCGCCTCAGCAGTTCCTCGTACGCCGTCGGGTCGAACTCGCCGGCCACCGGGGAGAGCACCGTCGCCGCCGAGAGGGCGACCGCGCGGGTGAGGCGTTCGGGCCAGGGGGTCTCGTCGACCAGGCCCGAGAGGAGGCCGGCGACGGCGGAGTCGCCCGCGCCCGTGGGGTTGCCCTTCACGGCGGCGGGCGGGGCCGCGCGCCAGACGCCCTCGGGGGTGGCGGCGAGCACGCCCTCGGGGCCGAGCGAGGAGACCACCGCGCGGGCGCCCCGGCGGCGGGCGTCGCGGGTGGCCCGGTGGGGCTCGCGGGCCCCGGTCAGCTGGGCGAGTTCCTCGGCGTTGGGCTTGACCAGGTCGGGGCGGGCGGCGATGCCGCGCCGGAGGGGTTCGCCGCTGGTGTCCAGGAGGACGGGGACGCCGACCGTCCTGGCGAGGCGTACGAGTTCCGCGTACGCGCCGACGTGGATGCCCGGCGGGAGGCTGCCGCAGAGGGCGACCGCGCGGGCTCCGTCGAGGAGCGCCGTGAAGCGGGTGCGGAAGGCGGTCCATTCGGCGGCGGTGACGGTCGGGCCCGGTTCGTTGAGCTGGGTGGTGTTCCCGCTCGCGGTGTCGACGACCGCGACCGTGCGGCGGGTGGGGCCGGCGGTCTCGACGAGTTCGTCCCGGACCGTCGAGTGCTCCGCGAGTCGCTCCCTCAGCATCGCGCCCGTGGCGCCGCCCGCGAAGCCGGTGGCGACCGTCTCGTACCCGAGGGCGGCGAGGACGCGGGCGACGTTGAGGCCCTTGCCGCCGGGCCGCTCGATGACCTGGGTGACCCGGTGGGAGGCGTGCGGGGTGAGGGCGGGGACCCGGTAGGTGAGGTCCAGTGCCGTGTTGAGGGTGACCGTGAGGATCACGACCTGTCCGCCCCCCCCGTACTCCGTGTGAAGTCCTGCGGAACGTGCGTTCCGACGGGCACCGATCATGCCAAAGGAAAGGCGGTTGGCCCAGACCCGCGGCCGACCGCCTTCGCGCGTGACACCTGATCAGGCGGCTGTGTCCGCCGTCGGGTCGACGATCCATTCGCCCTTGCGCATGACGCCCCTGAGCTCGAACTCGGCGTCGAGGACGACGATGTCGGCGTCCTTGCCGGGTTCCAGGGAGCCGACGCGGTCGTACATGCCGAGGAGGCGGGCCGGGTTGGCGGAGATGGCCTGGACGACCGCTTCGACCGGCAGGGCGTCGATGGTCGCCGCGCGCTTGAAGGCGCGGTCCAGGGTGAGGGTGGAGCCGGCGATGGAGCCGCCCTCGACGAGGCGGGCGACGCTGTCCTTCACGTCGACCGCGAGCGGGCCGAGCATGTAGCGGCCGTCGCCGAAGCCGGCGGCGTCCATGGCGTCGGTGATGAAGGCGACGCGTTCGGGTCCCGCGTGGTGGAAGGCGAGCTCCAGGGCGGCGGGGTGGAGGTGGGTGCCGTCGTTGATGAGCTCGACGGTGATCCGCTCGTCCTCCAGGAGGGCGGCGATCGGGCCGGGGGCGCGGTGTCCGAGGGCGGGCATCGCGTTGTAGAGGTGGGTGGCGACGGTGGCGCCCGCGTCGATGGCCGCCCGCGTCTGCTCGTACGTGGCGTCGGTGTGGCCGATGGCGGCGATGACGCCGTGCTCGGCGAGGAGGCGTACGGAGTCGAGGCCCCCGGGCAGCTCGGTGGCGAGGGTGACCATCTTGGCCCGGCCGCGGGCGGCGTCGATCAGCTTGCGGACCTCGGCCGGGTCGGGGTCGCGGAGCAGGGTCTCGTCGTGGGCGCCCTTGCGGCAGGGGGAGATGAAGGGGCCTTCGAAGTGGAGGCCGGCGAGGTCGCCCTGTTCGGCGAGTTCGGAGAGCAGTCCGGCGCGCCGGGCGAGGAAGTCCATCTCGCCGGTGACGAAGGAGGCGACGACGGTGGTGGTGCCGTGCAGGCGGTGGGTGTGGACGCCCTTGAGGACCTCGTCGCCGGTGCCGGAGGTGAAGGAGGCGCCGCCGCCGCCGTGGTTGTGCATGTCGACGAAGCCGGGGACGAGCCAGTGGCCGGTCAGGTCGACGGTCGGGGCGCCCTCGGGCGCCGAGCCGGCGATGCGGTCGCCGTCGACGATCACGCGTCCGTTCTCGACCGTTCCGGTGGGCAGCACGACGTGTGCGCCGGCGAGAACCTTGTGATCGGCCATCAGGCGGAAACCTCCGAGTCGAGGGAGAGAAGGTCCCAGGCGAGGAGGCCCGCGCCCAGGCATCCGGCGGTGTCCCCGAGGGCCGCCGGGACGATGGCGGGCAGCTTCTGGAACGTGACGCGTTCCTCCACGGCGGCCCGGAGTGGTGTGAACAAGGTTTCCCCGGCTTCGGCGAGACCGCCACCGATGATGAGCGTGCGGGGGTCGAGGAGGGTGAGCGCGGTGACGAGGCCGTCGGCGAGGGCGTCGACGGCGTCCTGCCAGACCCGTACGGCCGTGGGGTCGCCGGATTCGACGGCCTTCGCGCAGTCGGCGGCGTCGGCGTCGGGGTCGCCGCTGGCCTCGGCCCAGGCGAGGGAGACGGCGGAGGCGGAGGCGTACCGCTCCAGGCAGCCGCGCTGGCCGCAGCCGCAGTCGGTGCCGCCGGGGCGGACGACGATGTGGCCGATCTCGCCGGCGTAGCCGTGGGCGCCGGCCTCGATGCGGTCGCCGATGCCGATGGCTCCGGCGATGCCGGTGCCGAGGGGGACGAAGAGGAAGCGGTCGGCGCCGTTGCCCGCGCCGATGCGGCCTTCGGCGAGGCCGCCGGTGCGGACGTCGTGGCCGAGGGCGACGGGGACGCCGTCGAGCCGGCGGCTGAGGAGTTCGCGCATGGGAACGTCGCGCCAGCCGAGGTTGGCGGCGTAGACGGCGATGCCGTTCTCGGCGTCGACGATGCCGGGGACGGCGACTCCGGCGGCCGCGGCGGGCTCTCCGTACCGCTCCTGGCCGAGGGCGCGGAGCTCTTCGGCGAAGCCGAGGATGGTCTCCACGACGGCCTCGGGGCCGCGCTCGCGCCCGGTGGCGCGGCGGGCCTCGTGCAGCAGGGTGCCGTCCGCGCCGACGAGGGCGGCCTTCATGCCGGTGCCGCCCACATCCAGGGCGATGACGTGTCTCACGGGGGACAGTGTGTCGCGCGAGGACCCAAAAGGTCTAGTCCACTGCTGAGGATTGTTGCGTACGGATACAAATTCGAAGGCCGCCATGGGGTCATGGTCCCGCCGCAGTTGCGGAAGTGATACCCAAGTGGTGTAGACCTCATGCGTGGGGGCGAGGCAGACTTACGGCCTTGAGAAGAGCAAACACGCAGCTCAATGCGGCGGAAGCTCTGGTGGAACGACAGCTCGACGATGAGCAAGAGGTGGATGAAGCCGTGGAGCGGCGACGATTCCTTGGACTGACCGCGGCCGCCGCCGCCCTCGGACTGACCGCGACGGTCGCCGGCTGCGGCGCCCTGGGCGGCGACTCCGGCGACGTGACCCTGAGGCTGGTCGCCGCCGACTACGACCTGACCGGCGGCGACACCACCAAGAAGTACTGGGCCGACCTCGTCGCCGCCTTCGAGGCGAAGCACCCCGGCGTCAAGGTCGAGGTCCAGGTCGAGTCCTGGGACGACGTCGACCGCAAGGTCGCCGAGATGGTCAGGGCCGGCAAGGCCCCCGACCTCGCGCAGATCGGCGCCTACGCCGACTACGCCGCCGCCGGACAGCTCTACGCCGCCGACGAACTCCTCTCCATACCCGTCCAGGCCAACTTCCTCGGCCCCCTCGTCGCGGCCGGCGAGTACAAGCGCACCCAGTACGGCATGCCGTTCGTCGCCTCCACCCGGCCGCTCTTCTACAACAAGGCCCTCTTCCAGGAGGCCGGCGCCAAGGCCCCCACCACCTGGGACGAGCTCGTCGAGGCCGCCGAGAAGCTCAAGGCCAAGGGCGTCGCCACCCCCTTCGCCCTGCCCCTCGGCCCCGAGGAGGCCCAGGCCGAGGCCCTCATGTGGCTGCTCAGCGGAGGCGGCGGCTGGACCGACGCCTCCGACCGCTACGCCGTCGACTCCGACGCCAACGTGCGCACCTTCGAGTGGCTCCGCAAGAACCTCGTCGGCAAGGACCTCACGGGACCGGTCGCCCCCGGAAGGCTCAACCGCAAGGCCGCCTTCGCCGCCTTCGCGAACGGCCAGGTCGGCATGCTCAACGGCCACCCCTCGCTCCTCAAGGAGGCCGCGAAGAAGGGCGTCCAGGTCGGACAGGTCCCCCTCCCCGGCGTCGACGGCCCGCCCAAGACCTCCATGGGCGTCGCCGACTGGATCATGGGCTTCCGGCAGAACGGTCACCGCAAGGAGATCGGCGACTTCCTGAACTTCGTCTTCAGCGACGAGAACGTCCTGAAGTTCGCCGGGGACAACGACCTGCTGCCGGTCACCGTCACCGCCTCCACCCGCATGGAGACCGACCCCGCCCACGCCAACCTGCGCGTCTTCCTCAAGGTCCTCCCCGACGCGCAGCTCCCGCCGGTCGGCAAGACCTCCTGGGCCAAGGTCAGCGAGGACGTCAAGCAGAACATCGGCAGGGCCGTCGCCCCCGGCGGCCGCCCCGCCGACGTCCTCGGCCGGATCGGCCGGGCGGCGACGGCGGCGGAGGCAGCCGAGTAATAAGTTGGTCGTATGACCGAAGAGACGGCGGACGGCGAGAGCGGGCTCGGGGAGCGCGAGCGGGCGCTGCTCGCCGTCGAGCGCCGCTCCTGGCCCGGTCCCGGTGCCAAGGAGCGGGCCGTCCGCGAGCGGCTCGGGCTCTCCCCGACCCGCTACTACCAGCTGCTCAACGCGCTCCTCGACGACCCGCGCGCCCTGGCCCACGACCCCGTGACCGTCAACCGGCTGCGCCGGGTCCGCGAGGAGAA
The DNA here is from genome assembly GCF_900105415.1 of Streptomyces sp. TLI_105. Lineage (GTDB taxonomy): Bacteria > Actinomycetota > Actinomycetes > Streptomycetales > Streptomycetaceae > Streptomyces. Next base: position 3,727,411 of record NZ_FNSM01000001.1, on the reverse strand, counting down.
GCAGCGGAGGAGAGAAGGGTGACCCCGTGCGGGGTGACCCCGGCCACGCTGACGTGACCCCCGTACGTGGGTAGGGTCGGGAACATGGTCAGCAGCCTTCCGCACCCGACCACATCCGCCGGACACGACGGTCTGGCCGCGCTCCTCGCGCGCCCGGCGGACGCCGTCGTCGCCCTCGACTTCGACGGCACCCTCGCCGAGATCGTCCCCGACCCCGAGCAGGCCCGCGCCCACCCCGGTGCCGTGGCCGCCCTCGCCGCGCTCGCCCCCCAGGTCGCCTCCATCGCCGTCGTGACCGGCCGCCCCGCCGGGGTCGCCGTCCGCTACGGCGGCTTCGCCGGCGTCCCCGGCCTGGAGCACCTCGTCGTCCTCGGCCACTACGGCGCCGAACGCTGGGACGCCGTCACCGGCACCGTCCAGGCCGCCGCCCCGCACCCCGGCGTGGCCTCCGTCCGCGCCGAGCTCCCCGGCTTCCTGGACCGGGCCGGGGCCTGGCGGGGCGTCTGGATCGAGGAGAAGGGCCGCGCGGTCGCCGTCCACACCCGCCGCGCCCAGGATCCGGAGGGCGCCTTCGAGGCCCTCAAGGGCCCGCTGGGCGAGCTGGCCGTCGCCCACGGCCTGGTCCTGGAGCCCGGCCGCATGGTCCTGGAGCTGCGGCCGCCGGGCATGGACAAGGGCGTGGCCCTTGCGAAGTACGTACGGGAGGTGGGCGCCGGGTCCGTGCTCTACGCGGGCGACGACCTGGGCGACCTGCCGGCCTTCGCGGCGGTCGAGAAGCTCCGCTCCGACGGGACCCCGGGCGTTCTGGTGTGCAGCGGCTCCACCGAGGTCCCGGAGCTGGCCGGCCGCGCGGACCTCGCCGTCCAGGGTCCGGCGGGCGTGGTCGCGTTCCTGACGGAACTGGCGAGGGCGGTACGGGAGGGCTGAGGCCCCTCCGTACCGCCCCGTCAGGCGGAACCGCGACCAGCGGTTTCCGTACGGATCAGTGCGCGGCCGGGTTGGCGACGCTGATCGTCAGGTCGTCGCCGGCGTCACCGGTGACCGTGACGCGCACGCCGTGACCGGCGACCTTCACGCTGGCCTGCGGGGCCGTCGTGTCGTAGTACGCGTTCGGGTCGGTGTCGTCGAAGACGGGGATGCCCGGGACGGAGGGGGCGCAGGCCGCCAGCGTCTGGACGGTCTGGTTCGGGCCCTTGCCGGTCAGGACCTCCTTGTGGAGGCAGGTCGCGTCCGTGGCCTCCAGGCCGAAGGTCGCGTCGAAGGGCTGGCGCCGGTTGCTGGGCGCGGTCCCGTCGGCGTACCGGAAGGGGGCCGGGCGGGCGTCGACGGCCATCGCCGAGCCGCCGCCGGGGTGGTCGCTGACGTTGTTGTCGTCGAAGGAGCGGTCGACGTACCAGACCAGCATGCCGTTCTGGAACGTGAACCACTCGACCCAGTCCGGGGCGGTGACGCCCTTGCTGAACTGGTACGGGCCCTCGGCGAGGAGCGCGTCGGCGCCGACGTACTCGCGGTTCTCCACGAGGTAGTACCGCGGGGAGGTGGCCGTCTCGGTGCCGGTCGAGATCTTCCAGCGGCCCTGCGCGGTCCAGCCGCCCACGCCCTGCTCGACGTCGTCCGACGCCAGGGTCGTCCCGCCGGAGGTCAGCGAGATGTCGTCCAGGAAGGCGCCGGCGAAGTGCACGCCGCCGTCGCTCTGGTAGCGGAAGCGGAAGAGGGACGGCTTGCCGGCGGAGTCGTACGAGTAGCGCAGCGTCGTCCACTTGCCGGCCGAGGAGCCGGAGACGGACGTGCCCGCGCGGGCCCAGGTCGCCCCGCCGTCGAGGGAGTACTCGGCGAAGAGGTAGTCGAAGTCGGCCTCGATCTCGTACCAGGCGCTCGCCTTGACGGTCACCTTCGGGGCGGCCGGGACGGAGCGGGTGAGGGACTGGTTGAGGCCGTCGGCGGAGCCGGTCCACCAGGCGTGCGTGCCCGAGGTGGGCGTGGCGTAGGTGGTGCTGCTCGTCTTGTCCGGGAGCGCGACGCGGACGGCCTGCTCCTTGCCGGCGACCTGGAGGGCGGCCGGGCTCAGGGTGTACGAGCCGGTGGCGCCGAGCGGGGCGTCGGCGTGGTCCAGCCAGCCGAGGAAGAGCTTCTCCTCGGCGCCCATGAGGCCCGGGCGGGTGCCGATGCCCTCGTTGGCGGCGGCGCCGTGGCCGAGCCAGGAGCCGGAGCTCATCAGGGTCCAGAAGGCGGTGGAGTTCTCGCCGCCGTTCGTGTCGTAGAAGTCCGGCAGGCCGAGGTCGTGGCCGAACTCGTGGCAGAAGACGCCGAGTCCGCCGTTCTCGCCCTCGGTGGTGTAGTCGCCGAGCCAGTACTTGGACTGGCCGATGCGGGCGCCGCCCTGCTTGTTCTGGGCGCCGGAGACGTCGGGCCCGGTCAGCCCGTAGTCGTCGCCGTTGACGTACCAGCGGTGGGACCAGATGGCGTCCTCGCCCTGCGCGCCGCCGCCGGCGTCCTCGCCCATGCCGGCGTGCACGGCCTGGAAGTGGTCGATGTAGCCGTCGGGCTCGTCGAAGTTGCCGTCGTGGTCCCAGTCGTTGCGGTCCCAGACGTCGAACTGGGCGAGGTACGCGTCGATCTCGGCCGGGGTCTTGCCGGCGGCGAGCTGCGCGTTCCACCAGGCGTCGCCGGTGTCCTGGATGAAGGCCCAGGAGCCGCCGGTGTCCTCGACGGAGTTGTCGCCGTAGGTGGAGGCGTTGCCGGGGACCTTGACCCAGTCCTCGACGGTGTTGGAGACCGAGTAGCGGCCGTTGGACAGCTTCTCGTAGAAGGTCTTCATGGACTCGCCGGAGCCGTTGAAGTGGTTCTCGTAGTAGGCCTTCGAGAAGTCGGCGGTCCAGGCGTTGGAGTTGTCCTTGGTCCGGTCGGGCTGGGGTATCCGGTTGTGCAGCGGGCCGGGGACGGTGCCGAGCTTGCCGGAGCCCTGGTCGCCGAACTCGGAGAGGATCGTGAAGATCTTCTCCTGGCGGGCGGCGGTGGTGGTCTCGGTCTCGGTGAACTTGCCGGGCGCGACCTCGACGACGCCCTTGGCGTTCGCCTTGGCCTTGCCCTTGGCGATCAGGTCGATCGCCTGCTCGCGCAGCTGGGTGCGCTGCTTCGTGAGGGGGCCGGGACGGTTGTCGGGCCGGTGCGCGTTGGCGCCCGCCGGTGCGGCGTCCCGGGCTTCCTGCGCGGCGGCGGGGGTGAGCCCCGCGGCGAGGAGTGCGGTGAGCGCCGACCCGAGGGTCATGCTCACGACAATCTTCTTCACGTGTTTCGCGATCCTTCCGCTTGCCTCATGCGCCTCATGGGGAAAAACGGATCGCCTGGGGGAACGATCGCCGCGAGTGTGACACGGGACGACCCCTCAGGAGGAGGGGTCGCACACCGAATAACGGCTACGGATTCCCGCTCATCGAAGCAACAGGTCCACCACACCCGTCAGGTCCTCGTCACCGCTTCCGACGTCGAGCCGACGGCGCATCAGCTCGAAATAGGGCCGGAGCAGTTCCGGGCTGACGCCCTGCCCCTCGGCCGTGGCCAGGAACGTCGACGTGCCGGCCACCTGCATGGCGAGGGGGGAGACCACGTCCGTGGTGAGGTCGCCGCTCTTGAGCCGGTCGGCGGTCTGCAGGACGTACGGGTCCGCCATCGCCGAGACGTAGCCGGAGAGCAGCGGGGCGAACGCCACGGGGTCGATGTCCTCCCGGTGGATCAGCGCGAAGGCGTGCGCCGCCCCGGCGAACATCCCGTACATGCCGCTGAGCAGGGCCACGTCGTGCAGGGCGGCGAAGCCGGCGTCCTCGCCGACGTACTTGGTCCCGGCCGGGACGGCGAGGGCGGTCCGGTGGAGCTCGAACAGTTCCCGCGAGCCGCTGTAGAAGACGTAACCGCCGGCCTCGGGGACGCCGATCATCGGCGGGATGGCCATGATCCCGCCGTCCAGGTAGCGGGCGCCCCGCTCCTCGGCCCACACGGCCCGGGCGCGGGCCTGGGCGGGAGTCGTGGTGGTGAGGTTGACGAGGTCCTTGCCCGCCAGGTCGACGCCGTCCAGGGTGGTGCCGACGGAGTCGTCGTCGAGCAGGCAGAGGACGACGAGGCCGCCCGCCGCGACGGCCGCGGCCGCGCTGTCCGCACCCTTCGCCCCCTCGGCGACGAGCGCCTCCGAACGGGCGGGGGTGCGGTTCCAGACGGTGAGCGGATACCCGGCGGCGAGCCAGGTGCGGGCGAGGGCGGCACCCATGGCGCCGAGGCCGAGAAGGGAGACGGGGGTCGTCGGAGGCGTGTTCGCTGTCATGCCCACAAGGCTGCTTCGGGCCTCTGAGCTGCTCAAGTACCCACTTGGAAGTGGGTGGTTACCCTGGGGTGAGCAAGCAGGTCAGGAGGGTGGGGGACATGGCGACACTGAACCGACCGGGTGCGCCCGACGGTCACGTCTGCGGCATCGACACCGCGATGGAGGTGATCGGCGGCAAGTGGAAGGTGCTCATCCTGTGGGCGCTCCACGAACAGCCGCACCGCCGCTTCGGCGAACTCCGCCGACTGGTCCCGGGCATCACGGAGAAGGTCCTCGCCTCCCACCTGCGCGAGATGGAAGCGGACGGCATCGTCGACCGAGCCTCCTACGACGAGGTCCCGCCCCGCGTCGAGTACGCCCTCACCCCGGCCGGCATCCGCCTCAACGAGGCCCTGGAGCCCCTGGCCGCGTGGGGCAGGGAGCGGGCCGGGGACACCCCCTAGCCCCTGAGCGCGTCCAGCTGGTCCAGGAACCAGCGCTGCGGGGGCTGGGACGTGGACGTGGCCGCCAGGCGCTTCGTGCGGTCCGTGCGCTCGGACGGGGGCATCGTGAGGGCCGTGTGCAGGGCCTCGGCCGTCTCCGTCACGTCGAAGGGGTTCACCGTGAGCGCGTCCTCGTGGAGCTCCTCGTAGGCGCCCGCCTCGCGGGACAGGACCAGGGCGCAGCCCGCCTCCGAGACGACCGGTATCTCCTTCGCGACCAGGTTCATGCCGTCGCGCACCGGGTTCACCAGGGCCACGTCCGCCAGTCGGTAGGCGGCCAGGGAGCGGGTGAAGTCGTCCTTCACCGAGACCAGGACCGGCTGCCAGCCCGCCGTGCCGAACTCGGCGTTGATCTCCTCCGCCAGCTCCCTCACCGCCGCCGTGTACGACCGGTAGGAGTCGAGGTCCTGGCGGGAGGGATAGGCCGAGGCCAGGTGGACGACCCGCTCGCGCCACTCCGGGTGGACGGTGAGGAGCTCCCGGTAGGCCAGCAGGCCGCGCAGGATGTTCTTCGACAGCTCCGTGCGGTCGACCCTGACGATCGTCTTGCGGCCGCCGACCTCGTTCCGCAGTTGCGCCAGGCGCTCGTCCACCTCCGGGCGGTGCGCGAGCGCCCGCAGCTCCTCGCCGTCCACGCCCAGGGGGTGTGCCGCGACCCGGGTGCTTCCGAGGTCGCCCGCGCAGTCCTCGAACGCCCTCGCCCAGGCCCGGGTGTGGAAGCCCAGCCGGTCCGCGCCGAGCATGCCCCGGAGAAGTTCCTCGCGGATGTCGTCCGGGAGCATCCGGAGGTACGGAGGGGAGGCCCACGGGGTGTGGGTGAAGTGGGCGATGCGCAGGTCCGGGCGGAGCTCGCGGAGCTGACCCGGGACGAGGGCCAGGTGGTAGTCCTGCACCAGGACCGCCGCGCCCTCCGCGGCCTCCGCCGCCAGCGCCTCGGCGAAGGCGCGGTTGTAGGCGCGGTACGACTCCCAGCGGCGGCGGAACTCCGCGTCGAAGACCGGCCCCCGCGGGATGTCGTACAGGTGGTGGTGGAGGAACCACAGCACCGAGTTCGCGATGCCGTTGTACGCGTCGGCGTACACCTCCGGGTCGATGTCCAGCATCCGCACGCCCGGCTCGCCGGTCCCGCGCCGGACCGCCTCCCGGTCGCCCTCGCCGAGCGCCGCGCACACCCAGAGACTGTCCTGGGAGCCGATGGCGCTCAGGCCCGAGACCAGGCCGCCGCCGCCCCTTCGGGCGTCGAGCGAGCCGTCCTCGCCGAGCACGTACGAGACGGGGCCCCGGTTGGATGCGACGAGCACAGTAGCCATGTGGCGAACCTAGCCCGTCCCGTAAACGCTCAAACGTACGTATACGAGACAGGCTGATCCGGCCACGCTCCGTCGCCGCGGATCGATCGCGGGACCTCCGCGTCACGCCACCCGGCGCTGCGCGTACTCCGCGATCTCGACCATCGGCGGCCGCTCCTCCGTGTCCACCGCGTACGTCCGCGGCTCGAAGCCCTGCTCGCCCCGCTCGAACTGCGTCAGCCGCGGCCGCACCAGATGCCCGCGCGAGAGCCGCAGCTGCGCCGTCCGGTAGATCGCCGCCGCCATTCGGCCCAGCGCCTGCCCGTCCTGGTGCCGGTGCTTGCGCACCCCCACGTCCACCTGTGCGAGCGCGTCCAGGCCCACCGTGTGCAGGGCGTCCACCAGCAGCCCCAGCTCCACTCCGTAACCGACCGGGAAGGGCAGCCGTTCCAGCAGCGAGCGCCGCGCCGCGTACTCGCCGCCCAGCGGCTGCACGAAGCCCGCCAGCCGCGGCCAGTGGAGGTTGAGCAGCGGGCGGGCCACCAGTTCCGTGACCCGGCCGCCCTGACCTGGAGTGTCGCCGAAGGGGCGGTCGTACATCGCCTTGACGAAGTCCACGTCCGGGTCGGTGAGCAGCGGGCCCACGATCCCCGTCACGAAGTCCGCCGAGAAGTCCCGCAGGTCCGCGTCCACGAAGCACACGACGTCCCCGCCCGTCACCATCAGTGACCGCCACAGGACCTCGCCCTTGCCGGGCACGGTCGGTATCCGGGGGAGTATCGAGTCCCGCGCGACCACCCGCGCGCCGGCAGCCGCGGCCACCTCCGCCGTGCGGTCCGTGGAGCCCGAGTCGATCACCACCAGCTCGTCGACGAGCGGAACCGCCTCCGTCATCAGCTCGCGACGGATCACGGCGACGATGTCCCCGACCGTCGCCTCCTCGTTCAGCGCCGGCAGGACGACGCTGACCTTCGTGTTCCGCTTGGCGGCGAGGATCCGCTCCAGCGGCCGGTCCGCCACGGACCAGGACCGCCGGTCCAGCCAGCGCTCCACCTCTTCCAGCACTTGATCTCCATCTCGCGGTTCGGACGGCCGGTCCACGCGTCCGGGCCTTCGGTTACAGTCTTGAACAACGCGGATGCCCGATGCACGTCGGGGTGCCGACCGCGTCGGAGCGCAGGAATGAAAGTCCACCGCGCTTCACAATCGAATACCGCTCATCCAGAGGGGCAGAGGGAAACGGCCCGTTGAAGCCCCGGCAACCCTCCAGTCGGTTTGTCTCACCCACCCGTCTCCCGGCCACCACCCCTGGTGGTGTCCTGACGGACGCAGCTTGTTTGCGCGAGGCCCCCGGCTAGGGAAGGTGCCAAATCCGTCTCATGGCGAAAATTCGTCAATGGGAAAGATGAGGAGAAAGGGCCTCGCCTCCATGGCTGTACAGACCGCTACCCCCACCACCGTCGACCTCGGTCCCGCGTCCGGACTCTCCTGTCGCGAATGCGGTGAGGTCTTCCCGCTCGGACCGATCTTCGCCTGCGAACTCTGTTTCGGACCGCTCGAAGTCGCCTACGACCTTCCCACCGGTGACCCCGAGGCGCTGCGCAAGCAGATCGAGGCCGGCCCCGCCAACATCTGGCGCTACGCCCCGCTGCTGCCCGTCCCGGCCGACGTCGCCGAGAAGCCGAACCTGAACCCCGGCTGGACCAAGCTCGTCCAGGCCGACAACCTCGCCCGCGAGATCGGCGTCGCCCCCGGCAAGCTCTTCGTCAAGGACGACTCCGGCAACCCGACCCACTCCTTCAAGGACCGGGTCGTCGCCCAGGCCCTCGAAGCCGCCCGCGCCTTCGGCTTCACCACCCTCTCCTGCTCCTCCACCGGCAACCTGGCCGGCGCCGTCGGCGCCGCCGCCGCCCGCGCCGGCTTCCGCTCCTGCGTGTTCATCCCGCACGACCTGGAGCAGGGCAAGGTCGTCATGGCCGGTGTCTACGGCGGTGACCTCGTCGCCATCGAGGGCAACTACGACGACGTCAACCGCTTCTGCTCGGAGCTCATCGGCGACCCGCTCGGCGAGGGCTGGGGCTTCGTGAACGTCAACCTCCGCCCGTACTACGGCGAGGGCTCCAAGACGCTCGCGTACGAGATCTGCGAGCAGCTCGGCTGGGTCATCCCCGACCAGCTCGTCATCCCGATCGCCTCCGGCTCCCAGCTCACGAAGATCGACAAGGGTCTGCAGGAGCTCATCAAGCTGGGCCTCGTCGAGGACAAGCCGTACAAGATCTTCGGCGCCCAGGCCGAGGGCTGCTCCCCGGTCTCCGCGGCCTTCAAGGCCGGTCACGACGTCGTCCGGCCGCAGAAGCCGAACACCATCGCCAAGTCGCTCGCCATCGGCAACCCGGCCGACGGCCCCTACGTCCTCGACATCGCCCGCCGGACCGGCGGCGCCGTGGAGGACGTGAACGACGAGCAGGTCGTGGACTCGATCAAGCTCCTCGCGCAGACCGAGGGCATCTTCGCGGAGACCGCGGGCGGCGTCACCGTCGGCGTCGCCAGGAAGCTCGTCGAGGCGGGTCTGATCGACCCCAACCTCACCACCGTCGTCCTCAACACCGGCGACGGCCTCAAGACCCTGGACGCGGTGGCCGACACCTCTCAGGCGACCGTCACCATCCGCCCGAGCCTGGACGCGTTCCGCGACGCCGGCCTGGCCGTCTGAGTCCGTCCGCCTCCCAGGCCCACCGAAAGGTTTCGAAGACATGGCCGTGAACGTCCGCATCCCCACCATCCTCCGCACCTACACGGGCGGTCAGTCCGAGGTCCAGGCCGAGGGCACGACCCTCGCCGAGGTCATCGCGGACCTGGAGAAGAACCACACGGGCATCGCCGCCCGCGTCCTGGACGACCAGGGCAAGCTGCGCCGCTTCGTCAACGTCTACGTGAACGACGACGACGTGCGCTTCGAGCAGGGCCTGGAGACGGCCACCCCGGCCGGCGCGGGCGTCTCGATCATCCCGGCCGTCGCCGGAGGCTGCTGAGGCCCACGGGCTCATCGAGCCTTACCAGTCAGTACGAATTGCCCCTTCCGCGCGATAAGCGGAGGGGGCAATTCTGCATGGTTGAGCGCGGTAGAGTTGGGGAAGTCCCCTCCGCTGTTCATGCCGGGCGCATATGAGAATGCGTCGCCGCGCGACAAGAAACAGCCAAAGTGTGTGCGCGTTGTGTACCTTCTGCGCGCTTTGCCGGGCCCGACTTGCCCCGTGATCCGGGGATTCTCCCCAATTCCCCTTTCCGTCGCGCCCAGAATTCTTCGGTCGAATGACCTGTTGCAGAGGGCAGTTGGGCAGATACATTCAGCCGCGGTCGACGCGTTCCGGCGCAGAGGTCTGACCCGGGTCCGCGAAGTGCGGGTCCCGCGCAAGGGCCAGTAATAGGGGAGTTAGGCATGGCTCAGGGCACCGTCAAGTGGTTCAACGCGGAGAAGGGCTACGGCTTCATCGCGGTAGACGGTGGTGCGGATGTTTTCGTCCACTACAGCGCGATCCAGATGGATGGCTACCGCAGCCTCGAAGAGGGCCAGCGGGTCGAGTTCGAGATCTCGCAGGGCCAGAAGGGTCCGCAGGCGGACATGGTCAAGCTCGCCGTCTGAGCGCGGCGCGATCGGCCACCGACGCAACGCCGTCGAGGGGTCCGCATCCCTGAGGGGATGCGGACCCCTCGCGCGTTCCCGCCCCCTCGCGCGTTCCCGCCCCCTCGCGCGTTCCCGCTCCTCCCCGCTCCGCCCCCCGATCCACCTCCCGAAACCCGAGAGTCGCTTGCACTCTCATAGGGCGAGTGCTAATCATTGGCGTTAGCACTCGGAAGGTGAGAGTGCTACGAGGATCGGGCAGACGAGGTCGCCGGCCGGGTGGGGCAAGGAACCACGCGGAGTCGCGGAGGCCGTCCGTCGCGGGCGTCGGCGCGGTCCTGGAGCGTTATCCACCCCATGTCCGGGAGGACCACTTCACATGGCCAAGATCATCGCGTTCGACGAGGAGGCCCGGCGCGGTCTCGAGCGCGGCATGAACCAGCTCGCTGACGCCGTCAAGGTCACCCTCGGCCCCAAGGGCCGCAACGTCGTCCTCGAGAAGAAGTGGGGTGCCCCCACGATCACCAACGATGGTGTCTCCATCGCCAAGGAGATCGAGCTCGAGGACCCGTACGAGAAGATCGGCGCCGAGCTGGTCAAGGAAGTCGCCAAGAAGACGGACGACGTCGCCGGCGACGGTACGACCACCGCCACCGTCCTCGCCCAGGCGCTCGTCCGCGAGGGCCTCCGCAACGTCGCCGCCGGTGCCAACCCGATGGCCCTCAAGCGCGGCATCGAGAAGGCCGTCGAGGCCGTCTCCGGCGCCCTGCTCGAGCAGGCGAAGGATGTCGAGACCAAGGAGCAGATCGCTTCCACGGCCTCCATCTCCGCCGCCGACACCCAGATCGGCGAGCTCATCGCCGAGGCGATGGACAAGGTCGGCAAGGAAGGCGTCATCACCGTCGAGGAGTCCCAGACCTTCGGTCTGGAGCTGGAGCTCACCGAGGGCATGCGCTTCGACAAGGGCTACATCTCGGCGTACTTCGCCACCGACATGGAGCGCATGGAGGCGTCGCTCGACGACCCGTACCTCCTGATCGTCAACTCCAAGATCTCCTCCGTGAAGGACCTCCTTCCGCTCCTGGAGAAGGTCATGCAGTCGGGCAAGCCGCTGCTGATCATCGCCGAGGACGTCGAGGGCGAGGCCCTGTCGACCCTGGTCGTCAACAAGATCCGCGGCACCTTCAAGTCCGTCGCGGTCAAGGCCCCGGGCTTCGGCGACCGTCGCAAGGCCATGCTGAACGACATCGCCATCCTCACGGGCGGCACGGTCATCTCCGAGGAGGTCGGCCTCAAGCTCGAGAACGCGGGCCTGGACCTGCTCGGCCGCGCCCGCAAGGTCGTCATCACCAAGGACGAGACCACCATCGTCGACGGTGCCGGTGACAGCGACCAGGTCGCCGGTCGCGTGAACCAGATCCGCGCCGAGATCGAGAACTCCGACTCGGACTACGACCGCGAGAAGCTCCAGGAGCGCCTCGCGAAGCTGGCCGGCGGCGTGGCCGTCATCAAGGCCGGTGCCGCGACCGAGGTCGAGCTCAAGGAGCGCAAGCACCGCATCGAGGACGCCGTTCGCAACGCGAAGGCGGCCGTCGAGGAGGGCATCGTCGCCGGCGGTGGCGTGGCCCTGCTCCAGGCGTCGAACGTCTTCGAGAAGCTCGAGGCGGACCTGTCGGGCGACGAGGCCACCGGTGCCAACATCGTCAAGCTGGCCCTCGAGGCCCCGCTGAAGCAGATCGCCGTCAACGCCGGCCTCGAGGGTGGCGTCGTCGCGGAGAAGGTCCGCAACCTGCCCGTCGGCCACGGCCTGAACGCCGCGACCAACGAGTACGTCGACCTCATCGCCGAGGGCATCATCGACCCGGCGAAGGTCACGCGCTCCGCGCTGCAGAACGCCGCGTCGATCGCCGCGCTGTTCCTCACCACCGAGGCCGTCATCGCCGACAAGCCGGAGAAGGCCGCCGCGCCGGCCGGCGGCGGCATGCCGGGCGGCGACATGGACTTCTGATCCTGACGGATCGGCAGTTCATCGCTGAACGCGAACGAGGGCGGCACCCCCTGGCGGGGGGTGCCGCCCTCGGGCGTTGCGACGGACCGGGTCAGCGCACGTCGACGTAGTCGGCCCACGGGGCCGGCGAGTGGAAGTGCGTGGAGTCGCCCCAGTACCGGATGCGCCAGCTGCCGTCCACGAACGCCTTCGCCTTCAGCGAGATCTCCCCGTGCGCCCCGGTCCGGCCCGTGGCGACCTGACGCCAGGTCGTCGTGCCCTTCGCCTGGAACTGCAGCGCGACCGGCGCGTAGCCGTACACCCGCCAGGCGCCGCGCGTGTAGTGCTCGAGCGTGCCCGTCGCGGTGACGTACGCGCCCTTGGTGACCGGCTCCGGGCCGGCGTTCATCCCCGCGATCCGCGTGGGCGTGCGGACGAGGTGGAAGACCCGGCTGCTGGACTCGGCGTACGCGTCGGACGTCAGGTGCCGGACGCGGAAGTAGCCGCCGTTGCTGGTGGCCCCGACGTAGAACGTCGTCCAGTAGTCGGCGGACGCCGTCGCGGCGGACAGCTTCCGCCAGCCGGTCTTCCCGTCGGCCGACTGCTCCAGCTGCACGTACTGGGTCGTCGAGGTGCTCCGCCCGTACGGCGCGTACCGGGGCCGGAAGACGCCCGTCACCCAGACCTTCGAGTCGGCCGTGAGACCGCCCCCGACCAGGTCGATGCGGGACTCCCACGGCACGGCGATCGCGCCGCCGGGCTCGGCGAAGCTCAGGTACGGGTCGACGGACGAGACCCGCCAGTACTCGCCGTACTCCACGCCCGAGGCGGCGACGAGACGCGCCGAGAAGCGGCCGTCGGCGTCGGTGTAGACGGTCCTGCCGTAGGGGGTGCCGTAGGTGTAGTAGCCGAGGGACACCAGGACCGGCTGGTTCGCGAGCGGGGCGCCCGCCGCGCTCGGGTCGGTCATCCGGCCGCTGATCGTGACGGTCTCGCCGCTGAGCGCCCGCTTCTTGTCCGCGGCGGCGGTGACCGTCACCGTACGGGGCTTGACGTCGGTCACGTAGCGGTACTGCTCGTCGGAGCCGTGCACCTCGGTGCTGTCCTCGGAGAACACGGCCTTGTACTCCGTGCCCCAGCCGGGCGCGGCCACGGCGACCGGACCGCCGAGGTAGGCGCCGCCGTCGTCGGTGACCGCCGTCGTCGGGGAGCCCGGCGTCGCGCCCACGGGCTCGACGGTGACCGTGCGGCCGGACAGCGGCACCTCGTCGCCGGAGCCGGGCTGGATGCCGACCAGCGTGCCCTGCGGGTGGGCGTTCCGGTCGTCCCAGGCAGGGGTGCCGACGCCGAAGGTGAGCTGGGGCCGCAGCCGGAAGTCGAGCGTTCCGGCGCCGGTGCGGGTGGACGTGTTGCCCAGCGAGTCGGTGGCCGTGACGTCGATGGCGTACGTGCCGAGCGCCGGGATGGTGCCGCCGTCCTCGGTCAGTCGGAGCGCGGCCTCGGCGGGCACGAGGAAGCGGCCCGCGAGGTACGGGTCCCAGGTGTTGCCCGGGGCCAGGGCGGGGATCTCGGCGAGGACGGTGTCGCCCTGCCGGATCCGGGCCGAGACCTTGGTGACCTTGGCCTGCGGGGCGTCGGTCCAGGCGGCGACCTTGAAGGTGCCGCGCTGGCCGTCGTCGGTGACGGCCGTTCCGATGCCGATCGGGCCGGACGCGGCCGGTGCCTCCTCCGCGAGGGCGGGGAGGGCGGCGGCGGACAGCGTGGCGGCGGTCAGCGCCGCGACCAGGGAGAGACGGGGGCGGAGGCGGAGGTCAGCGCGCATCGATGTACTTCACATTCGTCTCGCTGTAGAAGTAGCCGGCCGGCGGCTGCAGGGCCATGGCCCAGGAGCCGTCCCCGTAGGCGGTGGCCCGGTAGCTGAAGTTGCCGTAGGTGTTGGTCGTGACGCTCTGGGTGACCCAGTACCACTGCGTGTCGCCCTTGGGCTTGAAGTACAGCGTCAGCCGCGCGCCCGGGTAGGCCTTCCAGACGCCGTTGACCTTGCGCTGGACGGTGCCGGAGACGGTCATCTTGCCGTTCACCACGGGCCGGGTGGGGCTGATGGTGAAGGCGGAGAAGCGGGTCGCGTAGCGGGCGAGGCGGATGCTCGTACCGGCCTTGGCGACGAACTGGTCCGTCTCCGGGTGGTAGACCCGGTAGCGGGCGTCGGTGTAGCCCCAGGCCGACAGGTTGTACCCGCAGGAGGGGGCGGTGCCGGAGCGCAGGGTGCCCCAGGTGCGCCCGCCGTCGCGGGAGTACTGGAGGACGGCCGGCTGGGTCGCGGAGCAGTAGTTGCTGCCGATGGTGCCGGTGGCCGTGACCTTGCCGTACGCGTCCAGGGTGATCCGGTACGAGGAGTACGAGAACGGCTGCGGGACGGCGATGTCGTTCCGGTCGTACGGCCGGTAGCTGTTCGTGTAGTACGGCGACGGGCGCAGCGACGTGTAGATGGCGTCGGTGGCGTAGTACGGCCGCACGTTCAGCGAGAAGGTGCCGTCCGCCGCGGCGGTCACGCCGCCCAGCGAGGTCGGCGTGGTGCTGAAGCTGGGCTCGGCACCGCCGGAGGCGACGACGGGAGCGCCGGCGAAGGGCTTCCAGCCGTCCGGGGTGAGCCGCTCCACCCGCCCGGTCACGCGGACGTCGGTCCCGGCGAGGACGCGGTACTTGCTGACGTCCGAGCTGATCCGGTACCGGAGGGTCGCGTCGATCCCGAGGTTCGGCACGTACGCGGCGGCGTCCGGGTCGAGGTCGGTCCCCGCCGCGAGCACGGTGGCGGTGCCGTTCTGGAGGGAGCCGTTGGGCGTGACCGGGAGCGCGAAGGCGCCGTCGGCGCCCACGAGGACCTCGGCGTTGATGGTGCGGTTGCTGATGTTGCTGTCCTCGACGGGCAGCGAGAGCCGCACCTTCGTGCCCTCGGGGGCGGTGGTCCGCTCGCCGGTGGACGGGTCCCACAGGGTGGTGGTGCCGGAGAGCACGACCGTGCGGTGGTCCCAGTCCGTCGAGGGACGGTCGAAGGAGAGCTTCCCGACGCCGACGTGCTTGTGGTGGCCGTAGGTGCCGCCGGTCCACTGCTTGGTGGTCTCGCCGGCGAGGCGGTAGTCGACCCGGACCGGGTAGTCGCCGAGGGCGGTGCCCAGGGGCAGGGTGAGCGGCTCCTTCGTCGTCACCCGGCTGCCGTACGGGATCACCTCCTCCGTGGAGGCGAGGACGGCGGCGTCGGGAGCGGCGGAGGCCAGGACGCTGACCTTCACCCAGAGGGCGTCGGAGGGCAGCGTGACGGTGTAGCGTCCGCTGTCCTCGGTGATGCCGGTGATGTTCGTCCAGTCGGCGTGGGCCGCCGGGGCGTGGATGACGGCGGGCACGGTGACGCCCGCCGAGAGTGCGAGAACGGCTGCGGCACGCACGAGGGCGTGCGGAAGCCTGCGCGTCGAGCGCGGCAAGAGGGACCCCCCACAGGTCGTGATGGCGGCTCGCATGATCGAGGCGGCCGCGTGGGAGCACCATAGCGCCAGGGCTTTGAACGTGTTCACTCGCTTTACCGCAGTGCCGGGGTGATCCTGGAATGGTCCCTTCGTGAAGGGAAAGTCCGATGGTCACCCTTCTGACGACACCGGCCGACCGCGAGTTGGTCGTCACGCGCACCTTCGACGCCCCGCCGGGCCGCGTCTGGGAGGCCTGGACGCGGCCGGAGCACGTACGGGAGTGGTACGGGGGAGCCGGGCTGACCACGTCCGTCGTCGACATCGACCTGCGGGCGGGCGGCGCCTGGCGCTGGGGCCAGACCGGGCCGGACGGCCAGGAGATCGTCTTCTCCGGCACGTACGAGGACGTCGTCCCGGCGGAGCGGCTCGACTACACGGAGGTCTTCGAGCAGATGCCGGACGCCGGGCCCGTCCGCGTGACCCTCACCTTCGACGCGACCCCCGACGGCGGCACGGCCCTGACCAGCACCTCCTTCTGGCCCTCGAACGAGATCAGGGACCAGGCGCTGGCGGCGGGAATGGAAGCGGGGGTGAGGGAGCAGTACGACCGGCTCGCGGTGTACCTGGAGGGGATGGGGTGAGCCCCGGCGGGGGCACGGGTCGGGTCGGCGGGTCAGTGGCGGAAGAGGGCCGTCCAGAGGAAGGACTCGCCGAAGACCGGGGAGTCGGCGGTCTGGGCGCGCATGCGGCGTAGCTCGATCTCCGTCAGGTCGGTCTCCGTCGGGCCGGTGAAGATGGTGCGGAGCGAGGTGTCGGTGTAGGCGAGCCCGCCCTCCAGGCGGCCCTTCCGGTAGAAGTCGACCTCCGGGAGTTCGGAGCCCAGGCCGCCCTCGCCGGCCGCGAACGCGGTGAGCGCGAAGTGGCCGCCGGGGGCGAGGACGCGGTCGAGGCGGGCGAGGTAGCTGACGCGGCGGTGCGGGGGCAGGTGGTGGAAGCAGCCGGAGTCGTAGAAGAGGTCGTACGGCCCGTCGAGGGGCGCGGTGAAGGCGTCGCCGCACAGGAACCGGACGTTCTCGACGCCCGCCCCGGCGGCCGGTTCCTCAGCCCAGGCGATGGCGGTGGGCGAGAGGTCGACCGCGGTGACGTCGAAGCCGGCCGAGGCGAGGTGGAGGGCGTTCCGGCCGGGCCCGCAGCCGAGGTCGAGCGCCCGGCCGCCGGCCGGGAGCAGGCCCTGCTCGACGTACGCCACGAGGTTCTCGTCGGGCTTGGCGACGAAGAACGGCACGGGCTTGTCCCGGTCCGCGGAGAACCCGTCCCACCACTCGGCCCCGCCCTCCGTCCACCGGTCGGCACCGGGCGAGAACAGGCCGTCGAGCAGGGTGAGGACGTCGTCGACGGTGCGGATGGTGCGATCGGTCTGGGTCATGTGGATCTCTCCTCCGAGTCCCCCAAAAATGCGGGGAGTTGAGGAAAAAATCCCAGGCCAGAGGTGGCGAGTGGACCTGTTGTGCGAGGGCGGAGGGGCCGACCCCAGGGGCCGGGGCGGTGTACGGGCCCCGGGGAGGCCGCCTCCAGGCCCGGGAGGGGGCTTTCCCGGGGCCCGCGGGGGTAAGTTCTGGCGCGCGCCGCCGGTTCGCTTGAGCGCGCGATCCGGCTGCTGACGGGGGTCCCGCCGACCTCGGCCTTGGCCGTACGACCACGGCCGGGCCCTCGGGCGTTCGGGCGTCTCGTCAGGCCGGCGGCGCCAGCAGGTCCTCGTCCTGGCCCGAGCGGCGCAGCGACTCCGCGACGAAACCGTTCGCCTTCAGCTCCTCGACCGTGTCGCGGAGGAAGGCGACCGTCTCGGGGCGGCGCCCGACCGTCGTCCCCACGGCCTGCCGGATCTCCATGAACCGGCCCTCGATCAGCCGCACGTCCGGGTGCACGGCGGCGTACGCGGTCATCGGCTGGCGGATGCCCGCGCCCGCCTCCAGGGCCTCGGACCGGAACGTGTCGACACCCTCGTCGCCGCGCACCACGGTCGCGTGCACGAGGTTCCTCGACAGGAACAGGTCGTACGCGGAGCCCTTCTTGACGCCGATCCGCACGCCCGGCGCGTCCACCTCGGCCACGGTGCCGAGCGCCGAGTCGCGCGGCACGGCGTACACCCCCTCGATGACGACGTACGGGGCGGTGAACGCGACCTCCGTCTCCCGCGCCGGGTCCACGGCCAGGAAGCAGAGGTCGGCCCGGCCGTCCGCCATCGCCTCGAAGGACTTCCGCGCCGCGTCGAAGCAGAGCAGCTCCACAGGGAGGCCGAGCCGCGCCCCGATCTCCCGCGCCAGGTCCACGGTGATCCCGCCCGGCGCCTCGGGCGCGCCCTGGGCGAGCACCGGGTTCCCGAGGTTGATCGAGGCCCGCAGGACTCCGGTGGGGGCGAGGTCGGCGGCGAGGGACTTCGGCGCGGTCGTCATGGGCGGAGTCTAGGCGGCGGTGTTCCGGTGGACGCGGCCGAGGAGTTCCAGCTCCTCGGCGGTGAGGCGGAGGGCGCCGGCGGCGACGTTGGCGGTCAGGTGGGCGGGGTCGCCGGTGCCGGGGATGGCCAGGAGATGGGGGCCCTGGTGGAGGGTCCAGGCGATGCGGACCTGGGCGGGAGTGGCCTCGTGGGCCGCCGCGACGGCGAGGATCTCCTCGCTCTCCGGGGCGGTCGCCCCCGTCTCGCGTCCGGCGGCGGCGATCGCGTAGAAGGGGACGAAGGCGATGCCCTGTTCGCCGCAGTGGCGGACGAACCCGTCGTACTCGGGGCGGACCCCGATCCCGTACATGTTCTGCACGCAGACGACCGGGGCGATCTCCCGCGCCTCGGCGAGGTGGGCCGGGGTGATGTTGGAGAGGCCGAGATGGCGGATGAGGCCCGCCTCGCGGAGCTCGGCGAGCGCGCCGAAGCGCTCGGCGACCGAATCGGGGCCCACGACACGGAGGTTGACGACGTCGAGGTGGTCGCGGCCGAGCTGCCGCAGGTTCTCCTCGACCTGCGCGCGCAGCGCGGCGGGGGTCCGGGCGTGCTCGCTCCAGGCGCCCGAGGCGTCACGGGCCGGGCCGACCTTGGTGGTGATGACCAGGTCGTCGGGGTAGGGGCCGCCGAGGGCGCTGTTGATCAGCTCGTTCGCGGAGCGCAGCGGCGAGAAGTAGAAGGCGGCCGTGTCGATGTGGTTGACGCCGAGGTCGACCGCCTTGCGCAGGACGGCTATCGCGCGGTCGCGGTCCATCGGCACGGCGTTCGGGATGAGCGCCTCGCCGCGCTGGGGGAGCCGCATGGCGCCGAAACCGACACGGTTGACGGCGAGGTCCCCGCCGAGGAGCCAGGTGCCGGAGTCGGAGGCGTGGGGGGTCGTGGCCGAGGTGGTGGTCGAGCCTGTGGTGGTCATGACGGGGATGATCTCCCGGGGGCCGGGGCGATGCCAGCGGATTGCCCTCCCGGGCGTCGGGCGGCCCCGCGCCCACGTGGGCGGCGCCCTGGCCCACCTCCGTGTGGGGCCCGCGCCTGGTGGGGCGGTGCCCCCCGCCCCCCGCCCGTGTGGGGCGCGCGCCTCCGGGGCGGTGCCCCCCCGCCGTGTGGGCAATCGTCCCGCTGGGGCGGGACGGGTGGGCACACGGGACGGCGCCCTTCAGCGGCGCCTCCGCGTTCCGCGCCTGGACCCGCACCGACAGCGGCGGCGCACAGCCCGGTGCGGGTCAGGGCGCGGAGCCCTCTGGCGCCGGCAAGGGCGCCGTTCCGTTGTGCCCACCCGTTCCGCCCCGGCGGAACGATTGCCCACAACGGGGGCGCGGGGGTGGGCACCGCCCCAGCGGAACGACTGCCCACGACGGGGGCGGGCGCCGCCCCAGCGGAACGACTGCCCACGACGGGGGCGGGCACCGCCCCGGCGGGACGGCTGCCCACGACGGGGTGGGCGCCGCCCCGGCAGAGCGGCTGCCCGTGACAGGGTCCCGAAGGTGTGGCTCCCGGCATGGGCCGGCCAGGGCACGGCACGCAACCCACCACGGACGTCCGGGGGTTGGCCCCACCCCCGAGCCGCCAGCCCACCGGATGGGGCCCCGCCGCCCCGTCCGCGAGGCTGTGCGCATGACAACGAATCGTGGACGCAAGGCCCTGGTGCTCGCCCT
Organism: Streptomyces sp. TLI_105; assembly: GCF_900105415.1. GTDB lineage: Bacteria > Actinomycetota > Actinomycetes > Streptomycetales > Streptomycetaceae > Streptomyces. Next base: position 3,708,109 of record NZ_FNSM01000001.1, on the reverse strand, counting down.
CTCCGTCGCCGCCGTCGCCGGCGTCGGGCTCGCCGCCGGGGGTGCCGCCCCCGCCGTCGCTGCCGGGCTGGACTGGGGCGACTGCGACGCCGCCGTGAAGCCGCTGCCGGGGCAGCAGTGCGCCACGCTCTCCGTACCCCTCGACTACGCCGACCCCGACGGCGAGCAGATCGGTCTCGCCGTGGCCCGGCTGCCCAGCACCCGGCCCGAGGCGCGGCGCGGGACGCTCATGGTGATCCCGGGCGGCCCGGGCAGCTCCGGTGTGCAGCGGCTCGGGCAGAAGGGGGCCGCCCTGGCGAAGGAGATGGACGGCGCGTACGACCTGGTGGCCTTCGATCCGCGCGGGATCGGCGGCTCCGCGAAGGCCCGGTGCGGCTTCGCCGAGGAGGACCGGCGCCTGGTGACCCTGCGGTCCTGGCCCGCCGCCGACGGCGGCATCGGCGAGAACGTGGCCCGCTCGCGCCGGATGGCCGAGGCGTGCGAGCGCAACGGGGGCGCGATGCTGCGCGGGCTGACGACGGTCAACCAGGTGCGGGACCTCGACCGGCTGCGGCAGGCGCTCGGCGAGCGGAAGCTGTCCGCGTGGAGCGTGTCGTACGGGACGTACGTGGCCGCCGTGTACGCGCAGAAGTTCCCGGAGCGCACCGACCGCTGGGTCCTCGACAGCAGCTCCGACCCCGACCCGAAGCGCGTCGCCCGGGGCTGGCTCGCGGGCATGGCGCGCGGTGCCGAGGACCGCTTCCCGGACTTCGCGGCCTGGGCGTCCGCCCCGGAGCGGACGAAGGACGGCCTGCGGCTCGCCGAAAGGGCCGAGGACGTACGGCCCCTGTTCCTCGACCTCGCCGCCCGGCTCGACCGCGCGCCGCGCGCCTCGGCGACCCCCGGCGTCCCGCTGACCGGCACCGTGCTGCGGCAGGCGCTCCAGCAGGCGCTGTACTCCGACGCCTCCTTCCCGGCCCTCGCGCGTCTGATGGCCCAGGCCCTCGACCCGGCGGGCGTGCCTGTCCTTCCGCCCGAGCTGGCTGGGCCGATGCCCGACGAGGCGGCGACCGTCAGCGTGGGCGTGATCTGCAACGACGTGGACTGGCCCGCCTCCGTGCCGGCGTACGGTCGGGCCGTCGCCGCGGACCGGGAGCGGTACCCGCTGACGGCCGGGATGCCGGCGAACATCACGCCGTGCGCCTTCTGGAAGGGCGGCGCGGTGGAGAAGCCGACCCGGATCACCGACCGGGGTCCGTCGAACGTCCTCATGATCCAGAACCTGCGCGATCCGGCGACCCCGCACTCCATGGGCCTGAGGATGCGGGCGGCCCTCGGCGACCGGGCGCGGCTCGTCTCGGTCGACAGGGGCGGCCACGCGGTCTACCTCGGGAACGGGAACGCGTGCGGCGACCGTGCCGTGACCCGCTTCCTGACCGAGGGCGTGCGGCCCGCGGAGGATGTTCTCTGCCGGTGACGACGAGGGGTCACGTGGTGGGGGCGTGCAGTGCCGCCCGCAGGTGCCCCCGGGAGGCGGTCAGTCGCTCGGCGGCCGTGGGGGCGTCGATGTCGGCGAGGATCATGAGGATGGCGTTCTTCACCTCGCCGTCGGCGGCGGCGAGCGCGGTCTCGATCTGCTCGTCGGGCGCGCCGGTGGCCAGGGCGACGATCCGCCGCGAGCGGGCCTGGAGCTTGTCGTTGGAGGCGCGGACGTCGACCATCAGGTTTCCGTAGGTCTTGCCGAGGCGGATCATCGTGAGGGTCGAGATCATGTTGAGGACGAGCTTCTGGGCGGTGCCGGCCTTGAGGCGGGTGGAGCCGGTGAGGAGCTCGGGGCCGGTGACGACCTCGATGCCGTGCTCGGCGGCGGCGGCGAGCGCGCTGTCCTCGTTGCAGGAGAGTCCGATGGTCAGCGCGCCCCGGGCGCGGGCGTGTTCGACGGCGCCGACGGCGTACGGGGTGCGGCCGGAGGCGGAGACGCCGACGACGGTGTCCTCGGCGGTGAGGCCGAGCGCGGTGAGGTCCGCGACCGCGAGTTCCTTGGAGTCCTCGGCGCCTTCGGCGGCCTTGATCATGGCGGTGGGGCCGCCCGCGATGAGGCCGACGACCTGCGACGGGTCGGTGTTGAAGGTGGGCGGGCACTCGCTGGCGTCGAGGACGCCGAGGCGGCCGGCGGTGCCCGCGCCCAGGTAGATCAGGCGTCCGCCGCGGGCCATGCGGGCGGCGGTGGCGTCGATGGCGGCGGCGATCGCGGGGAGCTGTCGTTCGACGGCCTCGGGGACGGTCCGGTCCTCGCCGTTCATGAGGCGGGCGATGTCCAGCGTCGGGAGCCGGTCGATCTCGGCGAGTTCGGGGCGGAAGGCCTCGGTGGTGAGGGTGGCGAGCTGGGCGCGGAGTTCGGAGTACGAGCTGGGCACGGGGGCTCTTTCGGTACGGCGGCGTCGTCGGCGCCGGTGAACGTGGGGGTCAGCGGCCGCGGGGGGAGTGGCGGTGGGCGAGGGCTTCGTACGAGGCGGCGAGCGCGGGGGCGGCCGTCTCGTACGTGCGCTGGGTGACACAGGTGAACAGACAGTCCACGACCAGGAGTTGGCTGGTGCGGGACGACATGGCGGCGGGGCGCAGTTCGCTCTCGCGGGCCGTGGAGGTGGTCAGGACGTGGTCGGCGTACTGGGTGACGGGGCCGTCCGGGCGGCCGGTGATGGCGACCGTGGTGGCGCCGTGGTCGAAGGCCACGCGCAGGGGTTCTATGACGTCGCCGGTGGAGCCGGAGTGGGTGATGGCGATGGCGACGTCTCCGGAGCGGAGCTGCACGGCGTTGGTGACGGCGAGGTGCGGGTCGCTGGGGGCGTGCGCGATCAGGCCGATCCGGAGCAGCTTCTGGGCGAGGTCCTGGGCGACGAGGCCGGAGGCGCCGATGCCGTAGATGTCGATGCGGCGGGCGGTGGCGAGGGCGGCGACGGCGGCGCCGAGCTGGATGGTGTCGAGTCCGGCGGCGGTGTCGGCGAGGGTCTGCTGCTCGTCGTAGGCCAGCTTGGCGACGACGTCGGCGACGGGGTCGTCGACGGCGATGTCGGCGGTGACGGCCGGGGCGCGGCCGGACTGCTGCTGGGCGGCCAGGCCGGCGAGGGCGAGGCGGAGGTCGCGGTAGCCGGGGTAGCCGAGGAGTCGGGCGGTGCGGACGACGGTCGCCTCGCTGGTGCCGGTGAGCTCGGCGAGGCCGGTGACCGTGAGGGCGGCGCAGCCGGCCGGGTCTCCGGCGACGGCTTCGGCGACCCGCTGCATGGAGCGGGTCATGGACGGCGCGAGGGTCCGCACCTTGGCCGCGAGAGCGGCGGGGGCGGGGGGCGTGCTGCCGGTGAAACTTTCCTTCACATCATGGGTCACAGTTGAAAGATACTTTCGGCGTGGTGAGGCGACAAGCCCCCGTGGGCCCTCTTCGCCTCCTGAACCGGAGCGGACCCTGCCTTTTTCCTCTGCGACACGCGCGCCGGGTCACAATGGGTCCATGGACGACATCGACCCCGTGGAGCAGGCGCTGCACGCCGCTCGCGCGCTGGTTCTGGCCGACCTGGTGGCGCGGCAGGTGGCCGCCGCCCAGGTCGTGTCGATGGTGGAGGACGCGGTGACCCACCGGCGCTGGTGGGTCGAGCAGTGGCCCGAGGGAGTGTCGTACGTCGCCGGGCTCGTCGCCCAGGACGTGCAGGACGCCCTGCTCGAACGGTACGGACGCTGGCCGCTCTGCCCGGTCTGTTCCTCGGGCGACCCGCACGCCCTCGACGTGGAGCCGGAGCTCGGTCCCGACCCGCACTGGGTCTGCGGCAAGCAGGGCGTGGTGGTGGCCCCGGTGGGCGGCCTGACGTGACGGGAGCTCTCGCGTGACCCTCTACATCGACCCGCCGACCTGGCCGGGCCACGGCCGCATGTGGTCGCACCTGGTCAGCGACGTCTCCTTCGAGGAGCTGCACGCCTTCGCCGCCTCGATCGGCGCCCCGCCGCGCGCCTTCGAGCGGGACCACTACGACATCCCCTCCGACCGGTACGCGGACGCGGTGGCGGCGGGCGCGGTCGAGGTCGGCTCGAAGGAGCTGCTCCGGCATCTCACGAAGGCAGGCCTCCGTCGGCCGAAGGGCCGTCCGGTCGCCTGACGCTTCTGCCGGCCTCTGCCGGCACGGGGCCGTCGGGTCGTCTGATGCTCCTGTCGGCCTCCGCCGGCACGGGGCCTGCCGGTCGCCTGCCGCTTCTGTCGGCCCGTTCGGAGCGGGGCGTCCGCGTCAGCCCAGCCGGGCGGCGATGACGCGGGCGCACTCCAGGGACTCGGCGCGTGCCGTGTCGACCTCCACGTCGTACTCCACGCCCGCGTGCACCATGAGGGCCTGCTGCGCGGCCATCCCGACGGTCCGGTCCCCGCGGGCGATCTCGCGCCCCGCGGCGACCGCGCTCTCGCACCGGACGCCCACCCACAGCACGGGCAGGTCGCCGAGGGCCTCGCGCCAGCGCTGCTGGGAGGCGGCGCCGCCGAGGAAGACGTCGTCCACGACGATCCTGGCACCGGCCCTGGCCATCGCCGCGAGCCCTCCGGCCCAGGCCGCCTCGAGGGCGCGGAAGTCGGCGCCGACGCTGACGCCGCCGTCGGCGTCGAAGACGATGCCGGAGTCCGCGGCCTGCATCTTCGCGGGCAGCGCGTCGACGAACGAGTCGACGCCGAACGCCAGCCACGGGTCCGGCAGTACGGCCTGAAGGCACCGTACGATGCCGGACTTCCCCGAGCTGGAACCGCCGTTGAGGATGATCATCCGCGTGGTCACGGGCGCCACCCTAGGCGTGTCAGCGGACGACGTCGAACACGTTTTTCTGCAGGCCGTTCGCGTAGACCTCGTGCTCGACCAGCTTCAGCTTCTGCGCGTCCTTGTCCGTGGTGCTGAAGAGGCGCTTGCCCGCGCCGAGCAGGAGCGGGAAGACGAGCAGGTGGTACCGGTCGATCAGGCCGGCGTCCGAGAGCGCCTGGTTCAGGGAGGCGCTGCCGTGGACGATGATCGGGCCGCCCTCGGTCTCCTTCAGGGCGGCGACCTCGTCGAGCGAGCGCAGGATCGTCGTCTCGCCCCAGTTCGACACGAGGTCGTCCTCGGTGAGGGTGGTGGAGACGACGTACTTCGGCATCGCCTTGTAGTCGGCGAATTCCTCCATGTCGGGCCACACGGGGCTGAACGCCTCGTAGCTGGTCCGGCCCATCAGCATCGCTGCCGCCTCTTTCTGCTCGCGGCCCTTGATCTCGAACGCCTCGGGGAGGAACTCGACGTCCTTGAAGGTCCATCCGGAGTTGCGGTAACCGGGCTCGCCGCCCGGGGCCTCCACGACGCCGTCGAGCGAGATGAAGGCGGTGCTGATCAGGGTGCGCATCTGGGGTTCCTCGGCTTCTCGTGTCCGGTGCGGGCAGTCATGATCTCTGACCGACGATCACGGGGAAACTCATCGCCAGCCCGCCGCCTTCTTCTCCGCGGGGTTCTCAGCAGGACGCCTCGGCCTGCCGTTCCTGCTCCCGATTCTCCCGGCCCGCGCCGGAAGTCACCACCCGGGACGGGGACTTGTGGAGCTTGAGGGAGACCGCCGCCGTGGCGAGGCCCAGGGCCGTCATGGCCGCGCCCGCCCAGGCCGTGGAGGCGTAGCCGAGGCCGGCGTCGATGACGGTGCCGCCGAGCCAGGGGCCGCCGGTGTTGCCGAGGTTGAAGGCGGCGGTGGTGGTGGCGCCCGCGAGGGTGGGGGCTCTGCCTGCGACGTTGAACATGCGGGCGTTGAGGGCCGGGGCGGTGTAGAAGGCGGAGACGCCGAGGAGGAAGGCGAGCAGGACCGTGACGACGGGACTGGACGCGAAGAGGGCCAGGGCGATCAGGAAGACGGTCGAGGCGGCGATGCCGCTGAGCAGCACCCCGAAGAGGTGGGCGTCGGCGACGCGGCCGCCGATCGTCGTGCCGACCAGGGCGCCGATGCCGAAGAGCCCGAGGACGGCCGAGACCCAGCTCTCGTCGATCCCGGAGACGTCGGTGAGGAGCGGGGCGAGGTAGGAGAAGGCGCAGAAGACGCCGCCCGCCGCGAGCGCGGTGACCGTGACGGAGAGGAGGACCTGCCGGTCGCGGTAGATGGCCAGTTCCCGCTTGAGGCGCGGCCTGGTCTCGGGGAGGGGGAGGTGCGGGATGCGGGTGACGACCCCGACTAGCGCGATCGCGGAGGCCACGCCGACCGCCCAGAACGCCGAGCGCCAGCCGAGGTGCTCGCCGAGGAACGCGCCGGCGGGGACGCCGAGGACGTTGGCGATGGACAGGCCGCCGATCATGACGGCCATCGCCTTGGCGCGGGAGCCGACGGGGACCATCGCGATGGCGACGGCCGCGCCGACCGCCCAGAACCCGGCGCAGGCGAGCGCGCTCACGACGCGGGAGGCGAAGAGGACGGCGTAGTTCGGGGCCAGCGCGCCCGCGATCTGCCCGAGGCCGAAGACGGTGATGAGGGCGACGAGCGTCGTCTTGCGGGGCAGCCGGAGCGTCGCGACGGCGAGCAGCGGCGCGCCGACGACCATGCCGATCGCGAAGGCGGAGATGAGCAGCCCGGCGCGGGGGATGGAGACGCCCATGTCCTCCGCGATGGGCGGAAGCAGTCCGGACAGCATGAACTCGCTCGTGCCGAGGGCGAAGACGGAGAGGCCGAGGATGTAGACGGCCAGGGGCATGCGGGTGGCGGTGGCGGGGGTCGCGGGCTCGGCTGAGGAAGACGGCATGACATGCGTCAACCTGCGGTTTGTGCCTGTCATTCCGTGGTGACGGGAATGTCTTGGGATGCGAGACGGCGCCGTCCCGGACCGCGTTCTTTACGCCGGGTAACAAGATGATCAATGCGGGGGTCGCTTTGTCCGGTCCTGGGCTGCCGCATGACCTTGGTCCGGAATATTTGATCTTCACGGGCCGGGCACGGCGTGGCATCGTCGCGACGTAAGCGGCAGTGCCGGTTCATGGGGAAGAGCCGAGTGCCGGCATGTGCCGCGACCAGGGGGACATCACCCGGCGGTGGAGCCGCCCTCTGTCATGCCCATGTGGAAGTGCTGCCTCACGATCGAGAGATTGCCAGGCAAACATGTCCATGTTCAGAGACGTCGGCAGACGCCGGCGTCGTCTGCGGTACGCCCTCACCCGGGCCACCAGCGCGACCGCGCTGGTCACCGCCACCGCCGTACTCACCGGCCTCGTCCAGGCCACGCCCGCCGCGGCCGACACCACCCCCGAGACGGACACCGGATACTTCCGGAACACCATCGGCCAGGACCGGCGGCTCGACCGCTGCCTCGCCGGTGTCGCCCTGCACGTCGGCGGCCCCCTGATGAAGGCCAAGGCCGTCGAGGGCCTCACCGGCACCGAAGAGCAGCTCCGCGACGCCATCGGGGACCGAGGCTGGATCGGCTACGGCCCCCTGGGCCAGGCCGCCGACGCCGACAAGAACGCGCGGGACGCCCGGTTCGCCGCGGAGACGGCCCGCACCACGGCCCTCGACGAGGCCAACAAGCCCTACCGCGAGTCGGCGTGGGCCAGCGACGACATGGAGTGGCACGCGCCGAGCTTCGCCGACGCGATCACCCGGCACGCCGTCGTCGCCCAGACCGAGCTGGCCTGGCGCCTCGGCAAGGACGAGCACAGCAAGGCGAGCCCCGAGGCCGTCGCGCGCGCCAAGGCCGTCACCGAGGAGAACCGCGGCAAGGACGACTGGCACGACTGGGCCGCGAACGACATGCTGCGGGACAGCGAGGTCGCCTGGGACTACTTCGGCGGCACGACGTCCAGCGACATCGCCGCCTACCTGAAGCGCGGCGGCTACGCCGTCGAGGCCCCCGCCAAGGACTCCGCCGCCTACCGCGTCGAGATCGAGGACCTCAAGCAGGCCTGGGCCGCCTGTGACTGGCAGAACCCGGTCGACCCGCGACGCAAGCTCAACGAGCCCGTCATGAACGCGATGGTCGAGTGGGAGCAGGAGTACGCCGGACAGGCCACCCAGCGCGCCGCGATCGTCAAGGCCGAGGTCGAGGCCTCGGTGGCGGCCCGCGAGGCCACCGACCTCATGATCCAGTCCATCGAGCAGGCCTGGTTCGCCGACCAGATCCTGACCTGGCGCAAGTACTGGACGGACAAGCTCGCCCAGGACCCGAACACGATCCTGGACAAGCCCGACCAGGCGTTCTACGACAAGGCCACGGCCGACCTGGCCCGGACCCGGACCAACGTCACCGCCCTCGTCACCTCCGCCAAGGCGCAGGCCGCCAAGGCGGCGACCGCCGCGCAGAAGGCGTCGACCGCGCAGCAGGAGGCCTGGGGCGTCGCCGACGCGACCCACGTCCCGCGCGGCCGGGGCCTGATGTACGCCCAGCAGTCCGTCCAGGTCGCCCGCGCCTCCTCGGCGGTCGCCGCGGCCGCCGCGAAGGCCGCCGAGACCGCGCTGAACGCCGCCAACGCGACGATCGCCACCAGCGACACGCTGCTCGCCAAGGCGCAGACCGAGTCGCACGCGATCGACACCGAGTTCCGCCGCGTCGCCGCCCAGGAGGCCGCCGCCCAGGCGAAGGCCGCCGCCGACAGCGCCGAGGCCAACGCCACGGCCGCCGCCGAGAGCGCCAAGACCGCGAAGGCCGCCCGTGCGACGGCCGAGGACAAGCGCGACAAGGCCAAGACCGCCGCCGGCACCGCCGCCGCCGAACGGGCCAAGGCCCAGACGGAGCAGGCCACCGCCGTCGCCTCCCGCGCCAAGGCCGCCGCCGAGCGCGCCAAGGCCACGGCGGCCGAGCAGCGCGCCGCCACCCAGCAGACGACGGCGACCACCGCCGACACGACCGCCGGGACCGCGAGCAGCGACGCCAGGGCCAAGCGGACGCTCGCCGACGCCAAGGCCAAGGCCGCGCAGACCGCGCGCGAGAAGGCCGTCGCCGCCCTCCGCGCCAAGCAGGCCACCGCCGCCCGCGCCGCCGCCCTCGAAGCCGCGGCCACCGCCGCCGAGGGCACCGCGGCCGCCGCCGAGACCCGTACGGCCGCCACCACCGCCCGTACGGCCGCCACCGAGGCCGCACAGGCCGCCACCGCCGCGCAGACCGCCGCGGACCAGGCCACCACCGCCGCCGTCACGGCCCGCTCCGCCGCCACCACGGCGGAGGGCGCCGCCGCGCGCGCCCGGGCGGGTGCGAGCGCCGCGTGGTCGGCGTACCGCACCTCCCTCGGCGAGGCGTCCACGGCGCACGCCGCCGCGGCCACCGCGCTCGACGCGTCGCAGGACGCGGCGATCCGCGCGGACAACGCCGCCACGGCGTCGGAGAACGCCACCGGGCTCGCCAAGAAGGCCGAGCAGGAGGCGATCGCTGCCGGGACCGGAGCCGCCGAGGCCGTGAAGTCCGCCGGGACCGCCGTGGGCCGCGCCTACGCCGCCGGTCAGGCCGCGCTCGCCGCCCGCGACAGCGCCACGGCAGCGGTCACCGCCGCCGGCGACGCCGTCTCGTACGGCGCGCCGTACCAGGAGAAGGACAGCGCGGCCGCGTTCGCTGTGCTCGTCGGCCAGTCGACCAAGACGGTCGCCGAGCAGCAGGCCGCAGCCGCCGAGGCCAAGGCCGCACAGGCCGCGCAGGCCGCTCAGTCCGCTCAGCAGACCGCCGCGCAGGCCACCGGGGACGCGAAGCTCGCCGCCGAGGTGGCCGCCGCCGCAGCGGCGGACTCGGCCCGCGCAGTCGAGGCCGTGACCCGCGCCCAGGCGTCCGCGGCCGAGGCCGCCGACGCGCAGCAGGGCGCGAAGACCGCCTCCGACACCGCCGCCGGCCACGCCGAACAGGCCGGGAACGACGCCGCCTCCGCCCGCCTCACCGCGGACGGGGCGAGCGACGCGGCCACCGAGGCCGACCGCGAGGCCACCGACGCCGAGCGGCACGCCGCCGAGGCGAACGGGAAGGCCGGCCGGTCCGCCGACGCGGCCAAGGAGGCCGCGGAGAAGGCGGCCAAGGCCGAGCAGGACGCCAAGGACGCCGAGTCCAAGGCCGGCGACGCGGCGGGCGACAGCACCGCCGCCGAGGAGGCCTCGAAGAAGGCAGAGCAGGAGCAGCGCGAGAAGAACGAGGCCGCGCACAAGGGCGCGCTCGCCGAGGGCACCACGCCCATCAAGGGCGGCGCGTCCAACTGGCCGGCGCTCGGCGAGCGCGAGGAGAAGATCCTCCTCGACGCCTGCGGCCAGACCTGCGTCGACGACTACCGGAAGGGCCTCGCGGCCGTCTCCGTGAACGTCGTCGAGTGGGCCGACGCCAACGGCGGGAAGATCCTCTTCGAGCAGCTCGACGCCGCAAAGGTCAAGGCCTGCCTGGCCGGATCCGACGTCGACGACTGCCTGTGGGACCTGGTCGACATCCCGTCGTCCACCGTGATCGTGGGCCGCATCCCCGCGCTCGCCCAGGCGATCGAGAAGGTCTCCGACGGCATGCGGACGATCTTCCGCGATGCCGACGACGCCCTGCGCCGGCTCAACGAGCTGGCCGCCGTCATCAGCGACGTCCGCTCCACCCCGCGCCTCAACCGGTGCCTCGCGGGTGTCGCCCTGCACGCGGGCGGCGCCAAGACGAAGGCCCTGGCCATCCAGGGCCTGACCGGCGGCGACGCCCAGCTGGAAGCCGTCATCGGCGAGCGCGGCTGGATCGGCTTCATGCCCCTGGGGCAGGCCAACGACCAGGACCGCGAGGCCGGTTACGCCTATCTGGACGCCTTCGCGGCCCAGAAGGCGATCCTGGAGGACGCCAACAAGCCGTACGCGATGAGCTCGTTCGACGACGGGATCACGCTGCACGCGCCGGAGTTCAGCGCCGACATCAGCGCGTACACCGCCGCCACCCAGGCGAAGCTGGCGGAGCGCATCGGCTGGGACGCGCACACCAACGCGAGCCCCGAGGCGGTCGCCAAGGCCCGGCAGATCACCGAGCAGAACCGCGGCAAGGACAGCTGGCACGACTTCGCGGCCGACTTCATGCTGCGGGACTCCAACGTCAACAACACCCGCTTCTTCGGCGGCACCACGTCCTCCGACATCGCCACGTACCTGCGGCACGGCGGCTTCCCCGCCGGGAAGGTCGTCGAGGGCACGCCCGAGTTCCGCGTCGAGGTCGAGAGCCTCAAACAGTCGTGGGCCTCGTGCAACCACGCCGACCCGGTCGACCCGCGCAACGCCCTGAGCGAGGCCGTCTCCCAGGCCTCGGCCGAATGGGAGACGGAGTACGCCGGTCAGGCCGCGCCGCGCGCCGTCATCATGCAGGCGGAGGCCGACGCCGCCGCCGCGACCCGGTCCGCCACCGCCGCCATGATCGAGGCCATCGGCCAGGCGTGGCGCGCGGACCAGATCCTGCGCTGGCAGAAGTACTGGCACGACCGGCTGGAGGCCGACCCGGACCACCTCTTCAAGCCGAAGCAGGCCCTCTTCGACAAGGCGAAGGCGGACCTGGCGAACGCCCGGGGCAAGGTCCAGGCGCTGGTCGCCACCGCCAAGGACCAGGCCACCGCGGCCAACGCCGCCGCCCAGCGCGCGGTGACCGGCCAGCAGCAGGCCTGGGCCATCGCGGACGCCACCGAGGTGCCGCGCGGCCGTGGCCTGATGTACGCCCGGCAGTCGGTGCAGGTCGCCCGGGCCTCGGGCGCGGCCGCGACGGCCGCCTCCAAGGCGACCGAGACGGCCCTGAACGCGGCGAACGCCACCGTGTCGACGTCCGAGGCGCTGCTGGCGCTGGCGAAGACCGAGGCGCACGCCGTCAACACCGAGTTCCGCCGCATCGCCGCCCAGGAGGCCGCCGCCCAGGCGAAGGCCGCCGCGGACAGCGCCGACGCCTACGCGGCCTCGGCCGCGGCGAACGCCGAGACCGCCAAGAAGGCCAAGGAGAAGGCCCTCGCGGAGGAGCAGGACGCCAAGAAGGCGGCGGCCGACGCACAGGCGCAGCGTGCCGTCGCCGAGCTGGAGCGCGCCAACGCGGCGGCCTACCGGGCCACCGCCGAGCGCGAGCGGGACAAGGCGGCCGGCCACGAGGCCGACGCCGTCGCCCAGGGCCGGATCGCGAGCGAAGCCCGCACGTCGGCCGAGGCGGCGGGATCCACGGCCGCCTCCAAGCGGGCCGTCGCCGAACAGGCGGAACGCGACGCCGTGACCGCCCGCGACAACGCCCTTGAGGCCGAGCAGAAGCGGGACTCGCTGAACGCGAAGGCCGCGGCGTACGAGGCCAAGGCCGCGGCCGACGAGGGCACGGACGCGGCCGGGGACTCCCGTGCCGCGGCGACCGACGCCCGTGCCGCCGCGAACACGGCGACCACGGCGGCCACCAACGCCCGCGCGTCGGCGAACGCGGCCACGGCCGCGGCCACCAACGCCCGCGAGGCGGCCACCAAGGCGCAGGGCGCCGCGTCCCGCGCCAAGGCCGCGTCCGATAGCGCATGGGCGTCCTACTGGATCGCGGCCGGTTCCGCCGCCGCGGCGCACGCGGCCGCGGCCGAGGCCATCGACGCCTCCCAGGCGGCGGCGGCTGACGCCAAGGGCGCCAAGGAGCAGTCGGAGAAGGCCTCGGCGGCGGCCAAGGTCGCCAAGACGGAGGCTGCGGCCGCCCGTTCCGAGGCGGCGCAGACCGCGTCGTGGGCGGCGACCACGGCGGGCAAGGCGCTCGCGGCGGTGCAGTCCTCGCTCGCGGCCCGTGACTCGGCCGCCGCGGTGACCAAGCCGGCGAACGAGGCGATCTCGCTCGGCGGCCCGTTCCAGGAGGTCGACAGCTCCGCCGCGTTCGCGGTGCTGACCGGCCAGCAGTCCCTGACGATCGCCCAGCAGCAGGCCGCGGTGGCCGCCGCCACGGCGAAGCAGGCCGAAGGGTTCTCCGCCGAGGCGAAGGCCCTGGCCGAACAGGCCGCGGCGGACATGAAGCTCGCGGCACAGGCCTCGGCCTCGGCCGCGGCGGACGCGTCACGGGCGGCCAAGGCGTACCAGCGGGCCCAGGAGTCGGCGGCCCAGGCCGCGAAGGACGCCAAGGAGGCCCAGGCCGCTGCAGGCCGTGCCGACGGCTACGCCATGGCGGCCGGCAAGGACGCCCTGGCGGCGTGGTCGGCGGCCACGGACGCGCAGGCGGACGCCAACGCGGCGGACGCGGCGGCGACCGAGGCGGAGAAGGACGCCGCCAACGCCCGTGCCGTGGCCACCAAGGCCGAGGAGGACGCCGCCAGCGCCCGCGCCACCGCCACCAAGGCGGAGGAGGACGCGACGGCGGCCGAGACGGCCGCGGCCGGCGCCAGGGACGCGGCGGAGGAGGCCCAGGCCGCCGCCGACCGCACCGAGAAGAGCGGCAGCGCCGAGCAGATCTCGCAAGGTGTGACCACTGGGATCGGTGACGTGTGGGCGGTCCTCGACCACATCGAGTACATAGGTGAGCCGAAGGACGTCGTCAAGGACAACTGCAACCCCTTCATCCATGTCGGGGACTGCAAGATCACGGCGACCGTCACGTACAAGTCGCACACCGACGTGTACATGTGCGCCGCCAGGTGGGAGTCGTACGCGACGACCACGGGCAGCTGCCCGAAGGACGACACGATCTACCTCGGTCCTGACGTCTCGAAGGAGCCCGAGACCAAGCGGCTCACCACCGTGCTGACGATGACCGAGTTCAACTCGGGCATCGACCCGGTCGACATCCTCCTCGGCGACTTCATCGGCTGCGCGAAGCTGCTCACGCCGGGTCTCTCCGGTGGCAGCTGGGGCGACTGCGCCTGGGCGGCCAGCTGGTTCCTCGCGGGCCCGCTGTTCCGGGCGGGCAAGGCCGCGGTGGCGGCGCTGGACGCCTCCCTCAAGATGGGCGTCGGGTTCATGGACGCCTACCGGGCGCTCCGTACGGTCGGTCTGACCGAGGTCGCCATCCAGGGCATCCTCAGCCGGATCTTCCGGATGGCCGGCGAGGCGTGCACGGTGGCGGACGCCGGGACCTTCAAGGCCACGACTTTCCAAGTCGCGAGCTTCGAGGTCGCGTCGTTCTCCGCCGCGTCGGGCAACGACGAACTGATCGAGAAGTGCCGGAGGATCCTCAAGGACATCGTCAAGGACGGCGATCACATCGTCCTCGGGATCAACCCCCACTCGGACGATCTGACCAAGATCGCCGGCGGGCGCACCTTCAACAACCAGGACTACGGCATCAACCTGCCGAAGGAGATGGGGTTGGGAGAACGCCCGATCTGGACCGTGGGAGTGGAGGAGGCGGTGTCCAACGGCAGCGTGAAGATCTCGGTGTCGCTGGACGGTGTCCCGGGTGCCACGAACGCGGACGAGGCGCTGAACATGCTTCTGCAGCGAGGAGAGGGGATCACGCCCGGCGACTGGGAGACCATCCGGAAGACCGGCATGGGAACCGCGTGGGAGATGACCAAGCTCCGTTCGGCCGTCCGGATGGAGGACCGTGGCTGGAAGTCCATCGAGTGGTGGATGACCAACTCGGAGGGCAAGGTCGTACGGGTCTTCCCGGAGAGGTGGAAGTACGCCAACGGGACGCCGGTCGCCGACTGATGAGGAGATGGTGGACATGACGGATTTCGTCCGGGAAGGGCGGCTCTTCAGAGTCAGCGGGTTCAACCCCTCGCACCGCCAGCTCTTCCTGATCAGTGAGGCCACGCTCGTGGACCGGACCACGACGCGGGTCGAGGTCGCCTTCGGGCATGTGGAACTGATGTTCCTCAAGCCCCTCTACCGGAACGGGCTCCACATCCGGCGGGCGACCGCCGCCGAGTTCGGCGTGCTCAGTGAACGGCACGGCATTCCGGCAGCGGACGCCGAGTACACCTGGATCCTGGATCCAGAGGGCGAAAGCTTCGTCGTCAGTTCCAATCCGAGCTGGCGGGAGGCGGAGTACGCCCTGATGGGTGAGCGGGAGTCGTTGTACGAATCGCCTTGGCCGCCGGATTTCCCGGCGGAATCGGGAAGCGTCAACTGACCGTCGAACGAAAGGGGGCCGTCCCCGGTGCTGATGCACCGGGGACGGCCCCTTCTCCGTTTCCGCGGGCGGCGGTGTCAGCCACGCGCAGCCGCGATCTTCTCCAGCTGGGCCTTGACCACCGGCTCCGGGATCGCCGCCTGCTTCGGGTCCAGCATGTTCACGCCGTAGAAGGCGGCGACGACCCCGCCGCTGCGGACCACCGTGTACGTCATGGGCACCTTCTGCTTGCCGATGTCGCCGGTGATCCGGTAGCCGACGGCCTCGTCGCCGAGCTTGGGCGCCGGAAGGTTCTCGACCTTGCCGTACGTCAGGCCGAGGGTCTTGAAGCCCTTGGGGCAGGCGGTGACGGCGGCGCGGAGTTCGGTCATGACGCGGGTGGCGTCGGCCTCCGAGTGGGAGGCGAGCCACATGGAGCCCACGGTGGCGTTCTTGGCGTCGGTGGGCTGGAGCGAGCGGTGGGCGGTGCCGACCGAGGGGAGGTGGGTGAAGCCGCCGATGAGGCTGGCGAGGGGCTGGCAGGCCTTCTTGTCGGCCTGCATGCCGCGGCCGGCCTCGACCTCCGCCTTGGCGACCTTCTTGGCGTCGAACCCGGCGGTCTTCCCGGTGAGGGCGGCCTTTTCGAGCTGCTCGCCGTCGAGTGCCCCGAGGCGCTTCGCCTCGGCGGAATTCTTCTCGTCTGCGCTCGGAGCGGTCGCCTTCGGCTTTTTGTCGCCGGATTCCTTGGATTCTCCGCTGCAGGCGGACGCCAGGAGCAGGGCCGGAATTACGGCGACGATCGGGAGGGCCCTGTGCAGTCTCATTTTCTTTTGCTTTCCTGGCGTCTCGCACGGGTGAAGAACAAACGAAATGATCTTACCGGCGGTAGGGGCCCCTCCTCATTACGTTTTGGCTTCGGCGGAGTGGGCGCGCTCAGTCCTTGCCGGACATGTCCGTCAGTTCCGCGAGTTCCCGTTCCAGGTTCTCCCGGGCCTTCTCCTCCCAGACCGCCGCCCCGTACGGGGTGCGGAAGAGGCGGGGGAGGTCGAGGAGCTGGCGGAGGACGGCGGCGCGGCCCGCGCGGAAGTCCGGTTCCGGGACGAAGGCGTACTCCTCGCGCACCGCCCTCGTATACCCCCCGTATGTATCGGGCTTCGAGGCCAGGATCGCGAGGTCCGCGTCGCAGAGGGTCTCGCCGTTGAGGTCGCCGGGGGCCGGGTCGTGGGTGGTGGTGAGGCGGACCAGGCGGGCCACCTCGGCGACCTCGTGCTGGGTGAGGCCGGCTTCGGTGAGGGCCTTCTCGGCCAGGGCCGCCGAGCGTTCCTCGTTCTCCGAGCGGTCCGGGCGGTAGACGGCGTCGTGGAACCAGGCGCCGAGCCGTACGAGCTCCAGCTCGCCGCCCTCCCCGCCCTGGTCGGCGAGCTCGTCGATGCGGTCGAGGACCGCCCGGAGGTGGGTGACCGTGTGGTAGCGGCGCTGGGGTTCGGCCCAGCGGGACAGTAGGTTCCGGCCGTACGGCGCGGGGTCGGGGCCCTCGCGGCCGGCGCGGGCGGCGAGCAGGGTGGTGTTCCACCGCCGCAGTAGATCCAGGTCCAGGTCCCGGGCGTGCTCTTCCTCGGTGGTCATGGGGGCATTCTGCCCGCCCCGGGGTGCGGAGCGGGTGCTTCCCACACGCCCTCATCTCACTCTTACATACCCCCCATGGGTATGCTACGGTGCTCCGCAAAGGTACCCCCTAGGGGTATGCAGCAGCGAGTGAAGGGTCAGGGCAATGTCAACCGTCAATCCCCGGCGCTGGTGGGCACTTGTCGTGCTCGCCGCCGCTCAGTTCATGGTCATCATGGACACCTCGATCATCGGGGTCGCGCTCCCCGAGATGCAGAAGGACCTGGGCTTCTCGCAGAGCGAGCTCCAGTGGATCTTCAACGCCTACGTGATCGTCTTCGGCGGTCTGCTGCTCCTCGGCGGACGCCTCTCCGACCTCGTCGGAGCCCGCAGGATCTTCGTCTCCGGCTGGGCGGTCATGATCGCCGGTTCGGTCGTGGCCGCGGCCGCGCAGACCGCCTGGGTCGAGATCGTCGGCCGCGCCGTCCAGGGCGTCGGCGGCGCGCTGATCGCGCCCTCCGCCATGACCCTGCTCATGATGCTCTTCATGCACGACCCGAAGGAGCTCGGCAAGGCGATGGCGCTCTACGGCGCAGCCGCTCCCGCCGGCGGCACCGCGGGCGTCTTCCTCGGCGGCGTCTTCACCGAGTGGGCCGCCTGGCAGTGGGTCTTCATCATCTACATCCCGATCGGCCTCGCGACCCTCGCCGCGACCAAGCTCCTCCCGAACGTCGAGTCCCGCCGCGGCTCCGTCGACATCCTCGGGGCCGTCGCCGTCACCGCCGGCCTCGCGCTCGCCGTCTTCGCCGTCGTCCGCGCCCCCGAGGTCGGCTGGGGCGCCACCGCCACCATCCTGGAGCTGGCCGGCGCCGCCGTCCTCCTGATCCTCTTCTTCGTCGTCCAGAAGAGCATCCGCGAGCCCCTCATGCCGCTCAGCGTCTGGCGGGTCCCGCGCCTGGGCTCGGCCAACCTGGCCATGACGCTGCTCGGCGCCGCGTGGATCCCGATGTGGTACTTCCTCAACCTGTACCTCCAGCAGGTCCTGGGCTTCGGCGCCTTCGAGTCCGGTGCCGCGCTGCTCCCGATGACCGTGCTCCTCATGATCTTCATGACGGCCATCACGGCCCGGCTCATGATGAAGGTCGGCGCCAAGCCGCTCATCGCGGGCGGTCTGCTCGTCCTCGCCGCCGGTCTGGTCTGGCTCGCCGCCGTCCCGCCCACCGGCTCCTTCCTCGTCGACGTCCTGCCGGCCTCGCTGGTCGCCGCGCTCGGCATGTCCCTCGCCTACATCCCGACGATGATGACCGCGATGTCCGGCGCCCCGCAGGAGCAGGCGGGCCTCGCCTCCGGCATCGTCAACACCACCTACAACGTGGGCTCCGCGCTGGGCCTCGCCGCGCTCACCGCCGTCGCCATGTCGCAGGGAGCCGACCAGCTGGGCAACCTGCCGAAGCTGACGGACGGCTTCTCCTCCGCCTTCGTCGGCGCCGCGATCATCGCCGCCGTCGGCGGTGTGGTCACCCTCCTCGTCATGAAGGGCGACAAGGCGGCCGCGGCCGAGGCCGCCGCCCCCGCGCCGCAGGCCGAGAAGGTCTCCGCCTGAGCCGCGATCAGAAATCGGCAGGGGCCGCCCGATGTCCGTCCCGGACGTCGGGCGGCCCCTTTCCCGTCCCCAGGAAGGAAGGAACGTCGTGGAGCTCAACACCCGTGCCGTGCATGTCGTCAACGAACCTTTCCAGAGCGGCAGTTGGCCGCTCTCCGTGCCCCTCGTCCAGTCCTCGGCCTTCGCCTTCGACTCCGCCGCCGAGCTCGCCGGGGCGATGGCCGACCCCGACGGCCGGTACGTCTACAGCCGCCGCGGCAACCCGACCGTCCGGGCCCTGGAGCAGACCCTCGCCGGCCTGGAGTCGGGGGAGGGGGCCATCGCCTTCGCCTCCGGCATGGGTGCCATCAGCGGGGTGCTGCTCGCCCTCCTGCGGCCCGGCGACCGGGTGGTCGCCCAGCGCTGCCTGTACGGGGGGACGCACGCGGTCCTGTCGGACCTGGCCGAGCGGTACGGGATCGAGGTCGTACGGATATCCGGCGACGACCCGGCCGAGCTGGAGGCCGCCGGCACCCACCCCGCCACCCGGCTCCTCGTCCTGGAGACGATCGCCAACCCCACCGGCCAGGTGCCGGACCTGCCCGGACTCCTCGCGGCGGCCCGCCGCCTCGGGGTGACGAGCCTGGTCGACAACTCGCTCGCCTCGCCCGTGCTGTGCCGCCCCCTGGAGCTCGGTGCCGACGTCGTCGTGCACTCCACCACCAAGTACCTCTCCGGGCACTCGGACGTCCTCGGCGGCGCCGCCGTCTTCGCGGACGACGGGCTGCGCCGCCGGGTGTGGCCCCGAACGGTCGAACTCGGTGCCTGCGCCGACCCGTTCGCTGCCTGGCTCACCCTGCGCGGGATCCCCACGCTGCCGCTGCGGATGCGCGAGCACTGCGCCAACGCCGCGGCCCTCGCCGAGCTCCTGGCGACCCGCGCCGGCGTCACGGCCGTCCACTACCCCTGGCGCGCCGGCCACCCCTCGTACGACACCGCCCGGAAGGTCCTCGCGGGCGGCGGCGGGCTGCTCTCCTTCGAGCTCGCCGGGGGCCGGGAGGCGGGCCGGGCCTTCATCGAGCGCGTACGGCTCGCGAAGCTCGCGCTCTCGCTCGGCGGCGTGGAGACGCTGGTGGCCCATCCGGCGTCCACCTCCCACCGCGAGCTGGACGCGGACGCCCTCGCGGCGGCGGGGATCGCTCCCGGGCTCGTGCGGATGTCCGTCGGCATCGAGGACGTCGAGGACCTCTGGGAGGACGTCGAACAAGCCCTCCGATGAGGGAGGTCGAGGCTTCTTTTGGGTTGACAAAATAAATGGTCGATTCGTAGATTGGATGTTGCCAGGAAACGTAGACTCCTAGGTCAAGGGGGGGCGCGCGATGCGCTACTTCGAGGACTTCCGGCCCGGCGACGTCCACGAGCTGGGCACCGTCACCGTCACGACGGAGGAGGTGCTGGAGTTCGGCAGGCGCTTCGATCCGCAGCCCTTCCACACGGACCCCGAGCTCGCGAAGGACTCCCCGTTCGGCGGTCTGATCGCCAGCGGGTTCCACACCCAGGCGATGTTCATGCGCCGCTACGTCGACGGACTGCTCGCCTACAGCGCCTGTACGGGCTCGCCCGGCATCGACGAGGTCCGCTACCTGCGGCCCGTCCGCCCGGGCGACGTCCTCACCGCGCGCGTCGAGATCCTCGGCGCGACCCCGTCGCCGTTCCATCCCGCCACCGGCACCGTCAAGCCGCGGTGCACGCTCGTGGCCGCCGACGGGACGGCCGTGTTCAGCATGATCCTGCACAGCATCTTCCGCCGGCGCCCCGCCGACGCCGAGGCCGGCCATCTGTCGTCGATGCCCGCGGCCGAGGACCCCGTCGCCTGCGTGCGACCGGCCAAGACCTGCGCCCCGGCCATGAGCGCCTGACGGACCGTCCTTCGTCGGGCCCCTGAACACGGCCGTCCGAACCACCAGACACCAACCGAAGGGGGACCTCCTGTGGAGGCCGTATCCCGCACCGCCCAGTGGACCGCCGCCGCGCGCGCCCTGGAGACCGAGCGCGAGGACCGGCTGTTCGCCGATCCCTACGCGCGCACCGTCGCCGACGAGATCGGCTTCGAACTGCTCGCGCGCTACGACGGGGGCGGCATCGTGCCGTTCCTCGCCATCCGCACCACCTACCTCGACCGGGCCATCGTGAAGGCGGTGGAGGAGCGCGGCATCCGGCAGGTCGTCTTCCTCGCCGCCGGCATGGACACCCGCTTCTTCCGGCTGCCCTGGCCCGACGGCGTCACCGTCTACGAGCTCGACCGCCCGGCCCTCCTGGAGGCCAAGGCCGAGATGCTCAAGGACGAGCCGCGGCCCGCCGGCCGCACCCGGGTCCCGATCCCGGTCGACCTCACCCAGGACTGGACCGGCCCCCTGAAGGAGGCCGGCTGGAAGAGCGAGGAGCCGGTCCTGTGGGTGGTCGAGGGCCTGCTGTTCTTCCTGCCCGAGCAGGCCGTGCGCACCCTCATCTCGACGCTCTCCGCGCACGCCGCGCCCGGCTCCGTGCTGCTCGGCGACGTCATCTCGAAGTCCGCCCTGGAGAACCCGCTGGCCCGCACCTTCATGAGCGCGCTCAAGGAGGACGGCAACCCGTGGCTCTTCGGCACCGAGGAGCCCGAGGCGCTGCTCGCCGACTGCGGCTGGGCCGTGCGCGAGGTCAAGCAGCCCGGTGAGGAGGGCGCCGCCTTCGACCGCTGGCCCTACCCGGTGCCGGCCCGCTCCGTGCCGCGCGTCCCCCGTTCCTTCCTCTTCACGTGCGATCTCCCGAGCTACCAGGAGGAGCAGGCCGCATGAGCGCCCACGACTTCCACCAGCGGGTCATCACCGACGCGGGCGCGGCCGTCCGCGGACTGACCGTCGCCCTCGGCGAGCGCCTCGGCCTCTACAAGGCCCTCGCCGAGCACGGCCCCCTCACCGCCGAGCAGCTCGCCGGGCGGACGGGCACGAACGAGCGGTACATCGAGGAGTGGCTGCACGCCCAGCTCTCCGCCGGGTACGTCGAGCGGCACCCCAGCTCCCTCACGTACACGCTCCCCGCCGACCACGTCGAGGTCCTCGCCGACCCGAAGGCCGTCACCTACGCCGCCGGCTTCTTCACCGCCCTCAAGGCGCTGTACGCCACCGAGGACCTGCTCGTCGAGGCGTACCGCACCGGGGACGGCGTCGGCTGGGCCGAGCACGACGCGGCCCTCGACACCGGCATGGGCTCCTTCTTCCAGCCCACGTACGAGCACAAGCTCGTCCCGGACTGGCTGCCGTCCCTCCACCAGGTCACGGAGAAGCTGAGGAACGGCGGCACCGTCGCCGACGTCGGCTGCGGCGTCGGGCACACCACCCTCCTCATCGCGAAGGCCTTCCCGAACGCCACCGTCCACGGCTTCGACTACTCCGAGGAGGCCATCTCGATCGCGCGGGAGCTCGCCGAGGAGGCCGGTCTGTCCGACCGGGTCGTCTTCGAGGTCGCCTCCGCCGACGACTACCCCGGCTCCGGCTACGACCTGGTGTGCTTCTTCAACGCCCTGCACGACATGGGCGACCCGGTGGCCGCCGCCCAGCACGTCCACAAGTCGCTCGACGCGGACGGCACCTGGATGCTCGTCGAGTCCAACGTCTCCCCGCAGGACATCGACACCCAGACCCCCGCCGCCCGCATGTTCATGGCCCTGTCCGCCGTGATGTGCCTGCCGGTCGCGGTCGCGCAGCGCGGCCCGCACGCCCTCGGCAACCACTCCGGCGAGAAGGCCTTCCGGGCCATCGCCGAGGAGGCCGGCTTCACCCGCTGGCGGCGCGCCACCGAGACGCCGGTCAACGCGGTCTACGAAGTCCGCCCGTAACCCCACTCCGAAGGAGCGAGATCATGGGCGTCGCCGCCCCCCTGCCCGTCACCGACCGGTTCATGGAGGTCCTGGAGCGGCTCAGCGAGCGCTCGGTCGAGGACTACTACAACCCGTACCAGACCTTCCAGTGGCCCGAGACCCTGGAAGAGAATCGTTTCTGGATGACTCCGGAGCTGCTCACCGTCTACGGCACCGAGCACTACGACACCCTCGGCGAGGAAACGCTTCAGCGCCTGTCGAAGTGGGAGTCCATCAACTTCTACAGCCTCAACGTGCACGGCATCCGCGAGCTCCTCATCGAGGTCGTCGGCCGCATCCACATGCCCGGCTTCGAGGTCCCCTCGGACTTCTTCCACCACTTCATCGGCGAGGAGAACGAACACATGTGGTTCTTCTCCGAGTTCTGCCGGCGCTACGGGCACAAGATCTACGGCTCCACCGCCATGCGCGCCGACGCCGCCTGGGAGCCCGAGGTCGAGAACTTCCTCGTCTTCACCCGCATCCTCTTCTTCGAGGAGCTCGTCGACCACTACAACTCCCGGATGGCGAAGGACGACTCCCTCTGCCACACCATCCGCGAGGTCAACCGCATCCACCACCAGGACGAGTCCCGCCACATCGCCTTCGGGCGCGAGCTGGTCTCCCTGCTGTACCAGCGGATGTGCCAGGCCGTGAGCGCCGACCGGGTCCGCGAGGTCGAGGCGTACCTCAAGCGGTACGTCGTCTACAGCACCAACTCCCTCTACAACCCGCACGTCTACCGCGACGCCGGCATCGCCGACCCGCTGGCCCTGCGCAACGCGCTGGTCGCCGACGAGCGCCGCCGCCCCCACGAGCGCAAGGCGATCCGCAAGCCGCTCGCCTTCTTCCTGAAGACCGGGATCTTCTCCGACGACACCCTGCCCGTCGTCTGAGTCCCCCAGGAACCTCCCCACCGAGAGGTGCACCGACCATGACCGTGACGACCCCCGAGACCGTCGGGGAGACCAGGGGCCTGCCCTCGCTCGGCCCGGAGGGGACCCGCCTGCTGCGGCTCCTCGACGACACCTTCGAGGGCTGGGGGGTGGCCGCGGGCGCCCGCCCGATGACCATGCCCCCGCTCCTGCCCGCCGCCGACCTGGCGAAGCTCGACTACTACGACAACTTCCCCCACCAGGCCGTCGTCGCCACCCCGCTCGACCTGGAGCGCCGCGCGACCACGCCCTTCGACACCACCGCCGGTCGCTTCCCGAGCGAGGCACTCGAACCCGCCGCGCTCGGCCTGCCCTCGGCGTCCTGTTACGCCGTCTACCTCGACCACCAGGGCACCCGGGTCGCGGACGACACCCTCGTCACCATCTGCTCCTGGTGCTTCCGCAAGGAGACCCACTACGAGGGCATGCGGCGCCAGCTCGGCTTCCGCATGCGGGAGATCGTCGCGATCGGCTCGCGCGAGCACGCCGAGACGCACCTGGCGGACTTCACCACCCGCATCCAGGCCTTCGCGGCGGCGCTCGACCTGCCGCTGCGCAAGGAGGCCGCCTGCGACCCCTTCTTCGACAAGGGCAGCTCCAAGGCGGTCCTCCAGCGGCTCACCCCGGTGAAGTACGAGTTCCTGTACGAGGACCTGGCGATCGCCTCGGTCAACACGCACCGGAACTTCTTCGGCGACCGCTGCGGCATCACCCTCGCGTCGACCGGCGGACCGGCCTTCACCAGCTGCGTCGCCTTCGGCCTGGAGCGCTGGCTGTCCGCGCTGACCCGGCGCCACGGCAGCTGGGAGTCCGCCACCCGGGCGGTGCTCGACGCCTCCCGCCAGGTGTCGGCCGGTGCGAGCGGCGCGGCCGGGCCGGTGATCTGACGTGCCGGCCCGTCCCGCCGCCCCGCCGGCGGGCGGCCTGGGGTGGGCGAACCTCGGCATGGACATCGTGTCCGTCAACCGTGTCCGCAGGCTCCTCGCCCAGTACGGGGAGCGGTTCTTCGAGCGGATGCTCACCCCCGGCGAGCTCGCCGACTGCCGTACGTCCTCCGGGCTCGACGTCCTGAGCCTGTGCGGGCGGATCGCGGCGAAGGAAGCGGCGTTCAAGACCTTACGGGTCAGAGGCAGGTTCCTGCCGTGGCCGGACATCGTCGTGCGGCGCTCCGAGGGCGGCTGGCCGCTCGTGGAGCTGCACCGGGCGGCCGCCGAGATGGCCGCGGAGTCCGGCATCACCGAGATCACCGTGTCCATCAGCCACGACGTGGACTACGCGGTCGCGGTCGCGGCACCGATCATCGCCCCCACCCCCCACGTATCCAGCATCCCCAACGAGCAGTAGCGAAAAGGAGAGCAACCATGGCCGACGGCCTGCAGACGGTGAAGAACTGGATCCTCGAGCGTCACCCCGAGCGCGACGACATCGCGTCCGACCTGGACCTGATCGAGAACCGGCTCATCGACTCGCTGTCCTTCGTCGAGTTCGTCTTCCTCCTGGAGCAGGAGAGCGGCACCGCCATCCAGATGGAGACCCTGGAGGTCGACTCCATCCGCACCCTCGGCGCCATCGAGCAGCACTTCTTCAAGACTCCGGCGGAGGCCCAGGCATGAGCCGCCGCCTCTTCACCACGGAGTCCGTGACCGAGGGCCACCCCGACAAGATCGCCGACCGGATCAGCGACACCATCCTCGACGCGCTGCTCGCCGAGGACCCGTCCTCGCGCGTGGCGGTCGAGACCCTGATCACCACCGGCCAGGTCCACATCGCCGGCGAGGTCACCACCTCCGCGTACGCGCCGATAGCCCAGCTGGTGCGCGACGCCGTCCTCGACATCGGCTACGACTCCTCCGCGAAGGGCTTCGACGGCGCCTCCTGCGGCGTGTCGGTGTCCATCGGCGCCCAGTCGCCGGACATCGCGCAGGGCGTCGACACGGCCCACGAGGCCCGTGTCGAGGGCGCGGAGGACGAGCTCGCCTCCCAGGGCGCCGGCGACCAGGGCCTGATGTTCGGCTACGCCTGCGACGACACGGCCGAGCTGATGCCGCTGCCGATCGCCCTCGCCCACCGCCTCTCCCGGCGGCTCACCGAGGTCCGCAAGGACGGCACCGTGCCCTACCTGCGGCCGGACGGCAAGACGCAGGTCACCATCGAGTACGACGGCGACCGTCCGGTCCGCCTCGACACGGTCGTCGTCTCCTCGCAGCACGCCGCCGACATCTCCGTCGAGGGCCTGCTCACCCCGGACGTCCGCGAGTACGTCGTCGAGCACGTCCTCAAGCAGCTCGTCGAGGAGGGCGTCAGCCTGGAGTCCGACGGCTACCGGCTCCTGGTCAACCCGACCGGGCGCTTCGAGGTCGGCGGCCCGATGGGCGACGCCGGCCTCACCGGCCGGAAGATCATCATCGACACGTACGGCGGCATGGCCCGGCACGGTGGCGGCGCCTTCTCCGGCAAGGACCCGTCCAAGGTCGACCGCTCGGCGGCGTACGCCATGCGCTGGGTCGCGAAGAACGTCGTCGCGGCCGGTCTGGCGAAGCGCTGCGAGGTGCAGGTCGCGTACGCGATCGGCAAGGCCGAGCCGGTCGGCCTCTTCGTGGAGACCTTCGGGACGGGCGCGCTCCCGGACGAGAGGATCCAGGAGGCGGTCAGCGAGGTCTTCGACCTGCGGCCGGCGGCGATCATCCGCGACCTGGACCTCAAGCGGCCGATCTACGCGGCGACGGCGGCGTACGGCCACTTCGGCCGCGAGCTCCCCGAGTTCACCTGGGAGCGCACGGACCGGGTGGAGGCCCTGAAGAAGGCAGCGCTCGCGCCGCAGGAGCGCGGCGGCGTCGAAAGGGAGAGCGCGCGGAGGGCGCGAGGAACGAGTGACCGAGCACGGTCGACCGTCGACGCCGACTTGAGCGCTCCGGAGGCGCGAAAAGGGGAAGGGGTCTGACCCATGCGCATCGCTGTCACGGGATCCATCGCGACCGACCATCTGATGACCTTCCCCGGCTGGTTCAGCGAGCAGCTGCTCGCCGACCGGCTCGACCGGGTCTCCCTGTCGTTCCTCGCCGACAACCTGGAGGTCAGGCGCGGCGGAGTGGCAGCGAACATCGCCTTCGGACTCGGCGTCCTCGGCCTGCGGCCCGCCCTCGTGGGCGCGGTCGGCGCCGACTTCGAGCCGTACCGGGTCTGGCTGAAGGACCACGGGGTGGACACCGACTCGGTGCGCGTCAGCGAGTCGCTCCACACCGCCCGCTTCGTCTGTACCACCGACCGGGCCCAGAACCAGATCGCCACCTTCTACGCGGGGGCGATGGCCGAGGCGCGCGAGATCGACCTCCGCGAGGTCGTCGCGCGCACCGGCCGCCTGGAGCTGGTCCTGGTCTCCCCGGACGACCCCGAGGCCATGCTCCGGCACACCCGCACCTGCCGTGACCTGGGGATCCCCTTCGCCGCCGATCCGTCGCAGCAGCTGGCGCGGCTCGACGGGGGAGAGGTGCGGGAGCTGGTGGACGGGGCCCGGTTCCTGTTCACCAACGAGTACGAGACGGCGCTCCTCCTGGAGAAGTCCGGCTGGTCCGAGGCGGAGGTGCTGGCCCGCGTCGGCACCTGGGTCACCACCCACGGCGAGGCCGGCGTCCGCATCCGCGGCGAGGGCCGGGACCCCTTGGCGGTGCCGGCCGTGGAGGTCCCGGCGGTCGTCGACCCGACCGGCGTCGGCGACGCCTTCCGGGCCGGGTTCCTCGCGGGGACGCTGTGGGGCGTGCCCGAGCGGTGCGCGGCGCAGCTGGGCTGCGCGGTCGCGGCGACCGTCCTGGACTACGTGGGGACGCAGGAGTACCGGCTGCACCGGGACTCCCTTCTGGACCGGATCAGGACGACGTACGGCGTCGGCTGCACGGCGACGCTCGTCACCCATCTGAGGGGGCTCACATGACCGGAGCACGGCCGTCGCTGCGGGAGGAGTTCGCGACGCGGGTCGTCGTCGCCGACGGCGCGATGGGCACCATGCTCCAGGCCGCCGACCCGTCGATGGACGACTTCCGGCAGCTGGAGGGCTGCAACGAGATCCTCAACCTCACCCGCCCCGACATCGTCGCCTCCGTCCACGACGCCTACTTCTCGGTCGGCGTGGACTGCGTCGAGACCAACACCTTCGGGGCGAACCTGGCCGCGCTCGCCGAGTACGGCATCGAGGACCAGGTGTACGAGCTGTCGGAGGCCGGCGCCCGCATCGCCCGCGCCTCCGCCGACGCGCACACGGCCGCCGACGGCCGCCCCCGCTGGGTCCTCGGCTCCATGGGACCCGGTACGAAGCTGCCGACCCTGGGCCACGTCACGTACGAGCCGCTCCGGGACGCATTCCAGCAGAACGCGGAGGGCCTGATCCGCGGCGGCGCCGACGCCCTGCTCATCGAGACCTCGCAGGACCTGCTCCAGACGAAGGCGGCCGTCATCGGCGCCCGCCGGGCCCTGGACTGGGTCGGCGTGGACCTGCCCGTGATCGTGCAGGTCACGGTGGAGACGACGGGCACGATGCTGCTCGGCTCGGAGATCGGCGCGGCGCTGACCGCCCTGGAGCCGCTCGGCATCGACATGATCGGCCTGAACTGCGCCACGGGCCCGGTGGAGATGGCCGAGCACCTGCGGCACCTCTCCCGGCACGCCCGTGTCCCGATCTCGGTCATGCCGAACGCGGGCCTGCCGGTCCTCACCAAGGACGGCGCGCACTACCCCTTGTCGCCGGCCGAACTGGCCGATGCCCAGGAGCAGTTCGTGCGGGAGTACGGACCGGCCCTGGTCGGCGGCTGCTGCGGGACGACCCCGGAGCACCTGCGGGAGGTCGTGGCGCGGGTGCGCGGCGCGGCCGTGCTCGACCGGCAGCCGGCGGCGGAGCCGGGCGCGTCCTCGCTGTACAGCCATGTGCCGTTCCGGCAGGACACCTCGTACCTGGCGATCGGTGAGCGGACCAACGCCAACGGGTCGAAGAAGTTCCGTGAGGCGATGCTGGAGGGCCGCTGGGACGACTGCGTGGAGATGGCCCGGGACCAGATCCGCGAGGGCGCGCACATGCTCGACCTGTGCGTGGACTACGTGGGCCGTGACGGCGTGGCGGACATGCAGGAGCTGGCGGGCCGGTTCGCGACCGCGTCGACGCTGCCGATCGTGCTGGACTCCACCGAGGTGGACGTCCTGCGGGCCGGTCTGGAGAAGCTCGGCGGCCGGGCCGTCATCAACTCGGTCAACTACGAGGACGGCGACGGACCCGAGTCCCGCTTCGCCAAGGTCACCCGACTGGCCCAGGAGCACGGCGCGGCGCTGATGGCGCTGACGATCGACGAGGAGGGCCAGGCCAGGACGGCCGAGGCGAAGGTCGCGATCGCCGAGCGGCTCATCGGGGACCTCACGGAGAACTGGGGGATCAGGGAGTCGGACGTCCTCATCGACACCCTGACCTTCACCATCTGCACGGGCCAGGAGGAGTCGCGCAAGGACGGCATCGCCACCATCGAGGCGATCCGTGAGCTGAAGCGCCGCCATCCGGACGTCCAGACCACGCTGGGTCTGTCGAACATCTCCTTCGGCCTCAACCCGGCCGCCCGGATCGTGCTGAACTCGGTCTTCCTCGACGAGTGCGTGAAGGCGGGCCTGGACTCGGCGATCGTCCACGCGTCGAAGATCCTGCCCATCGCCCGCCTGGAGCCGGAGCAGGTGGAGGTCGCGCTCGACCTCGTGTACGACCGGCGGCGGGACGGCTACGACCCGCTCCAGCGTTTCCTTGAGATGTTCGAGGGCGCCACGGCGAAGTCCCTCAAGGCCGGCAAGACGGAGGAGCTCCTCGCCCTGCCGCTGGAGGAGCGGCTCAAGCGGCGGATCGTCGACGGCGAGAAGAACGGCCTGGAGGCGGACCTGGATTCCGCCCTGTCCGAACGCCCGGCCCTGGAGATCGTCAACGACGTGCTGCTCGACGGCATGAAGACGGTCGGTGAGCTGTTCGGCTCCGGCCAGATGCAGCTGCCGTTCGTGCTCCAGTCCGCCGAGGTCATGAAGACGGCGGTGGCCTATCTGGAGCCGCACATGGAGAAGTCCGACGCCGAGGGCAAGGGCACGATCGTCCTGGCCACGGTCCGCGGCGACGTCCACGACATCGGCAAGAACCTCGTCGACATCATCCTGTCCAACAACGGCTACAACGTCGTCAACATCGGCATCAAGCAGCCGGTCTCCGCGATCCTGGAGGCGGCAGAAGAGCACGCGGCGGACGTCATCGGCATGTCGGGCCTGTTGGTGAAGTCCACGGTCATCATGAAGGAGAACCTGGAGGAGCTGAACGGCCGGGGACTCGCGTCCCGCTTTCCCGTGATCCTCGGCGGCGCCGCCCTCACCCGCGCCTACGTCGAACAGGACCTCCACGAGATCTACGAGGGCGAGGTCCGCTACGCCCGCGACGCCTTCGAGGGCCTGCGCCTCATGGACGCCCTCATGGGCGTCAAGCGCGGCGTCCCCGGAGCCGTACTGCCCCCGCTCAAGCAGCGCCGCGTGGCCCGGCAGCCGGTGGTGGAGGTCCGGGAGCCCGAGCCGGCCGGCCGCTCCGACGTCGCCGCCGACAACCCCGTACCCGAACCCCCCTTCCTCGGGACGAAGGTCACCACCGGCATCCCCCTCGCCGCGTACGCCCCCTGGCTCGACGAGACCGCCCTCTTCAAGGGCCAGTGGGGACTGAAGGACACCGCGACCATCGAGACGGAAGGCCGGCCGCGCCTGCGCGCCCTCCTCGACCGGATCGAACGCGAGGGCCTGGTCGAAGCGGCCGTCGTCCACGGCTGGTTCCCCTGTGTGTCCAAGGGCGACGACCTGATCGTCCTGGACGAGGACGGAGGCGAGCGGACCCGCTTCTCCTTCCCCCGCCAGCAGCGGGGCCGCCGCCTCTGCCTGGCCGACTTCCACCGCGCCGAGGACTCCGGCGAGGTGGACGCGGTCGCCTTCCAGGTCGTCACCGTCGGATCCAGGATCGGGGAGGAGACGGCCCGGCTCTTCGCCGCCGACGCCTACCGCGACTACCTCGAACTCCACGGCCTCTCCGTGCAGCTCGCCGAGGCCCTCGCCGAGTACTGGCACGCCCGGGTGCGCGCCGACTGGGGCATCGGCCACGCCGACCCCACCGGCCTGGCGGGCATGCTGCGCACCGAGTACCAGGGCTGCCGCTACTCCCTGGGCTACCCGGCCTGCCCCGACCTGGAGGACCGGGCGAAGATCGCCGCGCTGCTCCGGCCGGAGCGGATCGGGGTCGTGCTGTCGGAGGAGTACCAGCTGCACCCCGAGCAGTCGACGGACGCGATCGTCGTCCACCACCCGGAGGCGAGCTACTTCAACGCGGGAGGCCGCAGGTGATCCCGACGTACTCCTTCGAGTTCTTCCCGCCGAAGACCGACAAGGGCGAGCAGACCCTCTGGGACGCGATCCGGCGCGTGGAGGCGCTGAAGCCCGACTTCGTCTCCGTGACGTACGGCGCGGGCGGCTCGTCCCGGGACCGGACCATCGACGTCACGAAGCGGATCGTGACGGAGACGACGCTCCGGCCCGTCGCCCATCTGACGGCCGTCGGGCACTCGGTCGCCGAGCTGCGGGCCATCATCGGCGCCTACGCGGACGCCGGCGTCCGGGACGTCCTCGTCCTGCGCGGCGACCCGCCGGGCGATCCGCGCGGCGCGTGGACCCCGCATCCGCAGGGCTTCACGTACGCGTACGAACTCGTGGAACTGGTCCGCTCCCTGGGCGAGTTCAGGATCGGCGTGGCGGCCTTCCCGGAAGGCCACCCCCGCTCCGACGGCTCGGCCGCCGACCTCGCGCACTTCGTCGCCAAGTGCCGGGCGGGCGCCGACTACGCCATCACGCAGATGTTCTTCGACCCCGAGGACTACCTGCGGCTCCGGGACCGGGTCGCCGCCGCCGGCTGCGACACCCCGATCATCCCGGAGATCATGCCGGCCACCGACGTGCGCCAGATCCGCCGCTTCGCCGAGCTGTCGGACGCGGCCTTCCCCGAGGACCTGGCGCACCGCCTGGAGGCGGCGAAGGACGATCCGGCCGCCGCGTACCGCATCGGCGTCGAGCACGCCACGCGGATGGGCCTGCGGCTGCTCGACGAGGGCGCGCCGGGCCTGCACTACATCACGCTCAACAAGTCGACGGCGGCCCTGGAAATCCACCGAACCATCCTCAGCACAAGGAGAGTTGCAGCACATGTCTGATTTCTCTGACTACAAGGTCGCCGACATCGGTCTCGCGGAGTTCGGCCGCAAGGAGATCACCCTCGCCGAGCACGAGATGCCGGGTCTGATGTCGATCCGCCGCGAGTACGCGGACGCTCGGCCGCTGGCCGGTGCCCGGATCACCGGCTCGCTCCACATGACGGTCCAGACCGCCGTCCTCATCGAGACCCTCGTGGCGCTCGGCGCCGAGGTCCGCTGGGTGTCCTGCAACATCTACTCGACGCAGGACCACGCGGCCGCCGCGATCGCCGCCGCCGGCGTCCCGGTCTTCGCCTGGAAGGGCGAGACCCTGGAGGAGTACTGGTGGTGCACCGAGCAGGCCCTGACCTGGCCCGGTGCGGACGGCCCCAACATGATCCTGGACGACGGCGGTGACGCGACGCTGCTCGTCCACAAGGGTGTGGAGTACCAGAAGACGGGTGTCCTGCCGGAGGCCTCGAACGAGGAGTTGGCGGTCGTACGCGCCCTCCTTGAGAAGACCACCCTGGACTGGACGGCGATGGCCGCCGGCATCCGCGGCGTGACGGAGGAGACGACGACGGGCGTCCACCGCCTGTACGAGATGCACCGCGAGGGCGCGCTCCTCTTCCCCGCGATCAACGTGAACGACGCCGTGACGAAGTCGAAGTTCGACAACAAGTACGGCTGCCGGCACTCCCTCATCGACGGCATCAACCGCGCCACCGACGTCCTCATCGGCGGCAAGACCGCCGTCGTCTGCGGCTACGGCGACGTCGGCAAGGGCTCCGCCGAGTCCCTCCGTGGCCAGGGCGCCCGCGTCATCGTCACCGAGATCGACCCGATCTGCGCGCTCCAGGCGGCGATGGACGGCTACCAGGTGGCCACCCTGGACGACGTGGTGGAGACGGCCGACATCTTCATCACCACCACCGGCAACAAGGACATCATCATGGCCGCCGACATCGCCCGGATGAAGCACCAGGCCATCGTCGGGAACATCGGCCACTTCGACAACGAGATCGACATGGCGGGCCTCGCGCGGATCCCCGGGATCGTGAAGGACGAGGTCAAGCCGCAGGTCCACACGTGGACGTTCCCCGACGGCAAGGTCGTCATCGTCCTCTCCGAGGGCCGGCTCCTCAACCTCGGCAACGCGACCGGCCACCCGTCCTTCGTGATGTCGAACTCCTTCGCCGACCAGACGCTGGCGCAGATCGAGCTCTTCACCAAGACGGAGGAGTACCCGACGGGCGTCTACGTGCTGCCGAAGCACCTCGACGAGAAGGTGGCCCGCCTGCACCTGGACGCGCTCGGCGTCCGCCTGACGACCCTCCGGCCCGAGCAGGCGTCGTACATCGGGGTCCCGGTGGAGGGCCCGTACAAGCCGGACCACTACCGCTACTGAGCCCGGCATGTGTACCGAACGTGACCCCTGGCTCCCGGACCGGCTCCTCCGCACCGAACGGGACCTGCTGATGCCGATCCTCCGGCGCACACCCGAGGAGGCGTACGAGCTCCGCACCGCGTGTCCCGGCTGGACCGCCCGGCAGGTCCTCGCCCACTGCGGGGCGGCGCTCGTCCGCATCGTCGAGGACCGCCTCGAAGAAGGCGTCTTCCTGCCGGAGGCCAACGCCTGCGACGTCGCCGAACGCGAGGACTGGCCCGTCGGCCGCGTCCTCGACGAACTCGAACGCGGCCTGACGGAGGCGGGCCCCGTCATCGCGGGCCGCGAGGACGGCCGGCTCGACGCGGTCGCCCTCGGCGAGTGGATCCACGCCGGAGACGTACGGGAGGCCTTCGGCGAGCCCGGCGCGTACTGCGGCGCGGCGCTCGACCTCGCCCTCCCGCTGCTCTCGGTGACGAGCCGCCGCCGGGAGACCCCGCGCCTGATCGGCGAGCTGACGGGCCGGGACGACGACGGCCCGGTGTCCCTCGGCAACGAGATCGAGGGGCGGCCGGCGGCGCGGTTCCGGGGGGACGCGGCGACGCTGATCCGGATCTACTCGGGGCGACCGCTGGTCCGCACGCGGTACGCCCTGACGGGCGCGACAGAACAAGAACTCCTCATCTACCGCTGACCCACGCCCCGCGACCCCCGTGCGGGGCCCTCGCCCCGCAGGGCGGTGCCCCCGCCCCCGCCCGTGTGGGCGCGCGCCCGCGGGGCGGTGCCCTTCCCGCCGCCCCGCCCGTGTGGGCAATCGTCCCGCTGGGGCGAGGGGGGTCCCCCCTGCTCGAGCGAAGCCGAGAGCTTGGGGGAGGGTGGGCACACGGGACGGCGCCCTTAGCGGCGCCTCCGCGTTCCGCGCCTGGACCCGCACCACGCGTGCGCCGCGCAAAGGGGTGCGGGTTCAGGCGCGGGAGCCTAGGCCCGGCAAGGGCGCCGTTCCGTTGTGCCCACCCTCCCCCAAGCTCTCGGCTTCGCTCGAGCAGGGACCCCCCTCGCCCCAGCGGAACGATTGCCCACAACGGGGGTGGGCGGGGCACCGCCCCGGCGGAGCGACTGCCT
Organism: Streptomyces sp. TLI_105; assembly: GCF_900105415.1. Lineage (GTDB taxonomy): Bacteria > Actinomycetota > Actinomycetes > Streptomycetales > Streptomycetaceae > Streptomyces. The sequence continues at coordinate 3,674,402 of NZ_FNSM01000001.1, read as the reverse complement.
ACAAACAGGGGCCCCGAGGGCGTGGGGTTCGTTGACGAAGGGAACAAGGATGTCCACGCTCGACCGGCTCCTCCGTACCACCGCCACCACGCGGCCCGACACCCCCGCCGCAACCTTCGGCGAAGAAGCGCTCACGTTCCAAGAGCTGCACGACACCGCCGCCGCCCTCGCCACCCACCTCCGCGCCCTCGGCGTCGCCGCGGACGCCCGCGTGGGCGTGTACGTCGAGCCGTCGCTCGACCTGATGACCGGCGTCTGGGGCGTGGTCCTGTCCGGCGGCGCGTACGTGCCGCTCTCGCCCGAGTACCCCGAGGAGCGCCTGCGCTACATGATCGAGGACAGCGGTTCCCGGGTCGTCGTGACCCAGGACCGTTTCCGGGACCGGGTCAGGGAGCTGGCTCCGCCGGGGACGGAGGTCGTCGTCATCGGGGACGTACCGACCGCGCCGGCCGCCCCCGCACCCCCCGTCGCCCCGCACGACCTCGCGTACGTCATCTACACCTCCGGCTCCACCGGCAGGCCCAAGGGCGTCATGGTCGAGCACCGTTCGATCGTGTCCCAGATGCGCTGGATGGCGACGGAGCACCGCCTCGGCCCGGACGCCGTCGTCCTCCAGAAGACGCCGATGAGCTTCGACGCCGCGCAGTGGGAGATCCTCGCCCCGGCGGTCGGCGCCCGGGTCGCGGTCGGCCCGCCGGGCGTGTACCGGGACCCGGAGGGGCTGGTCGACGCGGTCCGGGCGTCGGGGGCGACCATGCTCCAGGGCGTGCCGACGCTCCTCCAGGCCCTCGTCGACACCGAGCGGCTCGCCACCTGCACCAGCCTCCGCCGCGTCTGTTCGGGCGGCGAGATCCTCTCCAGGAACCTCGCCGCGCAGCTCCTCGCCGAGCTGCCGGCAACGGAGCTGGTCAATCTCTACGGCCCCACCGAGTGCACGATCAACGCCTCCTCGCAGACGGTGGACCGGGCGACGCTCGCGGACGCCCCGGCGGCGATACCGATCGGCAGACCGGCCCACGGGACGACGTTCCACATACGTGACGGGGAGCTGTGCATCGGCGGGGTCCAGGTGGCGCGGGGGTATCTGGACCGGCCCGAGCTGACGGCGGAACGCTTCCTCGTCACGGACACCGGCGAACGCCTCTACCGGACCGGCGACCTGGCCCACTGGAACGAGGACGGCACGGTCCAGTTCGCGGGCCGGGCGGACAACCAGATCAAGCTGCGCGGCTTCCGCGTCGAGCTGGACGAGATCGCGCTCGCCATCGAGGACCACGACTGGGTCAAGAACGCGGCGGTCATCGTGAAGGACGAGCCCCGGACCGGCTTCCAGAACCTCGTCGCCTGCGTGGAGCTGTCGCCGAAGGAGGCGGCCCTGATGGACCAGGGCAACCACGGCGCCCACCACCAGTCCAAGGAGTCGAAGCTCCAGGTCAAGGCCCAGCTCTCCAACGCCGGCACCCGTGCGGACGCCGAGCTCGCGGGCTGCCCGGTGGTCCAGCTGCCGGGCGGGACGCCGACGGAGCGGATGCGGCGCACGGTCTTCGCCCGCAAGACGTACCGCTTCTACGAGGGCGGCGAGGTGACCCGGGCCGACGTCCTCGCGGCCCTGGCCCGCCGCCCGGAGGGCGTCGGCTCGCGGCCGGTCGGCAGCCTGACGGCGGCCGACCTCGGGGAACTGCTGCGCTGGTTCGGCCAGTTCACGAGCGAGGAGCGGCTCCTCCCGAAGTACGGCTACGCCTCGCCGGGCGCGCTGTACGCGACGCAGCTGTCCGTGGAGGCGCGCGGGATCGCGGGCCTGGACCCGGGCACGTACTACTACCACCCGGTTCGCCACCGCCTGTACCTGACGGAGCCGCTCCCGGCCGCCGGAGAACCGTCCCTGCGGCTCTCCTTCCGGGGCGAGCGGTCCGCGATCGAACCGGTCTACCGGAACAACATCCAGGAGGTCCTGGAGATCGAGGCCGGCCACATGGTGGGCCTCTTCGAGGAGGTCCTGCCCGGGTACGGCCTGGACGTCAGGGCGTGCGGGGACGGGTGCTGGAAGGTCGTCCCGTACGACGAGGGGGCGAGGACGGACCCGGAGGTGGACGTCTACGTCCAGGCGCACGGCACCCGGATCCCGGACCTCCCGGAGGCCCAGTACGCCTACGAGAACGGCGCACTGACCCCCGTCTCGGCCTCCCTCGTCGAGAAGAGGCACGTCATCGCGATCAACCAGGCGGTGTACGAGCGGGCCTCGCTCGGCGTCACCGTCGTCAGCCGGACGGCGGACACGGATCGCGCGTACGTCGACCTAGGGCGCGCGCTCCAGCGCCTCCAACTCGGCTGCCACGGGCTCGGGTTCATGTCCTCGGGCTACAGCTCCAAGTCCGGCCACCCGCTGCCGGCGGCCCGCCGCGTGGACGAGATCCTGACGGCGGCGGGACGGGGGACCGGCCCCTCGTACTTCTTCGTCGGCGGCCGGGTGAGCGAGGAGCAGCGGCTGAGCGAGGGGATGTACGAGGACACGGTCCACATGAAGGGCCCGGCGGAGATGATCCGCGACGACCTCGTGCACCACCTGCCGGACTACATGATCCCGAACCGGGTCGTGGTCCTGGACCGGCTGCCCCTGTCGGCGAACGGCAAGGTGGACACGAAGGCGCTCGCCGACCTCGCCGTGGTCAACGCGGGCCTGCACGGCCGTCCGCACGTCCCGCCCCGTACGCGGACGGAGGGCAGGCTCGCGGAGGTCTGGGCGGCGGCCCTGAAGTACGAGGACGTGGAGGCGGTCTCGGTCCTGGACGACTTCTTCGAGTCCGGCGGGAACTCGCTGATCGCGGTCGCGCTGGTGACGCGGATCAACCGCGAGTTCGGCGCGGGACTCCCGCTCCAGATCCTCTTCGAGCACCCGACGATCGAGAAGCTCGCACACCGGCTGGACGGCGCCGCCGCCACCCCCGCCTCCCGTCTCGTACGGCTCCACGCGGCCGGCGCGCAGTCGCCCGTGTACTGCTGGCCGGGGCTCGGCGGCTACACGATGAACCTGCGGCACCTGGCCGAGGAGGTCGGCGTCGACCGGCCCTTCTACGGGGTGCAGGCGCACGGCGTCAACCGGGGCGAGGAGCCGTACGCCACGATCCGCGAGATGGCCGCCGCCGACGTGGCCGCGATCCGCCGCCGCCAGCCCACCGGCCCGTACACCCTGTGGGGCTACTCCTTCGGCGCCCGCGTGGCCTTCGAGTCGGCGCACCTCCTGGAGGCGGCGGGGGAGCAGGTGGAGCACCTCTTCCTGATCGCCCCGGGCTCCCCGAAGGTCCGCTCCTCGGAGACGGGCGGCGCGACGTACGACAACCCGGCGTTCGTGACGATCCTGTACTCGGTCTTCGCGGGCGTGATCGACACGGGTGTGCGGGCCGGTGACCGGCGGAGCTTCGTGGCGCGCGTCGCGGAGGACTTCCCGGCCCTGGACCCGGAGCTCGTCGACCGGATCGTCGCGATCGTCGAGGAGACCTTCGAGTTCACGTACACCTTCCGGGAGCTGACGGAGCGGCGGGTGGACTGCCCGGTGACGCTCTTCAAGGCGGAGGGCGACGACTACTCGTTCCTGGAGAACGCCACGGGCTGGTCCACCCGCCCGCCGACGGTCGTGGAGCTCGACGCGGACCACTACAGCCTGCTCCGGCAGCCCGACCTGACGGAGCTCGTCAAGAAGATCCGCTACCGCCTGGGGCTGTAGGGGTCTCCCCCGGGGCGGGGGGTTTCGAGTGGAGGATGGCCCGGGCCTGTTCGGCGGCCCGGGCCGTGCTCTCGGAGACGAAGTCGAGGAAGCGGGCGACGTTCTCCAGGCGGTGGCCGGCCGGGGTGCCGGAGCCGAGGACGGTGACGCCCTGCCGGGCGGTGTCGACGATCTGCGCGATGGACCGGGCGGAGGCCGTCATCGCCTGGTACCAGACGTCGTCGTCGACGGTGTAGCGCTCGCGGCGGCGGTCGTCGCGCTCCCGCCGGACGAGGCCCTGTTCGTCGAGGAACGCGACCGCCTTGGAGATGGACGCCGGGCTGACCCGGAGGCGCTCGGCGAGCTCGGACGCGGTGAGGCTGCCCGTGTCGGCGAGCGTCAGGCTCGCCATGACACGGGCCATCATCTTGGGCATGCCCGAGCCCATCATGACGGTCGTGAACGTCTCCTCGTACGCGCGCACGGCCTCGGCGTCGCGCCCGTGTTCCTGCGGGGAGGCCGCCGTTCCCCGGGGCGAGGCCGGCTTGCGGCGGTGGGCGCGCTGCTCGGTGGCGCGGTGGGCGAGGTCGGCGCGGTATCCGGTGGGGCCGCCGTTGCGCATGACCTCGCGGGTGACGGTCGAGGTCGGGCGGTCGAGGCGCCGGGCGATCTCCGCGTACGCGAGGCCGTCGGCGAGTCCCAGCGCGATCTGCTGACGTTCGGGCTGGGTGAGTCTGCCTCCCGGCATCGCGGTCTCCTTCGTCGTCCGTGGGGTCGTCAGCATAGCGTTCACGCGCAATCCATTGCAACGAACCGAGTGAGGATCGTTGCATTAGACGCCAGACCATTGCAATGAAATCCTATAACTGACCTGTGATGATGGCGTTTTCGCGCAACGAAGTGCTTGCCGAGTCATCGAACGCAACGTAGCTTTTCCTTCATCGGAAACGGCGCGGCGCACCAGCGCCCGCTACATACGAAGGAGCAGCACCATGCAGAAGTTCGACACCACCGCCCCGATCACCGCCGTCCTCGCCGTCCCCGCCGGCCGCATCCGGCTCATCGCCGCCGACCGGACCGACGCCACCGTCGAGGTCCTGCCCGCCGACCCCTCCAAGAGCCGCGACGTGAAGACGGCCGAGCGCACCGAAGTCGCCTACGCCGACGGGGTCCTGCGCATCGAGGTCCCCAAGTCGAAGAACGGCGTCCTCGGCACCACCGGCTCCATCGAGGTCACGGTCCAGCTGCCCGCCGGCTCCCGCGTCGAGGCCGAGGCGGCCGCCACCGAGCTGCGCGGCGTCGGACGGCTCGGCGACGTCGCCTTCGAGGGCGCGTACGGCCAGATCAAGATCGACGAGGCCGCGAGCCTCCGACTCACCGCCGCCGACGGCGACATCGAGGTCGGCCGACTGACCGGCTCCGCCGAGATCAGCACCGCCCGGGGCGACATCCGCATCGCCGAGGCGGGGAACGGCACGGTCACCCTGAGCACCCAGAAGGGCGACATCACGGTCGGCGCCGCCACCGGCGTCTCCGCCTCCCTGGACGCCGGCACCGCCTACGGCCGCGTCGCCAACTCCCTCCGCAACGACGGCGCTCCCGGCCTGAACATCAAGGCCACCACGGCGTACGGCGACATCACCGCCCGCAGCCTCTGACCGTGCGCGGCCCTCAAGGGGCGACCGCCACGACCACTCCGGGACCCTGCGCCGCCTGCGATACGCAGGCGGCGCAGTGCGTCTCGTCGCCGACCGGCCGGAAGAGGGTCGTCTGGGTGTGGGCGCCGGCGCACTCCCGAGCACCTTGGAGCCACGGCGAAAGCCGGTTGCCGGGTGCGGGTGCGGGTACGGGTGTGGGCGGGGGCAGTTCCCGTGGCGGCACGTCCCGCAGGAGGTAGCGGACGAGGCCTCCGGGGCGGTGTACGGGCGTTCCGTCGGCAGGCAGGCCGTGCCGGATGTGTTCGTGGACCTTGGTGGGGGTGTGTCCGGCGTCGAGCCAGCGGGCGGCGAGGCGGGCGAGTTCGTCGCGCATGCCGGGTGGGATGTGCCGCAGGGCGGGGGAGAGGAGGGGCAGGGCGCCGATGAGGGCGCGGGCCTCTTCCAGCCGGGGCGACTCCTCCACGGTCTTGGGGGGAAGGTTGGAGGTGTCTTCCCCTGGTTCCTTCTTTGGATGACCGTCGGTCAGCGGGGGCATCGGCTCACCGACGGCCGGTTTCCGGGGAGTCGGTGCGACCTGCGGAGACGCGACGGGTGTCCTGGCGAGGAGCTTGGCGGCCTGGTCGGCGGTCAACGGGTGGCTGGAGACGAGCTGTTGGGTGGCCCACCGTCCTCCGGCGATCTGCACGCGCCGCTCGTGCACGAACCCTTCTTCCTTCAGCTGTCGCTTGGCGCGGGTGAAGGCGCATGCCCCGATCCGGGCACGTTCGGCGGTGCGGGAGAGTGACTCGCGGGCGCCGTCGGGGAGGGAGAGCTGCCAGGTCAGAAGGCGGACGGCGTCGGAGCCGAGCCGGGGGTGCCGGATGATGTCGTGCGAGAACTGGGTGAAGGCGCGCGAGGGCGCGTTAAAGTGCCGGTAGATCACGGTGGAGTCGCTTTCCACGAGTGGTTCAGGCCCTCGCCGACAGCTGCGAACTGTCGACGGGGGCCGTTTTGCGCGAACATACCGTACGGAGCGTGTCCACTCCGACACGCGCAGTCGACAACCCTCGTGCGGGTGACATGCGCTCCGGGCCCGCAGGGGCTTGCACCTGAGAGCGAACGCCCTTGGATCCGGCCCGTGTTGGGAGGAGGGTGGGGGGACGCATCCCGGATACCGGAGGTCGGTCATGAGCGCCGAGCACACGAACACCCTGTACGAGGCCGTGGGCGGCGCCGACGCGCTGCGCCGGCTCTCCGAGACGTTCTACGAGGGGGTCCTGGCCGACCCCCTCCTCGCCCCCGTCTTCGCCGACTTCACCGCCGCCCACGTGGAGCACGTGGCCGTGTGGCTGGCGGAGGTCTTCTCGGGACCGGCCGATTTCACGGCGGAGCTCGGCGGCCACCAGGCCCTGCTCCGCGCCCACCTCGGGCTCGGCATCACGGAGGAACAGCGGCTGCGCTGGATGGAGCTGATGACGGCGGCCGTGGAGAAGGAACTGCCGGACGACGCCCTGCTGCGCCGCCGGGTGATGGAGTACTTCGACTGGGGCACCCGGATCGCCAAGGACGTCTCGGCCTCGGCCCCGGGCACCGACCTCGGCACCCCCGGCCCCACTCCGCGCTGGGGCTGGGACGGCCTGGCCTGACCCGCTCGCCAGTCGGCCCCGCTTGCCGGGGCTCGCGATCGCCGCGGCTGTCGAGCGGGAGCTGCGGGGCCAGGTGCTGGACGAGTACCTGGCGGACTACGAGCGCCGAAACGGACCGGTATCCGAACAGGCGAAGCAAGGGGCCCGGAAAGCCCTCGACGACGTGTTCGCGGAAGAAGGCCGGTGGCCCACCGCAAGCTGAGTCACGAAGGCACGCTCGTCCTCGACAGCGAGGGGCTCTCCAAGCTGCTCGACGACGACGAAACCGTGGTCGCGCTGGTCATGGAAGCCCGTTCCCGTGGCATGGAGGTCGTGATCTGCGCCCCCGCCGTCATCGAGGCCGTCCATGCGCGCACGAACAGGGCCCGCCCGGACCGGGTGCTGTCCGGCCTGCGGGTCGTTCCGGTGGGCGAAGAAGAGGCGAGAGCGGCTTCGTCCCTGCTGATGGAGGCGGGCTCGCACGGCCACGAGTACGCCATCGACGCGGCCGTGGCGGCCACTGCTCTGCGCCAACAGCGTCCTGTGGCCGTTCTGACCTCGGACATCGACGACGTGGCCAAGCTCTGCGGCACCCGGATCCGGCTCATCGCCGTGTGACCTGCCCCCCGCCTCGCTCGTTCGGGTCCCGTCGTCGTGCGGGCGGCGGGACCGGCTGGTCTGCTGGTCGGGATTCCTTCCCCGACACACAGGAGCAGAGGCCATGGCCGAGGGCGTGATCGTCACCGTCGAGATTCCCGGGGGGACCCAGGAGCAGTACGAGGAGTCCACGCGGCTCATCCAGGCCGCCGAGTGGTTTCCGCCGGAGGGGTTCATCGCGCATGCGGCCGGGCCGGACGGGTCCGGTGGGTGGCGGATCGTCGACGTCTTCGAGTCGGAGCGGCACTTCCTCGACTTCATGGAGAAGGCCAGGCCGATCCTGGAGCGGACGGGTACCCCGCAGATCATCCCGAGCGTCCAGCAGGCCGTGAACGTGATGGTGCGGCCCGAGCCCAAGTGACCGGGTGAGCCGAGGGGGAAAACCCTTTGCGGGGCGAGGTGCGGGAGCGCCACGCTCTCGGGCATGACCAGTCATCCCTCCCGCCCCGTCGCGGAGCCCCGCTCCCTCGTGGAGCCCCGCCCCGTCGCGGACCTGTTCTCCGTCGACGGGCGCCTCAAGGCGATCCCGCGCAAGCCCGCCCGCCGCGAGGCGCTGCTCGCCCACCTCGCCGAGACCCTCTTCGAGGCGGACCGGACCTACCGCGAGCCCGAGGTCAACGAGGCCCTGCGCGCCGTGCACGAGGACTTCCCGGCGCTGCGCCGCTACCTCGTGATCGGCGGTTTCCTCTCCCGTACGAAGGACGGCGCGGACTACCGCCGACAGCAGCGGCCCGGCTCCCCCGGAGGCGCGATCCCCGCCGTCGCGTGACGGCCGCGGTGGTGGCCGGCGCCCTCGCCGGCTACGGCATCGCGATCCCGGTCGGCGCGGTCGGCGCCTACCTCGTGGCCGTCACGGCCCGCACCGACTGGCGCACGGGCGCCGGCGCGGCCCTCGGGGTCGCCACGGCCGACGGGGCCTACGCCCTGCTCGCGGTGGCCGGCGGCTCCGCGCTCGTCCCCGTGCTCGCTCCCGTGACGAACCCGCTGCGGTGGGCCTCCGCGCTGGTGCTCACCGTGCTGGCCCTGCGGGCCGCGTGGGGCGCGCTGGCCGCGTACCGCGACGGCGGCCTCGCCTCCCGCGACGACGGCACGGCCCTGACACCGGCCCGGGCGTACGTCACCTTCCTGGGGATCACGATCCTGAACCCCATGACGGTGATCTACTTCGCCGCCCTCATCCTCGCCACGGGCCCCTCGGCGCCCGACACGCTGCCCGACCGCGCGGCCTTCGTCCTCGCGGCCCTCGCCGCCTCGGCCAGCTGGCAACTCCTCCTCGCCCTCGGCGGCACCCTCCTCGGCCGCGTCCTGACGGGTGCGCGGGGCCGCCTGGGCACGGCACTGGCGTCGAGCACACTGATCGTCGTCCTCGCGGTGCGCCTGGTCGCGCAGGGGTGACGCCGGGGCCGCCCGTTCCCGGGCGGCCGGAGCGAGCCCTGGCCGTGCGTCACTCGGGTCGGTCAGGGCTCGCCGATCTGTCGCCTCAGGAGCCGCCACACGGCCGACGTGTCGGTGAGGCGGTTCATCGGCAGGACCGCTCCTGCTCTTCCAGGCAGCCGAAGTCGAGGAAGTTCCCGGCGTTCTCCTGGAGCCATCGCGGCGCCCGGGCGCGGGTCGTCCCGCCCCCTCCCTCCTCCCCGGGACGTCTCACCCCACGGGATCCGCTTGCCGTCCGGCGGGGTCAGGCGTCAGGCTCCGGGGCTGGTCGATCGGAATGCGGGGGGAATCGTGGCAGGGCGGGGACTCGGGGCAGGGCTGCGGCGGCGGCATCTGGCCATGATCGCGTTGGGTGGGGCCATCGGGGCCGGGCTGTTCGTCGGGTCGGGGGTCGGGATCGCGGCCGCCGGGCCCGGGATCCTCGTCTCGTACGTCCTCGCCGGGGTGCTGACCGTGCTCGTGATGCGGATGCTCGGGGAGATGTCCGCGGACCGCCCGGTCACCGGGTCGTTCGCGGAGCACGCGCGGCGGGCGTTCGGCCCGTGGGCCGGGCTGCTGGCCGGGTGGATGTACTGGGCGCTGCTCGTCGTGAGCGTCGCCGCCGAGGCCGTCGCGGCGGCGCACGTCGTCGGCGGCTGGGTGCCCGCCGTGCCCGGCTGGGCGTGGGTCGCCGTCTTCATGAGCGTGTTCACCGCGAGCAACCTCACGGGCGTACGGAACTTCGGCGAGCTGGAGTTCTGGTTCGCCGGCCTGAAGATCGCCGCCATCGGCGGATTCCTGCTGCTCGGCGTGGTCGTGGTCCTCGGGCTGATGCCCGGCGCCCCCTCGCCCGGGGCCGGGCACCTCCTCCACGACGGCGGCTTCCTGCCGCACGGCTGGCACGGCGTCGCCGTCGGCATCGTCGCCGCCGTCTTCGCCTTCGGCGGCCTGGAGACCGTGACCATCGCGGCCGCCGAGTGCGAGGACCCGGTCCGCGCCGTGCGGGCCGGCGTCCGGGCCGTGATGTGGCGGGTCGCGGTCTGCTACCTCGGCTCGATGGCCGTCGTCGTCACCCTCGTCCCGTGGAACGACCCGGCCGTGGCCGACGGCCCCTACGCCGCCGTCATGGGCCGGATCGGGGTGCCCGGCGCCGCCGACCTGATGAAGGCCGTCGTCCTCGTGGCGCTCCTGTCCGCGATGAACGCCAACGTCTACGGCTCCTCCCGCATGCTGTACGCCCTCGTCGGACGCGGCGACGCGCCGCGCGCCCTCGGCCGGCTCGGGCGGTCGGGCGTCCCGTACGCCGCCGTCCTCGCCTCCGCCGCGTTCGGGTTCGTCTCCGTCGTGCTCAGCATGGTCTGGCCGCGTACGGTCTTCCCGTTCCTCCTCGACTCGATCGGCGCCGCGATCCTGCTCGTCTGGGCGCTGATCGCCGCCTCCCACCTGCGGCTGCGCGGCCCCTCCGTACGGGCGGTCGTCGCGCTCGTGGGGGTCGGTGGGGTGCTGGCGTTCATGCTCGGGGACGCCGCCAGTCGTACGCAGCTGCTGACGACGGGGGCGTGGGCGCTCGCCCTGCTGGTCCTCGCGTGGGTACGGAGCGTCAGGAACGCGCGTACCGGGCCAGGAACAGATCCACTCCCGAGCTGATCACCTGCGTCAGCTCCGCTTCGTCGATCTCGGCGTCGGGGGAGAAGGTACGGACGAGCTGCGGCACGCCCACCGTCGCCGCCACCAGCTGCTGCACGGCGAGCGCCGGGTCGGGCGCGTCGAGGACGCCGCGCGCGTTCAGCTCGGTGAAGGCCTCGACGAGCGGGCCGTTGTTCATGTCGTAGCTGACCCGGTACCAGAGCTGGCCGAGCTGCGGGAAGCGGTCGATCTCGCCGATGACCAGACGGCGCAGCTTCATGATGTCGGGGCGCAGCAGGATCCGGGTCCAGTCGGTGGTGAGCCGGACGAGCGCGGCCCGCAGGTCGGGGGCGTCGGCGATCGTGGAGTTGGAGGGCTCCAGATCGGCGTACGTCTTCGGCAGGACGCCGCCGATGACGGCGAGGAACAGGCGCTCCTTGCTGCCGAAGTGCTTGTAGATCGTCGCCTTCGAGACGCCGGAGCCACGGGTGATCGCGTCCATGGACGCCGCCGAGTACCCCTCCGCGAGGAACTCCGCGAGCGCCGCGTCGATGATCGCCTGGCGCTTGCGCGAGGCCGCGTCCGCCGGGTCCGGGATGATCGGGATGCCGTACTCGTCGATCGCGTCGGCGTGCTGTGCGTCGGCTCCGGCTCCCATGGGCGGTCCTTCGGTGGTGGCGGCTGGAGCTCCCACTATATGAACTGAACGGTTTGGTCTGCAAAGGCCGCCAGGGCGGGGCCCGCCGCGACGCCGATCAGGAAAGCCAGGTTGAACAGGCCGATCGCCAGACCGTGCCGGGCCGGCGGCAGGCCCCCGGTCGCGGCGCCCGTGAGCAGCCCCTGACCGCCGGCCGTGACGAGCGCGCTCGCTCCCGAGCCGAGCAGGACGGCCACCGGCCAGGGCGCGGCCACGGCGAGCACGAGCGCCACGGCCGAGCCGAGCGCGAGGAACACCCGCAGCCGGGCCGGGCCGAGCCTCGGGGCCGCGCGGACCAGCTGCCAGGACAGCAGCGCCCCGGCGAGCGCGGCGACGGACGCGGCGGCTCCCGTCTCCACCGCGCTCCAGCCGGTGAGCGCGGTGACGCGGCGCGGAGCGGCGTACAGCAGGGCGAAGTTGACGGTCGAGAGGGCCAGCATCAGTCCGGAGGCGACGAGGAAGCGGCGGTCGCGGAGGATGTCGAGGGGCGGTCCGGCCCTGTCTCCGGCGGTACGGGGGGTGTCGTCGCCCGGCGCCGGCGCCGGCGCCGGCGCCGGTGACCCGCCCGCGAGGCGGAGCGCCGGGCGCAGGAACAGCAGGCTGAGCAGCGGGAGGACCAGGGCCGCGCGCCAGCCGAGCGCCCCGGCCGCCGCCGCCCCCAGGAACAGGCCGGCGGTGCCGCCGACCGCGCTGCCGATCGCGACCAGGCCCGGTGTCCGGCCCGAGCGGTCCCGGCCGGCGAGCTGGAACGCGGCGACGTTCAGGCCCGCAGCCCCGGCCGCCTCCAGGGCCCGCCCGGCGATCGCCAGGGGCAGGTCCGGCGCGAGGAGGACGAGGAGCGCGCCGAGGGCCACGAGGACGGCGGCGGCCCTGATGACCCCGGCGGCACCGTGCCGGCGCCCGGCGGTGGCCGAGAGGAGCGGGGTGCCGACGGCCATGCCGAGCCCGAAGGCGGTCATGAGCCAGGCGGCGGCCGCTGGGCTGACGCCCAAGGTTCGTGCGGCCTCGGGGAGCGCGAGGCTGGGCCCCGACACGCCCATGGAGGCTGGTGCTGCGAGCGCAGCGAGCAGGAGGCCGGTACGGAGCTCGGCCCGCCGGGCGGCCGGGCTCGGGACCGGCGGTGTCGACAGCGCCGTCATACCGGCATCCGGCCCATCAGGCCCTTCCTGAAGTCGTGTTCCGCCTGGCGGAGTTCGGCGGGGGTGTTCATCACGAAGGGGCCGCTGCGGGCGACCGGTTCGCCGATCGGCTCGCCCGTCAGGACCAGGACCTCGGCGGCCGTGTCCGGCGCCTCGACCGTGAACCGTTCGCCGTCCCTCGCCAGGACCGCGAGGTGGCCGTCGGGGAGGTGTTCGCCGGCCACCGTGGCCTCGCCCCGCATCACGTACACCATCGCGTTGTGCTCCGTCGGGGCGGTGAACTCGGCGCCCGTGCCCGGTGCGAGGCGTCCGTGGGCGACGAGTACCGGCGTACGGGTCTCGAAGGGGCCGGTCACGCCGTGGCTGGTCCCGGCGAGGACCGTGATCGCCGCGCCCTCCGGAGCCACCGCCACCGGCAGGTCGGCGGCCTCGGCGTTCTGGCTCTGCGGCGGGACGCCCTTGAGGCGGGCGGGGAGGTTCAGCCAGATCTGGAGCATGTGCTGCCGCCCGCCCGAGGCGAGGAACTCCGGCGTGGGCAGGGCCTCGTGGACGATCCCGGAGCCGGCGGTGAGCCACTGGACGCCGCCCGCGCGGACGACGGCGCGGTGGCCGCGCGAGTCGGCGTTCGCGATGTCGCCGTCGAGGACGTACTGGATCGTCTCGAAGCCCCGGTGCGGGTGCGGGGGCGCGCCCTTCGCCTCGCCGGGCGCGAGGTCGATCGGTCCCACCTGGTCGATCATCAGGAAGGGGTCCACGAAGGGGAGTTCGGCGGTGGGGAAGGGGCGGCGCACCGGGAATCCGGCGCCCTCGTGGGTGTGGAAGGGGCGGGCTGTGCGGGCGACGGTCCGCCCTGTGGTGAGTGCGGTCATGCCATCGAATGAACTACACCATTCAGTTCACTGTCAAGACTGAACAGTTCGGTTGACAGACTGAACTGATCGGTTTAGCTTCATGGCTGTCGAGCCCGGCATCCGCCGACTCACCCGACTCACCGACTCATCCGACCGACCGGGGGACTCCCATGACCGCGTACACGATCCTCGCCATCTCCGGCTCGCTCCGCGCCACCTCGCACAACACGCAACTCCTCCGCGCCGCCCAGAAGTTCAACCCCGGGGGCCTGGAGATCGAGATCTACGAGGACCTGCGCGAGGTCCCGCCGTACGACCTGGACCTCGACACCCCCGAGAAGCGCCCGGCCGTGGTCAACGAGCTCCGCCGCCGGGTCGCGGAGGCGGACGGACTCCTCATCGCCACCCCGGAGTTCAACTACTCCATCCCCGGCGTCCTCAAGAACGCGCTCGACTGGCTGTCCACCGACTGGACCAGGACCGAGGGCCTCCCGCTGCACCGCAAGCCCGTCGCGATCCTCGGCGCCGCTCCCACCAACTTCGGCACCGTCCGGGCGCAGCTGGCCCTCCGTCAGGTCTTCGTCTGGACGGACAGCGACGTCGTCGTGAAGCCCGAGGTCCACGTCTTCCGCTCCCACGAGCGCTTCGACGCCGACGGCAACCTCACGGACGAGGTCACCATCGAGCTCCTCCAGGGCCTCCTGACCTCCCTCCAGGCCAAGATCGACGCCTCGAAGGCCGACACCGCGAGGGCCGCCGCGTGAGCGCGCCCGTCGAGACCGTCACCGCCACCTACCTCGGCACGGCGACCGTCCTCCTCCGCATCGGCGACCTCACCGTCCTCACCGACCCCGCCCTGGACCCGGCCCCCGCCGACTACCCCGGCGCCCGCCCGCTCCACCGCACCACGGGCCCGGCCCTGACCGCCGCCGAACTCCCGCCCGTCGACCTGGTCCTGCTCTCGCACGACCAGCACGCCGACAACCTGGACACGGCCGGCCGCGAGGTCCTGGCCGGTGCGGACCTGGTGCTGACCACGCCCGAGGGCGCCGAACGCCTGGGCGGCCGGGCGGAGGGGCTCGCGGTGTGGGAGAGCCGGACGGTCACCGCCGGGTCGACGACCGTCACCGTCACGGCCACCCCCGCCCGGCACGGCCCGGAGGGCACCGAGCCGGTCACCGGCCCCGTCACGGGCTTCGTCGTCGCGTACGAGGGCGGCACGCTGTACGTCTCCGGCGACACCGTCCGCCACGACGCCCTGACGGAGATCGGCCCCCGGTTCCGCATCGACACGGCCTTCCTCCACCTCGGCGACGCGCACTTCCCGTCCACCGGCGACCGCGCCTTCTCGATGAGCGCCGAAGAGGGCGCAGCCCTCGCCCGGACCCTCGGCGCGCGGACGGTGATCCCCCTCCACTACGACTCCTGGGACCACCTCGCCGAGGACCCGGCCCGCATCACGGAGGCCTTCGCGGCCCCCGACCTCGCGGGGCGGCTGAGGTGGCTCCGCCCGGGCGTGACCGAGACACTCGAGACCACCTGAACACCACGAGCCAGGAAGGGCCGGCCGTTCATGACCGAGCAGCGCCCCCCGCTTCCCCCGTTCACCGCCGAGACCGCTGCCGCCAAGGTGCGGGCCGCCGAGGACGCCTGGAACACCCGCGACCCCGACCGGGTCGCCCTCGCCTACACACCCGACTCCGTCTGGCGCAACCGCGAGGAGTTCCTCAAGGGCCGTGACGAGATCAGGGCCTTCCTGGCCCGCAAGTGGGCGAAGGAGAACGGGTACGCGCTCCGCAAGCAGCTGTGGGCGTTCACCGACGACCGCATCGCGGTCCGCTTCCAGTACGAATGGCACGACGGGACCGGCCAGTGGTACCGCAGTCACGGCAACGAACTCTGGGAGTTCACCCCCGACGGCCTGATGTCCCGGCGCGAGGCCAGCATCAACGACGTCCCGATCGCCGAGTCCGAGCGGACGCTCTTCGGACCGCGCGCGGACTCGGAGTGCTAGCACCCTCCCCATACCGGTTGCCGAACCGCACCGTATGACGGTCGCTAGGATCCGCCTGACCGAAAACCGTTCGTACAGGGGGAAACTGATGTCGGATCAGAACAAGAAGGTCGTGCTCGGCTTCTTCGAGGCGGTCAGCGGCCGCCGCCTCGAAGACCTGCCGCAGTTCATGGCGCACGACGTCGTCGACCACAACAAGATCATCCACGGTGAGGCCGACGAGCCGGGAGCAGCGTTCGACGGCCTGCGCCGGCAGCTCGCCGCGTTCGACCCGCTCACCGTCCGCGTGGACGAGCTCATCGCCGAAGGCGACCGCGTGGTCGCCCGCGTCACGCAGCGGGGCGTCCACAACGGAACCCACCCGCGCATGCCCGAGCCCACCGGCCGCGACTTCGACGTCGAGGCGATCTGGATCCTCACGCTGGTCGACGGCAAGATCTCAGAGATCCGCGCCGTGAGCGACCGCCTCGGCTTCTTCCTCCAGCTCGGCTGGGACTGGCCCCAGGCCGACTGAGCCGTACGGCGGGGCGTGCGGAGGGTCAGCGGCCCCGGCGCGCCCCGGCCGTCATCGCGACGGCCCCCGCCACCGCGAGGACCGCGCCCGCCGCCATGACGCCCCGGCCGGAGCGGTACGAGAGCACCGACCAGCACGACCGCGCCGACAGCAGCGAGCCGACGCTCGCCCAGGACCCGACGGAGAGCGCCGAGGCGGCGGAGCCGACCGACCCGACCGAGAGGAACGACCCGACCGAACCGATCGACAGGGTCGAGCCGACCGAACCGATGGACAGGAACGAGTCCCGGGACCAGAGCGAAAGACGCGAAGAGGCGGTCATGGGCCGATCGTAGGCGCTCACGCGGCGAACGACTCGGGACCGAACCGCCCCCACACCAGGAACAGGCACAGCCCCAGGTAGATGACGTCCCCCGCGATCGTCGCCCGCTCCCCCCGCCGCAGCCGCACCGTCAGCGCCCCCACGAACAGCAGCACGAGCCCCGTCGCGGTCACCGGCACGAGCACCGGCGCGATGTCGAGCACGGCGGGCAGGACCAGGCCCGCCGCCGCGAGCAGCTCCACGGCGCCGATCGCCTTCAGCGCACCCGGGCTGAACTCCAGCACCCACTGCGCCGACGCCCCCAACGCCGCCATCCGCTCCCTCGGCAGGAACATCTTGAAGCTGCCGAGCAGACAGACGAAGGCCATCAGTCCGGCGACGATCCACAGGGCGAGATCCATGGTGCGGCTCCTTGCTCCGGTCGAGGTGTGCGCTCGCCCCCGAGACGAGACGGCACCCCCGCCCGTGACGCCCCCGCGCCTGAGACCTGGATCACACCGGAGGCCGTGTCACAGGACGCCGCGCCGTCTCGTCTCGGGGACGTAAGCCCACCGACTCGTACCGAACCGAGGAGACACGACGATGGACGCGCGACTCGACTTCTTCGCCAGCCCCACCGCCGGCAAGGCCCTCAAGCACCTCATGGCCGCCGGCCGGATCCTCAAGGACTCCACCCTCCCGGCCGCCGTGCAGGAGCTCGTCTCCCTGCGCATCAGCCAGATCAACGGCTGTGGCGTCTGCCTCGACATGCACACCAAGGAGGCCATCGCGGCGGGCGAGAGCCCCGTCCGCCTCGGCCTCGTCGCCGGCTGGCGCGAAGCCACCGTCTACACCGAGGCCGAGCGCGCCGCCCTCGCCTTCGCCGAGCAGGGCACCCGCGTCGCCGACGCCGGCGAAGGCGTCAGCGACGAGGTCTGGGAGCGGGCCGCCCGGCACTTCGACCAGGAGCAGCTCACCGCCCTCGTCCTTCTGGTTTCCTTCATGAACGCCGCCACCCGCATGAACATCATCAGCAAGCAGCCGGCCGGCGGCTACGAGGTCGGCGCGTTCCACTGAACGGGGAGTGACATGGGCAAGGTCGAGGAGTTCGAGGAACTACGGCCCCTGCTGTTCTCGATCGCGTACCGGATACTCGGCAGCGTCAGCGAGGCCGAGGACGCCGTGCAGGAGACCTGGCTGCGGTACGACGCCTCCTCGACCGTGCCCGAATCCCCCAAGGCGTTCCTGTCCGCCACGGTCACCCGCATCGCCATCGACGTACTCCGCTCCGCGCGCATCCGCCGCGAGGAGTACGTCGGACCGTGGTTCCCCGAACCGCTCCTGGACGATCCGTACGAGGACCCCGAGCGCGCCGCCGAGCTCGCCGACTCCGTGTCCATGGCCGCGCTGCTGCTCCTCGAACGCCTCAGCCCCCTCGAACGCTCCGTGTTCGTGCTGCGCGAGGTCTTCGGCTTCGGCTTCGACGAGATCGCCTCCGCCGTCGGCCGTACGGAGCAGGCCTGCCGCCAGCTCCTCGTACGCGCCCGACGGCACATGCAGGACGGCCGGCCCCGCTTCGAGGCGGACCGCGCCGAACGTCAGGAACTGGCCGCCCGCTTCTTCGACGCGCTCAAGGGCGGCGACGTCGACGGCCTGCGGAGCGTCCTCGCCGCCGACGTCCAGATGGTCGGCGACGGCGGCGGCAAGGCCCCGCAGCTCGCCCGCGCGATCGTCGGTGCGGACAGCGTGGCCAAGCTGCTCGCCGTGGTCTTCCCCCGGATGGCCCAGGTCGACATCACCTTCGAGCCGCACGACGTCAACGGCCAGCCCGGCGCGGTCTTCCGCGACCGGGACGGCAAGGTCCTGCACACGCTGGGCCTCGACATCGTCGACGGCCGCGTCCAGACGATCCGCTCGGTCATCAACCCCGACAAGCTCGCCCACCTGGGCCCGGTCGCCGACGCCTGGGCCCTCAACCGCGAGGTGCGGAAGGGCCTCCAGGGCTAGAACCTCAGCCCGCCTTGACGGCCTCGACGAACGGCGCCCACGCGGCGGCGGGGACGACGAGGACGGGGCCGTCGGGGCGCTTGGAGTCCCGGACGGGGACGAGGCCGGGGGTGTTGTCGGCCACTTCGACGCAGTTGCCGCCGGAGGTGTTGCTGTGGCTGCTGGTACGCCAGCGGGCGAAACCCTCCGCCACTTCGATGCACATGCCCTCGGCAGCGTTGCTGTAGCTGCTCTTGCGCCAGGTGGTGGCACTCAAATCAACTTGGGAGCTTGCCATTTCGGTAGTCCTCTGCTGCTGTTTCGATCATCTTCAGGGACGCCTCAGGTGACAGGGCTGCCGCCCTGAGCCGATCGTATGCCTTCGTGTAGAGCCCCAGGAGTTCCGGATCGTCGATGATCTGGCCGCTGTACATGCCCTCCGTGTACATCAGCGGCGGGGCATCTCCGAAGGTCATCAGCCATGCCGTGCCCATCATGAACGGGTGAGCTCCCGCGTTACACGGAAGGATCTGTGGAATGAAGGTCCGGCGCCGGGCAACGGCCGCGATATGCGCCAACTGCTCGGCCATGTCGTTTGCCCCGATGATGGGCTGCCGCAGGATCGACTCGTGCATGACGGCCCAGGACGCAGGGCCTTCGCGGTCCTCGAAGACCCACGCTCGGGAGCGTCGTGTGATGACCTTCGCCGTGACCTCTTCGTCAGTGTCGAAAGGGCGTGAAGCACGGGCAACAGCCCGGATGTACGGTTCCAACTGCAGTGGTCCCGGAACCAGCGTCGGGCTCCATTCCTCGATGTCGCGAGCCTGGCTCTCCAGCTCAAGGATGTCGGAGAAGTACTCCGCAACCCCCTTCTTCCTTGCCCTGCGAACGTCATCGTGCCGCCGCGCGAAGAAACCGTCCGTCCCCAGGACACGGTCGACGTGCTGAGCCAAGTCCAGCGGCATCGTCCGCTTGCCCCGCTCGATCTCGCTCAGATACGTCACCCCGTAGAAACTGCCCTCCACCAACCCCTCCAGCGTCAGCCCCGCCTCCTCCCTCTTGAAGCGGAGCTCCTTCCCGTAGAACTGCGGGACGCTCGCCGAGCCGTCGATGTCCTTGCGCGCAGCCACCGTTGACCGCCTTTCGCACCTTGCTCCGTGGAGCGGGAAACGCTTCCCACGGTAGGGCGCGGGGCGGCAGCGTGTGAGGGGTTCGTCACCGCACGCAACGAAAGGCGGAACCCCGCATGACCGATGACATCACCCCGGACGTCGACGCCCTCCGTACCGCTCTCGCAGCTCACGGCATCACCCTCCCCTCCCTGGGGGTGGACCTGGTCACCTTCGCCGGGTCCAGCATCCGGCCCCCGCTCGTCGCGCTCGGCAACTGCAACCTGGCGACCGCACGCCAACTGACCGACGTCCTGCGGAAGGCGGCCGGCGGCTGATGCTCCCGCTCACGGTGGAGCTGCTGGCGCTGCCCAAGGAGGTGGCTGAGGTGCGGCGGATGGTGGAGGGGGACGACGTACGGCTGTGCGTGAGCGAGCTGTTGACGAACGTCATCCGGCACGTGGGGGAGGGGGCGCCGGTGACCGTGCGGGTCGTCGCCGCGCGGGGCGGGCGGACGCGGGTGGCGGTGACCGATCCGGACCCCCGCGCGTGGCCGGTGCTGCGGGACGCGGCGGAGGACGCCGAGTCGGGGCGGGGGCTCGCGCTGCTGGACGCGCTGGCGGCGCGGTGGGGCGTGGACCAGGGGCCGTCCGGGAAGACGGTCTGGTGCGAACTGGGCGCCGGGCGGTAGGGCCGGCCCGCTTCGCACAACCTTCTGCCCTCTGGTGTGTCACACATGGGTGGGGCGCGTGGTGCGTTTGGTGTCTTTGAGGGGGGCTGAGGAACGCATGAACAAGTGGACAGCGTATGCCGCCATCGTGACGGGCATCTTGCTCATGATCCTTTACCTGTTCGAGGTCATCAGCGCCTCTCCTTACTCCACCTTCGCCATCCTGGTGGGCGGGGCGCTGGTCGTCGACGGAGCTCGGCGGGTGCGCGACCTCAGGCGCAAACAGGACCACTAGGAACGTGGGTCAGTGAACAACTCCTGGAATGCCGCGCCTCGTGGTGAAGTGGGGCTGTCGGGCGCTGCTCTGGAAAAGGCGTGGCTGTCAGGCGGTCGTGATGCGAAAATCAGTCTGCATCTTGATCCACATCCGCGTCCCGGAGGTCCGCATGGACGTCGCCTCGCTGCTGCCGTTGACCACGGCCCGGTTGTCGCTGCGTCTGTTCACTCCCGGCGACGCCGACGACCTGTACGCCTACCAGAGCCTGCCGAGCGTGGCGCGCTACTTGTACCGGCCGGCGCACACGCGTGAGCGCAGCGAGCAGGTTGCCGCCGAGCGCGCGGCGCAGACGGCCTGGCGCGCCGACGGGGACAAGCTGGCGCTCGCTGTCTGCCGACGCGGTGAGCCCGGCCTCCTTGGCGAGGTGAGTCTCGCCCTGGCCGATGCCCGCGCCGCCCAGGCCGAGATCGGCTGGACTCTCGCCCCAGGTCACCAGGGGCACGGCTACGCGACCGAGGCGGCCGCGGCGCTGGCCGGGTTTGCCTTCGACACGCTGGGCGTGCACCGGCTCTACGCACGGCTGGATGTGGAGAACACCGGGTCTGTGCGGGTCTGTGAGCGCCTCGGGATGCGCCGGGAGGCGCACCTGGTCGAGAACGACCTCGACGGGGACCGCTGGGGCAGCGAGTACATCTACGCGGCGCTGGCCGCGGACGTCGGCGGTCAATCAGGCAGTTGAGCCCGCCGCCGCGGCCGACCGCAAGGAAGAGCACGGCACCGACACGTTCACGGCCACCGGTCGTCTGACCCACGACGGGGTCCACGCGGTGGGGCGTGGGCCAGGGGCCGTACGGGAAGCCGATCGCCGTCTCACGCCTCCGGCGCGGGCGTGGACTGGTGGTAGTACATCCGCCATCCGGATTCCTCGTCCAGCTTCCGCCATATCGAGCTCCTCCGGGCTCGTGTGCCGTCGAGCACGGTCTTGAGCGTCAGGTGCACGAGCCCCGGTGCCAGGAGGGTGCCGGTCATCCCGGAGTGCGCGAACCGAGGGCCGTCTTCGGACGCGCCCTGCATGGCAGGCAGGGCCGAGAGCCTCGACTGGCGGTCCCCCTGCGCCCCGAGGTGCCCACTTCGGTGAACTCCGGGTCGAGGAGTCGCTCCGTCAGCGCCCGGGACGACCGCCCGGCCGGACTCGGCAACTGCAACTCCCGCTCGATGGCCTCGGCCAGCCGTCTTCGTCGTTCACGTTCCTCGGAGCATTGTGCCCCGGCCGGAAAACCCGGCGATCGACGGGACGGGGGTCTCGCGGCGCTGCCAGGATGCGGGCATGACGCAGATCATCAAGGGGGGAAACCTTCCGCTCAGCGGCGAGCCGATGCGGGTCGCCGTCGTCCGCCGGTCCGGTGGGGCGGAAGCGCCGAAGGTCGACGCGGCCGCGCTGCTGGTCGACGCGGACGGCAAGGTCAGGGACCGGGGAGACCTGGTCTTCTACAACCAGCCCGAGCACGCCGGGAGCGGCATACGGCTCCTGGGGGAGGCCCAGGGCGAGGGCGGGGTCGTCGCCGACTGGCTGGAGATCGACCCCGGTCGGATCGAGGCCTCCGTGGAGCGGGTCGTGGTCGCGGCGTCCTGCGACGGCGGGACGTTCGGGGAGGTCGAGGACCTGTACGTACGGGCGGTGAGCGCGGCCACCGGTGCGCAGCTGGCGCTGTACGCGGTGGAGGACGCGACGACGGAGACCGCGATCCTGCTGGGCGAGTTCTACCGCAGGAACGGGGGGTGGAAGTTCCGGGCGGTGGGGCAGGGGTACGACTCGGGGCTGCCGGCCCTCGCGACGGACTTCGGCTTCTCGCCGTCGGAGGAGGAGGGAGAGGAGGACGAGCCGGGGTCGGACGGCGGAATGGCGCAGGACGTAACCGCACCCGCACCCGCGGCCTACGCACCCGCACCCGCCCCCGCGGCCTACGTCCCCGCCCCCGTCGCCGTGGAGAAGGCGGGCGCCCCCGTCCCGTACTCCGGTGCGCCGCAGCCCGCCGCCCTGGGGAGGCTCAACGACCTCCCCCGCGAAATGGGGCCGGAGTTCGCGTACTTCGAGTACCAGGGGGAGGGGAAGGAGGACGTCGAGACCGGTCTCACCCTCCCGCGCGGCTTCCTGGCGGTCGACGTGGTGAAGAAGGGCGCCGGTCACCTGGACATCGTCACGCTGACCGTCCGCAAGCGCAGGTGGCGGCAGGTCATGAGGAGCGGCATGGGCGATCTGCGCGGGGTGGGCGTCCTGCACCACGACGGCCAGTCGCCGTTGCGGCTGAGGGTCGACACGCGCGGCCGGTGGATGATCAGGCTGCGCCCGGTGTCGACGCTGCGTTCGTTCGACGGACCGGTGGAGGGGTACGGGCCGGACGTCCTGGCGTACACCGGCGACGAGACCGGCGTCAGGTTCCGGTTCGAGGGCGACGAGGACAAGAAGGGGTACTTCGGCGTCGCGGCCCACCGGAAGGGCGGCCACTGGGAGTACCGGTTCAGCCGGCGCGACCGGGGCCGTGGGAAGGGCGACCTCCCCCGGGGTCCGCGTCTCCTCGTCGTGGAGGCGGACGGGGCCTGGTCCATGGAGCCCCGCCCGGGAGGGAGCGGGGGCTTCTGGTCCCGGTCGGGTCGCTAGGGCCTGTCGTCAGACTCCCGTCGTCGTCCGCGGGGCAGGCGGGAGTTCGACGACAGGGCCCGGGGAGGGGCGGAAGGAGCCTGCGCGTGGCTCGTCGGGCCGATCCGGGCCGTCGCGCGCATCGCTCCAGCGTCCGACCGCACTCGCCGGACGGGGGAGGCGCCGAACCGTGAAATTGGTCTAGTCCAAGT
Organism: Streptomyces sp. TLI_105; assembly: GCF_900105415.1. Taxonomy (GTDB): domain Bacteria; phylum Actinomycetota; class Actinomycetes; order Streptomycetales; family Streptomycetaceae; genus Streptomyces. Next base: position 3,651,336 of record NZ_FNSM01000001.1, on the reverse strand, counting down.
TTGGTCCAGGCCATTGACGTGGCAGGGGCGGCGGGGGTTACTTCGTATCCCAACAGCCGTGCACGACAACGACGTTGGTGCACCCCCCGCACCCCCCACAGTCATTGGATCGCCATGAGACGACGCGTACGTTCGCTCCGCTCGGCCCTCACCGCCGCCGTGACCGCCGTGGCCGCCCTCGGTCTCGGCGCCGTCGCCACCGCCCCCGCCCAGGCCGCCGCGACCCCGCTCCCCGCCCGGGTCTTCGCCCCGTACTTCGAGTCCTGGACCGGGGAGAGCCCGGCCGCCCTCAGCGCGCAGTCGGGTGCCAAGCACCTGACGATGGCGTTCCTCCAGACGGCGACGAAGGGCTCCTGCACCGCGTACTGGAACGGCGACACCGGCCTGCCGATCGCCCCGTCCTCCTTCGGCGCCGGCATCGCGACCATGCGGTCCCGCGGCGGCGACGTCATCCCCTCCTTCGGCGGCTACACGGCCGACACCACCGGCACCGAGATCGCCGACAGCTGCACCGACGTCAACCAGATCGCCGCCGTGTACGAGAAGGTCATCACGACCTACGACGTCACCCGGCTCGACATGGACATCGAGGTCGACTCCCTCGACAACGCCGCCGGCATCGACCGCCGCAACAAGGCGATCAAGCTCGTCCAGGACCGGGCCGCCGCCAACGGCCGCCAGATCCAGATCTCGTACACCCTGCCGACGACCACCCACGGCCTGGCCGCGAGCGGGCTCGCGGTGCTCAAGAACGCCGTGACCAACGGCGCGAAGGTCGACGTCGTCAACATGATGACCTTCGACTACTACGACAACGCCGCCCACGACATGGCCGCGGACACCAAGACCGCCGCCCAGGGCCTCTACGATCAGCTCGCCCAGCTCTACCCCACGAAGACGTCCGCCCAGCTCTGGGGCATGGTCGGCATCACTGAGATGATCGGCGTCGACGACTTCGGCCCCGCCGAGACCTTCACCCTCGCCAACGCCCGCACGGTCTACGACTGGGCGGTCTCCAAGGGCATCAACACCCTCTCGTTCTGGGCGCTCCAGCGCGACAACGGCAGCTGCGCCGGTGGCGCCGCCGCCGACCACTGCTCCGGCATCCAGCAGAACACCTGGGACTTCTCCCACGTCTTCGCCCCCTTCACCAGCGGGACGACCACCCCGGCCGACGACTTCTCGGTGACGACGACCCCGGCCGCCGCCACCGTCACCGCGGGCGCGTCCACCTCCGCCACGGTGAAGACGGCGGTCACCTCCGGTGCGGCGCAGACGGTGAACCTCACGGTCAGCGGCCTGCCCGCCGGCGTCACCGCCACGCTCAGCCCCTCCTCGGTGACGGCCGGAGGCTCCTCGACCCTCACCGTGAACACCACGGCGGCCACGGTCTCCGGCACGTACCAGATCGTCGTCAACGGAGCGAGCGCCTCGGCCGGGCACGCGGCGGTCCTCTCCCTGACCGTCACCGGCGGCGCCACCCAGTGCACGGCGGCCCCGTGGGTCTCCTCCAGCGTCTACACCGGCGGCCAGCAGGTCTCGCACAAGGGCCACACCTGGAAGGCCAAGTGGTGGACGACCGGCGAGGAGCCCGGCACCACCGGCGAGTGGGGCGTCTGGCAGGACCTCGGCGCCTGCTGAACCCTTTACGGGAAACGCGTACGGGAAGGGGCCCGGAGTCGACGACTCCGGGCCCCTTCCGTCTGCCACCGGTCACGGACAGCTGACGCGGACGTCGCCCGAGTCCGTGGTGCAGGTGTCGGTGTTGTAGCCGCCGTTCGCCGTGTCGTTGCCGGAGACGCCGTCGACGGTGTCGAGGCTGTCGCTGCCGTAGTTGCCGAGGAGCGTGTCGCTGCCCGGGCCGCCGATGAGCGTGTCGTTGCCGTAGCTGCCGTCGGCCCGGTCGTTGCCCGGTCCGGCGTGGACGGTGTCGTTGCCGAAGCTCGCGTTGATCGTGTCGTTGCCGCTGAGGGCGCAGATCACGTCGGTGTTGTAGCTGCCGTTGAGGGTGTCGTTCCCGCTGGTCCCGATGATCGTGCAGCCGCGGTTGTTGTTCACCGTGGTGGTGCGGGTGGCGGTGTTGTTGCCCGTCGCGGGGTCGGTCTGGGCGGCGGTGACCGTCGCGGTGTCGGTGAGCGTGCCGGTCCGCGAGGGTTCGGCGACGATCGTCACCGTGGCGGTCGAGCCCGAGGCGCCGGCCGGGTTGAGCGTGCCGACCGCGCAGGTGACCCGGCCGGTGGTGACGGTGCAGGTGCCCCGGTTCGTGGTCGCGGACAGGATGGTGCCCGTCCCCGTCAGGGTGTCGGTGAGCTGGACGCCCGTCGCGGCGGTCGTGGTGCTGTTGTTGGCCACGCCCACGGTGTACGTGGCGGTGTCGCCGATGCTGACCGTCGCGGGCCCGCTCTTCGTCACCGACAGGTCCACGCCCGCCGGCGGCTCGGTGCCGCCGCCGCCCAGGTAGCGGGCCAGGGCGCGGTCCTCGTCGAAGCTGGATGCCGTACCGGCCAGTCCGGCGGTCACGATCTTGCCGTCGGACTGCAACGCCACCTGGGTGGCCCGGTCGTGGGGGCCGCCGAAGTCGGTGGTCACCTTGCCGTCGCCGCTGAAGCCCGTGTCGAGGCCGCCACCGGTGTTGTACCGCGCGAGCGCCATGTCGCCGCCGTAGTCACCGGCGGCGACGATCCGGCCGTCGGGCTGCACCGTCACGTCGTAGGCGCCGCCGTCCTCGGGGCCGAAGAGCGTGGTGAGCCGCCCGTCGCCGTCGAAGCCCGGGTCCGGGGCGCCGGCGGTGGTGAACCGGGTCACCAGGAAGGCGTTGCCTTCCTTGCCGGCGGCGACGATCTTCCCGTCGGACTGCAGCGCCACGCCCTCCGCGGCGCCGGTGCCGCTGACCACCCGGCCGTCGCCGTCGAAGCCCGTGTCCAGGCTGCCGTCGGGGTTGTGGCGGGTCAGGGCGAGACCGTCCGCGTGCCCGGCGGAGACGATCCTGCCGTCGGGCTGCACGGCCAGGTCGCTGAGGATGTGGCAGCACGTGGGACCGAAGTCGGTGATGACGATGCCGTCCCCGCCGAAGCCCGGGTCCAGGGTTCCGGAGGAGTTCCAGCGCACCAGCGTCCACTCCCCGAAGCTCGCCCCGCCGGCGACGATCCTGCCGTCGGGCTGCACCGCCACCGCGTAGGCGATGTCGATCGTGTCGACGTCGATGTCCGTGAGCACCCGGCCGCCGTCGCCGAAGCCGGTGTCCAGGCTTCCGTCGGCGTTGTAGCGGGCCGTCGCCCAGGTGCCGTTGCCGGCGATGTCGGTGGAACCCCCGACCGCCACGATCTTCCCGTCCGCCTGCAGGGCCAGCGCCATGCCCTCGTCGTTGTTGGTGCCGAAGTCGGTGGTGACGACGCCGTCGCCGCCGAACGTCGGGTCCAGGCTTCCGTCGGGGTTGTGGCGCGTCAGCGTGAAGTCGCCGGAGGTCTGGTCGGAGTAGCCGTAGCCGATCGTGACGATCCTGCCGTCGGGCTGTACGGCCATGCCCTGGGCGCCCGCGAAGCCGCCCAGGTCCGTGACGACCTTGCCGTCGCCGTCGAAGGAGGGGTCCAGGTCGCCGGGCGCGGCCGTCGCCCCGGCGGGCAGGCCCAGGACGAGCGCCAGCGCCGCGACGCCGACCGCGCCGGCGCGCCGGGCCCGGCGCCAGGGGGATTGCAGGGGCATGCGGGACCACTCCGTCCGTCGGAAGCTGCGGGGCCACAGCTTTCTGCGACGGCGGCGGACGGGCGGGCCACGGCGGGCCGGACTGCGCCTACTGGACCGCGCCGCTCCACCCCCAGGGGTGATGGCCCAGGAGCCTCCCTGGTCCACCTGCGACATCCGCTGTCTGTTGTCGTCAGCCCACTGTCGTCAGTCCACCTGCGACATCCGGTGCCTGTTGTCGTCGTCCGTGGACTGCTGGTCCTCGGAGATCAGCAGGATCGCGTCCGGCAGGGCGCCCGCCAGGTGGTCGCCGACGGCCGCCGTGGCCGCCGCGAGGCGGTCGAGCACCAGGTCGATGTCCGGGGCGAGCGCTTCGGCGAAGGAGCCGCTGCCCCGGGCGGTCGCGTGCTGGGCGGTGGCGGTGGCCAGTTCGGCGCCGGTCCGGCCGAGGACGTCGTCGGAGACCGAGGCGATCCGGCTCGCGGCGAGCTTGTGCTCGTCGTGGTCCACGCGGATGCCGGTACTGCCCGTGAGGTCACCGCCCGTACCGCCGCTCCCGCCGGCGTGCCGGGCGTCGCCCGCCGCCCCGCCGGCGACGCCTCCGGCCACGCCGCCCGTCGCGCCGGCGACTCCCGCCCCGGCGGCGATCCCGCCGCCGACGCCGCCCGACAGGTCGGACGGGACCTTGTCCAGGGCGACCACGGACGCGTCGGCGAGCAGGGCCTTGAGGCTCCGCCGGATGGCCGACGCGGTGGACAGCACCTGCTGGGCGACCCGCCGGCGGGTCTTGTCGGCGTCGACGGCGGCGTCGACCGCCGACGCGCCGAAGGTGAGGACCCCGCCGACCTGGCCGATGGCGTTGCGGCCGGCCAGTGCGCCCGCCTCGTACGCGATGGTCTGCTTGAGGGTCACGATCGCGGACGGGATCTCGTTCACGGTGAGGGCGAGGGAGTGGGCCGACGTGGCGACGGGCCCCATGTCCCGGGCCATGACCCGGACCCAGTGCTCCCAGAGCGCGTCGAGCGCCTCGCCCTGCCCGGAGGACATCAGCCGCTGCATGTGCCTGTGGGCGGCCCAGCCGTCGTCCAGGGTGAACTGGGCGTACGCGTTGAGCGCGGTCACCAGCGGCGGGTAGGTCTCCTCGTCGACCTCCGGCCAAGGGAGGTCGAAGTGCTGGACGATCGCCTGTTCGAGGTCCGATACGAACGTCGCCATGCCGTGAACTCCCCCTCGTCACACGCGTGTTGGGCACACGCGTCCCCACGTGTGCCGCTCACGGTCCCACTCTCCCCGTACGGCCACAAGGGCGACGCCCGGCGGGTCCCGGCTCCGGCGGTCAGTCGATGTGGACGATCTGGAAGGCCTCGGCCATCCGGCCCGGAGGCAGGCCGCCGGCCGTCGCGTGCTCGCCGAGCCAGTCGCGCAGGAGGCCCGCCAGGTCGTCGAAGTGGGCCGTCTGGGAGGTGTGGATGCGCAGGGCCTCGACCTTGCGGTCGAAGACGGAGGTGACGTCGACGTACTGGTTCGGGGTGGGTCCGGTCATCAGCCACAGCTCGTGGACGGTCCACGGCTCCAGGCCCTCCTCCTTGAGGAGTTCCGGGTGGGCGAAGGGGTTGCGGGCCTCGGGGTAGACGGCGCGCAGACAGGCGTCCCCGACCGCCCGGTGGTCGGGGTGGAGGTCGGCGACGCGGGCCCAGTTGATCTCGGGGGACGGGACGATGGCGCGCTGCGGCCGTACTTCGCGGATGACCCGGCACAGGTCGCGGCGGAGCTCCACGGTGGGCTCCACGAAGCTGTCGGGGTAGCCGAGGAAGCGGACGTCGGCGACGCCGATGAGCTTGGCCGAGTGGACCTGTTCGGCGCGGCGCAGGTCCGCCATGGCCTGGCGGGGGAGCGCTTCGTCGTAACCGCCCGCGCCGCCGTCCGTGACGATGCAGTACGTGACGCGGGTGCCGCGCTCGATCCACTGCATGACGGTGCCGCTGACGCAGAACTCGATGTCGTCCGGGTGCGCGGCGACGACGAGCAGGGACTCGGGGGTGGTCCGGTTGAAGTCCTCCATGGGGCCAGCCTGTTGGGGCCGAGGGGGCGTCGCAAGGCCATGTCGTGGCGTGAACAGGACATGGCACTTACGCGCCATTCAAAAAGTTGGTAGATTCAAATCATTGGGTGAAGCCAGCAAGTCGACGGAATGCGTCGATCGGGTACGTCGATTCGGAGGCGACCGGCATGTGCAGGATTCTCGGCTCCTTCGCCGCCGGGGCGGACCGCCCCGAACCGGCCCAGCTCGCGGCGGTCTCCGCCCGCCAGCGCCACGGCGGCCCCGACGAGCACCAGGTGCTCAGCGGGCCCGGCTGGTCGCTCGGCTGCGACCGGCTCGCCGTGACCGAACCCCGCGGCGGACAGCAGCCCTACCGGCTGCCCCACCTGCCCGGCATCCTCGCCGTGCTCAACGGCGAGATCTACAACCACGCCGAACTCCGCCGCACCCTCGCCGCCCGCGGCCACCGCTTCCCCGACCGCTGCGACGGCACCGTCCTCCCCGCCCTCTACGCCGAGTACGGCCCCGCCTTCGCCGAACACCTCGACGGCATGTTCGCCGTCGCCCTCCTCGACCTGCGGCCCGGCTCCACCCGACTCGTCCTCGCCGTCGACGACATGGGCATGAAACCGCTCCACCTGCACCACGACCCCCACGACGGCTCCACCCGCTTCGCCTCCGAGATCCCCGCCCTCCTCGCCTTCGAAGGCGTACGGATCACCCCCCGCGACGACGCCCTCGACACCGTCCTCGCCACCCGCACCTCCTTCTCCACCCACACCGCGCTCGACGGCATCGACGTCCTGCCGCCCGGCGCCACCGCCCTCGTGCGCCCCGGCGCCGCCCCCGTCGTCCGCCGCCGTGGCCCGCACCGCGCGAGGCCCCTCGGCGACACCCAGGACGTCCTGCGCCACGAGGTGCGCCGGCTCGCCCGGGCCGAAGTGCCCGTCTGCGCCGTCACCAGCGGCGGCCTCGACTCCGGACTCGTCACCGCCCTCGCCGCCGAACACGCCCGCGAGACCGACGCGCCGCCGCTGCACACCTTCCACCTCACCTACCGGGGCCGGTGGCCCGACTCCGAAGCCGCCTACGCCCGCGCCGTCGCCCGCCGCGCCCGGACCGTCCACCACGAGGTCGCCGTCGACCCCGACGAACTCGGCTCCCTCCTCACCCGGACCGTCCGCCACCTCGGCCAGCCCAACGCCGACCCCATCACCCTCTCCACCTACGCCCTCTTCCGCGCCGTCCGCGAGAACGGCTTCACCGTCGCCCTCGCCGGCGACGGCGCCGACGAACTCTTCGGCGGATACGACCGGATGCGCGCCGCGCTCGCGGCGGGCCCCGAATGGGCCGACACCTACACGGACGCGCTCTCGGCCGCGCCTCGCCTCCTGCGGGAACACCTCTACACCTCCCACTACCGCGCCCACATCGCCGACCAGGGCTCCGCCGCCGACCGCATCGCACAGGAACTCCGCTCGGCCGAGGCCGTCGGCGCGGACCGGCTCACCGCGATGACCGCCTTCGAGACCCGGTGGCGGCTCCCCGCGTACCACCTGCGGCGCCTGGACCACCTCTCCATGGCGTGGGCGGTGGAAGCGCGGCTGCCGTTCTGTCAGCCGTCGGTCGTCACGCACGCGCGGTCCCTGCCGACGGCCGCGCGGACGGGCAAACGGGCGCTGTACGAGGCGGGCGCGGAGCTCCTGCCGCCGTCGGTCCTCCGCCGCCCGAAGCAGCCCTTCACGCTCCCCGTGGCGGCCATGCTGGCCCCCGGAGGCCCCCTCCTGGACCTGGTCCGCGAGATGCTCTCCCCGGCGCGGCTGGTCCTCGGCGGGAAGATCCGCGCGGACCGGGCGGCGAAGCTCCTGGCCCGGCACCTGGACCGTCCCACTCCGCAGACGGCCCTGACGCTCTGGTCCCTCGCCGTCCACGAACTCTGGACGGAGGTCGTCCAGGGCATGCGAATCCCGGTGGGCTGTGCGGCCTGACCCTTCGGGACCTTCCTGTCCCGAACCCGCCGCGCCCGGTACCGCCTCGGCTTCCGCGCCCCCGCGCCCGACGCTCGCCGCGCCGGGTGCGGCCCCGGCTTCCGCGCCCCCGTGTGGGCAATCGTCCCGCAGGGCGGGACGGGTGGGCACACGGGACGGCGCCCTCAGTGGCGCCTCCGCGTTCCGCGCCTTGACCCGCACCACGAGTGCGGCGCACAACCCGGTGCGGGTCCAGGCGCGGGAGCCTCTGGCACCGGCAAGGGCGCCGTCCGTTGTGCCCACCCTCCCCCAAGCTCTCGGCTTCGCTCGAGCAGGGGGGACCCCCCTCGCCCCAGCGGAACGACTGCCCACAACGGGGGATGCCCAGGAGGCGCGGGCGCCCACAGCCCGCAGCGCGCGGGGCGCGGCGGCCGTCACGGTCACCGCCACCGTCGTGCGGGCCCACGACGCCCCCGGCCCCACCCTCGTGCTGCGGGTCGATCAACTGCCCCCCGGCGCCCTCGCCCTGCGCGGGGAGCTCGCGCAGTTGCTCCGCGGTCTCGCCGGGACGGCGCACGCCGGCATCAACAAGATCGCCATCTACGGCCGCGGGGACCACGCCCTCCACTACCGATTCGTCCAGGCCCTCCCCGACGGCTCCTTCGACTTCCGGGCCGGGTGCGGCCACTCCCTCCTCGCCTGTGTCGTCGCCGACGGGCGGCAGGAGCCCGTCACCGTCCGGGCGGTCACCACCGGTGACACCGTCCTCTGCGAGCCCCACGGAGACGCGTACACGCTCAGTTTCCTCCGGGCACCCACGGGCCCCGGCACCCTCCCCACCGGCCGGCCCGTCGACGTGCTCGACGGCGTGCCCGTCTCGCTCGTGCGGTACGGCAATCCGTACGTGTTCGTCGACGAGCGGCACCTGCCCGAGCACGCGACGTACGACCGGCTCCTCGCGCTCCGGGCCGAGGCCGCCCGGCTCCTCGGGCATCACCCGGACTCCGCGCTCCCCAAGATCGCCGCCTTCGCCGACGGGCCCGAAGCCCTGGCCGTCCGCGCGCTCACCGTCGGCGGCTGGCACCCCCGGCTCGCCCTCACCGGCGCCGCCGCCCTCGCCGCCGCGGGGGCGATCGACGGGACCGTCGTGCCCGCCGTACAAGGGCCCGTCCGCACCCCCACCGGCACGGTCACCGTCTCCACCGCGCCCGACCGGGTCCGCGTCCACCACAAGCGCGCCGAGGTCCTCGACAGCCTCGAACTGCCCTGGCGTATCCACGCAACGGCGTGAACGCGCACCCCGCTCGCCAGGTCTCCGCCCCCTTTCCTCTGCCACGCTGAAATGGACCGGCCATCGGTATCCGTGGGGACGTGGGGAGAGCAGACGCACATGAAATTCGAGAATCTGCGTGTCGTCGTGACCGGGGCGTCCCGCTATTTCGGTCGCGCGCTCGCCGTCGGATTCGCGCATCTCGGCGCCGAGGTCTACGTGTCGGCGCGGACCGTGGAGGCCGCCGAGCGGACCCGTACCGAGGTCGTGGGCTCGGCCCGTGACCGCATCCACGCCTTCGGCTGCGATCTGAGCAGGCCAGCCGAGATACGGGAGTTCGCGGCCCGGGTCGGCGAACGGACCGACCGGGTCGACCTGTTGGTCAACAACGGCGCCCGCTGGCTCGACGGCATGGACCTGGAGTCGGCGAGCGACGCCGAGATCGTGGAGACGATCGAGTCGACGGCCGGCGGCACGGTCCTCATGGTGAAGCACTTCCTGCCACTGCTCCGCGGCTCGCTGCGGCCCGACATCGTGAACATGGTCGCCGTCCGCGACGCCGAGGGCGCCTCCGCCGCGACGGCCTCCGCCGCCCACGAGGCGTTCTGGGCGGCGAAGAGCGCCCAGGCGGGTTTCGCGGACATCCTGTCGCGCCGGCTGCGGCCCTCCGGGGTCCGCGTCTTCTCCCTCTTCCCGCCCGACTTCTCGACCTCGGACCCGCGCTTCGCGGAATGGGACGGAGCGAACCCGGACGGAATGGCGCCCGACGAGAAACTCACCACGCAGGCCCTCTTCGAGTGCATCGTCTACGCCGTCGAGCAGCCCCGCGACTGCTTCATCCGCTCCTTCCACTTCGAGCCCCGCTGACCGCCCTGCGCCCCACGGCGCCCCGTCAAGGAGGTCCCATGAGCACCCCTGTCTGGATCACCGCGACTCCTCCCGCCACCCACGGCGAGCTCCACATCGGCCACCTCGCCGGGCCGTACGTCGCCGCCGACGTCCTCACCCGCTTCCTGCGCGCGGAGGGCGAGGCGGTCCGGTTCACCACCGGCACCGCCGATCACGCCAGCTCCGTGGAGGTCCGCGCGCTGCGCCACCACCGCAAGCCCGAGGAGGTCGCGGAGGGCTACCGCGCCGCGATCACCGCCGACTGGCTGCGGTCGGGCGTGGAGTTCGACCACATCGTGCGCCCGCGCCGCGACAAGGGGTACGGACGCTGGGTGCAGGACCTCTTCGCGAAGCTGTACGCGCAGGGCGTCATCGCTCCCCGGACCCGTCTCCTTCCGTACTGCGAGCCGTGCGGACGCTGGCTGCACGGGGCGCACGCCACCGGTACGTGCCCGCACTGCGGCGCGGCCAGCGACGGCGGGATGTGCCACGAGTGCGCCCGGCCGAACGACGGCGGCGATCTGATCGCGGCGCGCTGCGCGCTCTGCGACACCCCGGCGGTCGCCCGCCGCTGCCGCCGGCTGTACGTGCCCCTGGAGCCGTTCCGGGACACGCTCGCCGACTACTGGGCGACGGCGGGCCTGCCGCCGCGGCTCGCCGCGCTGTGCGAGTCGCTCGTCGAGGACGGGCTGCCGGACATCGCGGTCGGCCACCCCGGCGAGTGGGGCCTGCCGGTGCCCGTGGAGGGCTTCCCCGAGCACCGTGTCGACGGCTGCTTCGAGGCCGCCGCGATGCACCTCTTCGGCTACGACGTGAAGGGGCCGCTGCCGCGCCGCGCGATCCACTTCTGCGGCTTCGGGCACGCCTTCTGCCACGCCGTGCTGCTGCCGGTGCTGCTCCTCGCGCAGGACGTCAAGCTGCCGCAGGACTTCAACGTCAACGAGTCGTACGTCATCGAGGAGGGTGTCCAGGAGGGCAACGTCTGGGCGCTCGACCTGCTCACCGAGTACGGCTCCGACACCCTGCGCCGGCACGTCCTGCAGGCCCGTCCGCTGGGCCGGCGCACGGTCTTCCGGCGGGAGCGGCTCGCCGCCGCCCGGCGCGAGCTGGACGAGAACTGGAACAGCTGGCTGTCCCGGCTCTTCTCGGCCGTACGGGAGGAGTGCGGCGGCCTCGCCCCGCAGGCGCTGCCCGGCGGCACCGGCTGGGAGATCCTGGAGCGGCGGCTGCACCGGGGCGTGGACGACCTGCGCGAGGCGTACGGCCCCGACGCGTTCGATCCGCGCCGGGCGGTCGCCGTCCTGGACGAGATGGTCCGCTCGGTGGCCGACTTCGGTCACGTCAACGCCCACGAGCGGTGCCGGCCCAGCACCTCCTGCCGTCATCTTCCGGCGCTGGCCGCCCAGTTGGCGGTGGCCTCGGCGCTCGCGGCCTGGTCGCGGCCGGTGATGCCGGAGGGCGCCGACCGGCTCGCGGCGGCGCTGCGGGTGGAGCCGGGGCGGCCGGTCGACTGGCACGCGATGGTGCCGCCGCTGCCGGGGACCCGGCTCGCACCGCCGTCGGGTCCGGTCTTCGGTTTCTGATCGGCGCTTTCCCGCCCCGTACTACTAAGCAACTAAGTACTTCCGTAGGAATGCCCTGCCGCGTGACCGTGCGCGCGACGCGCAGGGACACGCGGCCCCCCACCTCCCTCTCACAGGAGCCCCACGTGTCCCTGCGCGTCGCCATGCTCAGCGTCCACACCTCCCCGCTCCACCAGCCCGGGACGGGGGACGCCGGCGGCATGAACGTCTACATGGTCGAGCTCTCCCGCGCCCTCGCCGAACAGGGCGTGGAGGTCGACCTGTTCACCCGCTGCCGGGGCGAGGGCGCGCCCCCGCTCGTCGAGCTCGCGCCGGGCGTGCGGGTCCGGCACCTGCACGCCGGGCCGCGCCGGGCGCTGCCGAAGGAGGCCATGCCCGGCCTGGTGGTGCCGTTCTCGCTGGCCCTGCTCAAGGAGGAGCGGCGCTACGACCTGGTCCACTCGCACTACTGGCTCTCCGGGCAGGCGGGCCGGATCGCCGCGGTGGGCTGGCGGATACCGCTCGTGCACACCGCCCACACCCTGGCCCGGGTGAAGAACGCCTCGCTCGCCGAGGGCGACGTCCCCGAGCCGGAGCTCCGTGTCCGGGGCGAGCACCAGGTGGTGGGCAGCGCGGACCGGCTGATCGCGAACACGGCCGACGAGGCGGAGGCGCTGCGCTCGCTGTACGGGGCGGAGGGGGCGCGGACCGAGGTCGTACGGCCCGGCGTCGACCTGCGCACCTTCCACCCGGGTGGGGACACCTCCCGGGCCGAAGGCCCTGGGGGCGGGCGGGCGGCGGCCCGGGCCCGACTCGGGCTGCCGGCCGACGCGTTCATTCCGCTCTACGCGGGCCGCATCCAGCCCCTGAAGGGCCCGGACGTGCTCGTCCGGGCGGTGGCGGAGCTGCTGCGGGAGGCGCCGGGGCTGCGCCGCAGGCTCCTGGTGCCGGTGGTGGGCGGGCACTCGGGCGCCTCCGAGCAGGGTTCGGTCCGGCGGCTCGCGGAGGGGCTGGGGGTCACCGACGTGCTGCGGCCCTGCCCGCCCGTGCGGCAGGAGCGGCTCGCCGACTGGTACCGGGCGGCGGACGTGCTGGTGGTCCCGTCGCGCAGCGAGTCGTTCGGTCTGGTGGCGGTGGAGGCGCAGGCGTGCGGGACGCCGGTGCTCGCGGCGGCGGTGGGCGGGCTGCCGACGGCGGTGTGGGACGGGGTGACGGGGCTGCTTGTGCGGGGGCACGACCCGGTGGAGTACGCGCGCCGGCTGCGCATGCTCGCGGAGCACCCGGAGGTGGTGGAGACGATGGGGGCGGCGGCGGTGTGTCACGCGCGCGGGATGAGCTGGCGGGTGTCGGCCGCGCGGACCGTCGAGGTGTACCGGGGGGCGCTCGAGCGGGGGGTGGGGCAGGGGCGGCGGCACGCCCCTGCCCCGGCGGCCCCTCTCTCCTGGAGGAACGAGAAGGCCGTAGCACAAGTCTAGCATCTCTTTTGGTTCGACCAAAGGTATGGCGGGCTCCGGATCCCCCAATTCCGTTGTTCGGACGGCGGATTGACGCATCCACGCCATGGCGGATCCACGCACGGACAATCCCTGGATTCGATTCGGGGGCCGGGACAGAATGGAGATGTCTTCAGGGAAAGCCCGGCGGCACGGGCCCCCGGAAGTCCGAATTCACATTCCACGTCCTGGAGGAATCATGTCCGTCGCGCAGAACACCGGTATCCGCAAGGCCGTCACCCGCCTCCTGGTCGCGATGGCGGCGTGTACCGCGGTCGCGGCCGGCGCCGCCGTCGCGGCCTCCCCCGGCAGCGCCCCGGTCACCCCCCACACCGTCGCCGGTGTCGCCGACGACAACGGCTGGCCGGTCCCGCCGGTGACCCCCGGCCCCACCAACTGAGCCGATCCCCCGGCATATTCACCTGGAAATTCCCCCGCCGTGAGGCCCCGCAATCGCTGCCACGATTGTGGGGCTCCGGCATTTCCCCCGCGCCCTCCGGGGGAATTCAGTCCAGCCAGCCGAGCCGCACCGCCCGCGCACCCGCCTCGAAACGGCTCGTCGCCCCCAGCTCCTGCATCAGTTCCGAGATCATCCGGCTGACCGTCCGCAGCGACACCCCGAGCGTGCGCGCGATCCGCTCGTCCTTCATCCCCGAGGCCAGCATGTGCAGCGCGGCCCGCTGCTGCTCCGAAAGACCGTCACCGCCCGCCTCCGCCGTCGCCTCGTTCCCGTACGGGGTCGCCGTGTGCCAGCAGTGCTCGTACAGGCTCAGGTACGGCCGCACCAGCGCGCTGCCCCGCGCCAGGATCGCGCCCTCGCCCGGCTCCTCGGGCCGGATCGGCACCAGGGCGAACTGCTGGTCGGCGATGATCAGGTTCATCGGCACCACCGGCGCGAGCCGGATCTCCACCCCCAGCTCGGCCCGCTGCCCCAGGAACTTCTCCATCCGCGGGTCCGTCGCCTCCTGCCGGCCGTAGACGGCGCGCACCCGCACCCCGTTGGCGAGCTGCCGCCGGTCCCGGTCGAGCATCAGCTCCGGGTTCTGCCGGCCCGGCGTCCCCGGGTGCATCGAGGCCGAACTCTCCTGCATCACATCGGTGATGTCCTCGATGGCCTGCTGGATCCTGCGGTAGTCCGTCAGCGCCTCGACGTGCGCCTCCGCCCGGGCCAGCGCCTCGGCCCGCAGATAGGAGCCCGCCAGGACCTCCAGCGTGCCGTACGCCTCGTCCGCCTCGGCCAGATGCTCCCGCAGCCGCTCCCGCTCCCGCTCCAGGAGCCGCAGCAGCGCGATCTCCGGATCGATCGCCGCCACCGTGTCCGTCTCGGACCGCCAGCTGCCGTTCTGCACGGCGTCGATGGTGGCGTGCACCTGCCCCGTGGGCACGATGAGGCCCAGGGCGAGGAGTTCGCGGCGACATCGCTCGTACTCCTCCGGCGCCAGCCCGAGTTCCCTGCGGACCTCCTCGAAGTCCGAGACGCCCCGGCGGCGCAGCTCCTGGTACACGGCAAGCAGGACGTCGGTCGTGCCGTCCCCCGTGCCGTCGCCCGCGGTGACCATGGCGAAGTGCCCCCCCTCATCCTCCGAGTCGGCCCCGCCCTCACCCCGTCATGCGGCGCGGCGGGATTCCGTCGTGCGTTTTCCGCGGCCCGCACGGCCCCGGTGGGCCGTGCGCGTCCTCCATGACATCCGAACTCCTCGTACTAGCCCACGGGTTCCGGCCCCTCGCCGTCGAGCAGCCCGAGCCGGGCCGCCTTGACGCCGGCCTCGAAGCGGCTCGCCGCCCCCAGCTCCTGCATGACCTCGGACAGCAGCCGGCTCACCGTCCGCAGCGAGACGCCGAGGCTGCGCGCGATCTGCTCGTCCTTGATGCCCGAGGCGAGCATGTGCAGCGCGGCCCGCTGCTGGTCCGACAGGCCGTCGCCGCCGGACTCCCCGGGCTCCTCGCCGTACCGGGCGGCCGCCTGCCAGCAGTACTCGTACAGCGCGAGGTACGAGCGGACCAGACCCGGGCCGCGGGCGAGGATGACGGGCGAGTCCGGGTCGTGCGGGTCCGTCGGCAGCAGGGCGAAGTTCTCGTCGGCGAGGACCATGTTCATCGGGACGACGGGGGAGAGGCGCAGCTCCACGCCGAGCGCCGCCCGGTCCTCCAGGTGCTGGGTCATCTCGGGCACGGTGCCGACCCGGCGGCTGTACATGGCGCGGACCCGCACCCCGCGGGCGGCCCGGGAGCGGTCCCGCTCCAGCTCGGCGGCCATGTCCTCGCGCCGTACGGACCCGGTGTGCATGACGTGGACGGCGGTGCGCACGGACTCCGTCAGGTCCGACAGCTCGCGCAGCACCCGCTGCGGGTCGGTGACGATCTCGACCTCGACCTCGGAGCGGGGCGCGGCCCCGGCCCGCAGGAACGGTCCGGCGAGGGCTTCGAGGGCGGTGTGCGCGCGGCTGGTCGCGGCGAGGCGGTCCTGGAGCCGGTCGCGCTCCCGGCGCAGCAGCCGCAACAGGGCGACGTCCGGGTCGAGGACGACGGGGCGGGGGCTCGGGTCCGAGGCTTCGGGGGTGGCGGTGAGTCCTAAGGAGGCGAGTTCGTCGCGACATCGCTCCCGCTCGTCGGCGGAGAGCTCGAACCGGTCGGCGACCTCGTCGAAACCTGCCTCGGGGCGGGCACGGAGCTCCTGGTAGACGGCGAGAGCCTGATCGCTCCCCGTCCGGGACACGGCGGCGTTTCTGGACACGGCGCAGCAGACTCCCCTCGGATCCGGTGGACCCTGTCGAATCGCCCCGCTAGACCCTGCCACAAAATCGAACGACACGCACGGTGTCGACCGGCGCCGAGGCGGCGGCCACGCGGAGAGGTGACGGCGGCTCAGGCGCCGGAGCCGGCCGCCCGGCAGTCGGGGCACAGGCCCCTGAAGACGACCTCCGCGTCGTCCACCCGCCACTGCGGCAGGGCGCCGCGGGGCGGCTCCGGCGCGGTCGCGGAGACGTTCTCCACGCGGCCGCACGCGGTGCACAGGGCGTGCTGGTGGGGCGGTCCGGAGATCTCGAACACGGCGGGCAGGCCGGGCCGGTCGAACTTGCCGACCAGACCGGTCTCCTGGAAGTGCCGCAGCATCTCGTACACGGCCTGGCTGGTCAGCGTGCCGAGCCGCTCGCGGGCCGTCGTGGTGATGGCCTCGACGTCCAGATGGCCGCCGGCGGCGAGCACCGTGAGCACCTCCAGGCGCGGGCCCGTGACCCGCAGCCCGACATCGCGCAGACGCTGGATCACCGCCTCGCGGCCCGTCAGCTCTTCCACGCCTGCCATCTTCTCCGCCCGCCACCTGGTCGGCCCAAACTTTTGTGGGCATCGTACCTCTTGCTCGTCAACCTCGGCAGGTGCTCTTCGGCCGACCCTCCGCCCCGTATCGGTCGTCCGTCCCGCACACCTCAGTCGTCCGGCCTGCACACGAGGAGGACGGACTCGGTCCGCTCGTCGATCCGGTGGCGCCGCCTGCCCTCGATGTGCAGCCCCGCCGAGTGCAGCTCGGCCGCGAGCCGCTCGGGGTCGACGATCCACTTGTCCGTGGTCAGCACGACCCGCTCCGAGGAGAGCTTGCCGGTCCTGGCGGCGTAGTACGTGATCCGCTCGCTCATCGACGGCAGGTCGAAGACCTGCCGGGCCACCACCCACTCGTCGATGCCGTCGAAGCGCGGCACCTGGAACGCCCAGGTCCGACGCGGCTCCGCGATCAGCCCCGGCAGCTGGTGCGCCGTGTAGTCGAGGGCGAGCGCCCCGCCCGACTCCAGATGGGCGGCGACCTCGCGCAGCAGCTCCGGCCGGCTGGCCGGCGGGACGGCCGTGACCATGGCACCCGCGAGCAGCGCCAGCCGGTAGCTTCCTTCGAGGCGGAGCTCGGTCAGGTCCGCGCGGTGGGTGACGACGAGCCCGGCCACCTGCGGGCCGATCCGGCGGGCCCAGCCTTCGAGGCGCTCCAGGGCCGAGGCGTCCCGGTCCACGGCTTCCACGGCGAAGCCGTGCCGGGCGAACGGGACGGCGAGCCGCCCGGCGCCGGAGCCGAGGTCGAGGACGGGTCCGCCGGTGGAGCGGGCGAGGCTGAGGTAGCGGACGATGTCCGCGCTGTGCGGGCCGAGCAGGGCGTCGTGCAGCCAGACCGAGCTCTCGTCGGCCGGGGAGACCGACTCGAGCCCGGGGAGGGTGTCGGCGGTGACCCGGATGCCGGCGCCGGGGGCGGGCTCCTGGTCGAGGCCGTATCGGGACGGCAGGACCGGAGCGAGCGCTGCGGGCACGACGGGCAGGGAAGTGCCGCTCGGTGTGTGCATCGCTCCTCCAGGGGCTCGCTCGGTCCATGCCGTCCGGGCGAGGTACCCGTGCCGCCGGGCCCGCGCCGCTGAACCCATCCTGACCGGGGAGCGAACCTCCGATCCACCGGATCGGGCTGCGTGAACACGCGATGGCGTGGATCTGCCACGGTGGGCTTCGGGAGGGCGTCCGGTCAGAGGAGCGGCCGGTCGGACGAGTGGCCTGGAGAGCGGCCGGTCAGAGGAGCGTCCGGTCGGACGAGTGGCCCGGAGAGCGGCCGGTCAGAGGAGCGGCCGGCTCCACCGCCTCGGGGAGAGGGCCGCGAAGCCGAGGTGGGCGTAGAAGGGGAGCGCCGGGTCGGCCTCCGCCGGGAGCTCCACGCGCTGCTCCCGGGCGCCGTAGCCGCGCATCCGGTCGGTCGCGGCGGCGAGCAGGGCCGTACCGACGCCGGCGCGGCGCGCGCCGGCCTCCACCGCCAGCGCGTACACCTCGCCCTCGCCCGGGACCGGGACGCCGCCGGCGGCGACACCGACGACCGTGCCCTCCGGGCCCGTGGCGACCAGCCAGCCGAGCCAGCCGGGGGCGCCTCCCGGAATTTCAATTTCCGCGCGTATGCGGGGGAGTGCGCATTGCGCGGAGATCAGCCGTCGCATCGGGATTTCGTCCAGTATTCCGGCGTAGCTGCTCCGGATGGTGTCGGCAAGCAGTCTGGATATCGTGGTCGCGTCGCCGGCCGCTGCCGTACGAACGCCGGCGAGCTGCATTGGTTTTGCACCCTTCGACGTGCCGAGTCCGAGCCCCAACGTACCCACGATAGCGGTGCATTCCGTGATCCGTGACCGATGCGAAATCTACGAATTCGCTTAGTAAATAACGGTGTTCGCGTATTACCGGGGGAACGAGCAGCATGCGATGACCAGGGGGGTCATCGCGAGTCCCGCTGCCGCGATCGTCAGGAGCCCGTACAGCACGGGGTGTCCCGCGCTGTACGGGGTGAGGATGCGCCGCATCCGCAGCGCCGCCGAGGGGCCGCCCGCCGCGAACGCGGACCGCGGCGCCCGGCCCGAGGCCAGCGCGTACAGCGCCGTCGCCAGCGCGTCCCGCGTACATCGGCGTAACGCCCGGTCATCCGCGGCCATTTCGAGCAGCAGGGGTACGGCGGGCCCGCCGTGGCGCGCGAGCGGGAGGCGCGGGAAGACGGCCGCGAAGGCCTCCGCCGCCGCGACGAGGAGGTGGTGCCGGCCCGCGATGTGCGCCCGCTCGTGCGCGAGGGCCGCCGCGAGCTGGGCGGGCGTCAGGGCGTGCACCGCGCCGGAGGAGACGACGACCCGGCGCGAGCGGCCCGGCAGGCAGTAGACGGCGGGTCGGTCGTCGTCGAGGACGGTGGCCCGCAGCGCGGGGTCGTACCGGCCGACGAGCCGCAGCACCCCCGCGTGCCGCGTCCGCATCCGCCGGGCCCTGGCCAGGCGGCGCACGAACGCGACGGTGGGCACCGACAGGACGAGGAGCGAGAGGCACAGGGCGAGCCGCTCGCGCCCGTCGAGGTGCAGGAGCCGGTCGAGGGTGGGGAGCCGGAGCCCGAACATCATGTCCGCCAGGCGGTGGCTGTCGGCGCTCGACAGGACCATCTGGGCGGGGAGCAGCGCGGACGCGGCCGCGAAGCCGGCGCCGCACGCGGCCCAGACGCCGAGGGCGAGCCGGGGCACCTGCTGGGCCCAGCGGGCCCGGGCCACCAGCCAGGGCACGACGAAGCCGGTGAGGAGGACGAGCCCGAGCGGGACGAGGACGTGGTGGGTCACGCGTGACCTCCGGTGGGGGCGGGGTGGTTCACGCGTGACCCCCGGTGGGGGCGGGGCGGTTCACGCGAGGCCTCCGACGGGGCCGTCAGGGGCGTCCGGGCCCTCGCCCCGGGCGGCGCGGAGGGCCTGCGGGTCCTGGTCGCCCCGGGCGGCGCGGAGGGCCGCGTCCAGGGCGGCCATGTCCTCGTCCGAGATGACCTCGACGAAGCGGAGGAGGGCGGCGGGACGGTCCTGGCTGTCGCCGAGGGCGTCCCGCATCAGGCCCGCCGTGTACTCCTCGCGGCCGCGGACCGGCTCGTACAGCCAGGCCCGTCCGGACTTCTCGCGCCGGAGCCAGCCCTTGCGGTGCAGGATGTCCGCCACCGTCATCACCGTCGTGTAGGCGACCCGGCGTCCCCGATTGATGTCGTCGACGATCTCGCGGACCGTGGCGGGCCGTTGCCATGCCCACAGTCGGTCCATGATCTCGGCCTCCAGCTCTCCCAGCCGGCGCACATGCATCCCCTCCCCCGTAGGGCCTGCCATCGTACGGGCCGCTTCCCCGCGTCAAGTATACCCCCCAGGGGTACGATGGCGGGATGTCGACCCTCATGAAGAACCGCCCTTGCGCGAAGGTCTGCGACTCCGGTCTCCCCGGTTCGGTGGAGCTGGTGCTCCTCCGTCAGCTGCTCGGCCTCTGTCTCCGGCTGAGCCTCACGCTGTCCGCCGACTGCCCTTCACGCAAGGGCGGTTGATGCTTCCCGGGCGGGGCCCGGGGATTCCGTCACGTCCGGATCAGCCGGGCGATGGCCTTGGACGCCTCGCCCACCTTCACCTTCGCCTGGTCCCCGCCCTGGGCGATGGCCTCCGTGACGCAGCAGCTCAGGTGCTCGTCCAGGAGGGCCACCGCGCAGGACTGGAGGGCCGCGTTGATGGCGGAGACCTGGGTGAGGACGTCGATGCAGTAGACGTCCTCGTCCACCATCCGCTGCACCCCCCTGACCTGGCCCTCGATGCGCCTCAGCCGTCTGATGATGTCTTCCTTGTGCTGTCCGTAACCGGCCACGACGGGCTCCTCGGGGATCAGGGGTTCACAGGACGGGATGGTCAGCGGTCGGCGGCCTGGAAGCCCCGCAGGCGGAGGCTGTTGCCGACCACGAAGACCGAGGAGAAGGCCATGGCCGCGCCCGCGATCATCGGGTTGAGCAGTCCGGCCGCGGCGAGCGGCAGGGCGGCCACGTTGTAGGCGAAGGCCCAGAAGAGGTTGGAGCGGATGGTGCCGAGCGTCTTGCGGGAGAGCCGGATCGCGTCGGCCGCGGCCCGCAGGTCTCCCCGTACGAGGGTCAGGTCGCCGGCCTCGATGGCGGCGTCCGTGCCGGTGCCCATCGCGAGCCCCAGGTCGGCCTGGGCGAGCGCGGCGGCGTCGTTCACGCCGTCGCCGACCATGGCGACCGAACGGCCCTCGCCCTGGAGGCGCTTGACCACGTCGACCTTGTCCTGCGGCATGACCTCGGCGATGACCTCGTCGATGCCGACCTCGGCGGCGACGGCCTCGGCGACCGCCTTGTTGTCACCGGTGAGCAGGATCGGCGTCAGACCGAGCGCGCGGAGCCGCTTGACGGCCTCGGCGCTGGTCTCCTTCACGGCGTCGGCGACCTCCAGGACCGCGCGGGCCTCCCCGTCCCAGGCGACCGCGATGGCCGTCTTGCCGGCCGTCTCGGCGGCGTCCTTCGCGGCCTTGAGCGACGGGGTGAGCTCCATCGCCCACTCCTGGAGCAGCTTCTCGCGGCCGACGAGGACGGCGTGGCCGTCGACGACGCCCTGGACGCCGAGACCGGGGATGTTGGCGAAGTCCTCGGGGGTGGGCAGGGTGCCGACCTTGGCGGCGGCGCCGGTGGCGACGGCCTGGGCGATGGGGTGCTCGGAGGAGTGCTCCAGGGCGCCGGCCAGGCGCAGGACGTCGGTCTCGTCCGTACCGGCGGCGGTGTGGACCTTGACGAGGGTCATGCGGCCGGTGGTGACGGTGCCGGTCTTGTCGAGGACGATCGTGTCGACCTTGCGGGTGGTCTCCAGGACCTCGGGGCCCTTGATGAGGATGCCGAGCTGGGCGCCGCGCCCGGTGCCGACCATGAGGGCGGTCGGGGTGGCCAGGCCCAGGGCGCAGGGGCAGGCGATGATCAGGACGGCGACGGCGGCGGTGAACGCGGCGGTCAGCCCCTGCCCCGTACCCAGCCAGAAGCCGAGGGTGCCGAGCGCGAGGGCGATGACGACCGGCACGAAGACGGCCGAGATCTTGTCGGCGAGGCGCTGGGCGGCGGCCTTGCCGTTCTGCGCGTCCTCGACGAGCTTCGCCATCCGGGCGAGCTGGGTGTCGGAGCCGACGCGGGTGGCCTCGACGACCAGGCGGCCGCCGGCGTTCAGGGTGGCGCCGGTGACGGAGTCGCCGACGGAGACCTCGACGGGTACGGACTCACCGGTGAGCATCGAGGCGTCGACGGCGGAGGAGCCCTCGACGACGGTGCCGTCGGTGGCGATCTTCTCGCCCGGGCGGACCAGGAAGCGGTCCCCGACCTGGAGTTCGGCGGTGGGCACGGTGACCTCGCGGCCGTTCCTGAGGACGGTCACCTCCTTCGCGCCCAGCTGCATCAGCGCCTTGAGCGCGGCGCCCGCCTTGCGCTTCGAGCGGGCCTCGAAGTACCGGCCGGCCAGGATGAAGGCGGTGACGCCGGCCGCGGCCTCCAGGTAGATGTTCCCGGCGCCGTCGGTGCGGGCGATCGTGAACTCGAAGGGGTGCGTCATGCCCGGCGTGCCGGCGGTGCCGAAGAACAGCGCCCACAGCGACCACAGGAATGCGGCGATCGTGCCGACCGAGATCAGGGTGTCCATGGTGGCCGCGCCGTGCTTGGCGTTGGTCCAGGCGGCCTTGTGGAAGGGCCAGGCGGCGTAGACGACGACCGGGGCGGCGAGCGTGAGGCTCAGCCACTGCCAGTACTCGATCTGCAGGGCCGGGACCATCGCCATCGCGATGACGGGCACGGCGAGCGCGACGGCGGTGATCAGCCGCTGCTTGAGGGGCCGCAGCTCCTCGTCGGCCTTCTCCTCGTCGGTGGGGCCGCTGCTGCTCTCGTCGGCCTTCGGCGGCTCGGGCTCCTTGGCGGTGTAACCGGTGGCCTCGACGGTGGCGATCAGGTCGGCGACGTCGATGTCGGCGTCGAAGGTGACCTTCGCCTTCTCGGTGGCGTAGTTGACGGTGGCCTCGACCCCGTCCATGCGGTTGAGCTTCTTCTCGATGCGGGCCGCGCACGAGGCGCAGGTCATGCCGCCGATGGCGAGCTCGACCTGGGCGGTGCCCGGAGTGGTCGTGGTCATTTCCTGCTCCTCGGGTGTGGCGGGGTTCGGGGGCCGGGGTCCGGGCGTGGTGGGCGGACCCCGGCGGCCGGGGTGGTGCGGGCGGTGCTCCGCCTGCCGGGCGGACCGTCGGGTACCGGGACGGGGGCGCCGGCGGGGTTCCGGTCTGCCCGGCGGCGGATCAGGCCCGGCCGGTCAGCTCGTAGCCCGCGTCGTCGACGGCCGCGGTGATCGCGGCGTCGTCGGGCTCGCCGCCGGTGGTCACGGTCACCAGGCCGCCGGCGACGTCGACGTCGACGGAGATGACGCCGTCGAGGGCGCTGACGGACTTGGTGACCGAGCTCTTGCAGTGGCCGCAGGTCATGCCGGAGACGGCGTAGACCGTGACGGTGCTGTCGGCGACCGCGACGGCGGTCGCCTCACCGGCGTTGGTCGAGCAGCTGTTGTCGGGGGTGCAGCAGGAGCCCATGGCTTCCTCCTCGGTCGATCTTTCCGGGCGATACCCTCGGGGGGTATCTGTTCACGAGTCCATGTATACCCCCCGGTGGTATCCGACGCAAGTGTCGACCCGACTTGACTTGATACCCCCCAGGGGTATGGTGAAGTGCGTCGGACGAACGAATGCCCACGCCACCCACGTACGGGAGAGCAGTCATGAACACCGGAGTGAAGATCACTGCCTTTGCCGCCGCGCTCGCCGCGACCTTCGGGACCGCGTACGGGGTCGGCAAGGGGGTCGGCCCCGTCGAGGAGCCGAAGAAGGCGGAGCACGCGGGTCACGCGACGCAGGAGCCGCGGAAGGAGTCGGGCCACGAGGGTCACGAGGAGGGCGCCGCCGCCTCCGCCCTCCCCGACGGCCTCCAGGTCTCCCAGGACGGCTACACCCTCGCCCTGGAGACCCCCGCCCCCGCCGTCGGCCGCAGCACCCTGAAGTTCTCCGTCAAGGACGCGGCCGGCAAGAAGGTCACCGCCTTCACCACCGAGCACGGCAAGGAACTGCACTTCATCGTCGCCTCGCGCGACCTCAACACCTTCCGCCACCTGCACCCGGTGAAGGCCGCCGACGGCACCTGGTCGGTGGACGCGGACCTGCCGGCCGCCGGCGGCTACAAGGCCTTCGCCGACTTCAAGCCCGCCGCCCCCGGCGCCGAGGGCGTCACGCTCGGCGCCGACCTCGCCGTCCCGGGCGCGTACGCGCCGAAGCCGCTGCCCGCCGTCGCCCCGACCGCGACCGTCGACGGCTACCAGGTCCGCCTGGGCGGAGTCCTGGACCCGGGCAAGGCGGGGGAACTGAAGCTCACCGTCACCAAGGCCGGGAAGCCCGTCACGGACCTGGAGCCGTACCTCGGCGCGTACGGACACCTCGTCGCGCTGCGCGACGGCGACCTCGCCTACCTCCACGTGCACCCCAACGAGGGCGGCCCCGGCCCGGACGTCTCCTTCACGGCGACGGCGCCCAGCGCGGGCACGTACCGCCTCTTCCTCGACTTCCGGCACGAGGGCAAGGTCCGCACGGCGGCCTTCACGGTGAAGGCGGGCGCGACGGGCGGGGCGACGGCACCGGCCATGAGTGGGACGGGTGAGGCGGGGCACGATGCGGCAGGCCACGCACACGGCTAGTCTGGACATTGGACTAGACCTGTAGTCGTCATTCATGGAGGAATGGGCGAGATGAGCAACCGTGCTGTCCTTGAGGTGATCGCCCTCGACGAGGAAGACGCGGTCGCTGCCCAGACCGGTGGCGCCGACCGGCTCGAACTCGTCACCGACATGGCGGCGGACGGCCTCACCCCGTCCACGGCCTCCTTCACCGCCATCCGCCGCGCCGTGGACATCCCGCTGCGCGTGATGCTCCGGCTCGCCGACGGATTCGCGGCCGGCGACGTCGACGCCCTGGTCGCCCGGGCGGAGGAACTCCGCTCGGCGGGCGCGACCGAATTCGTCCTCGGCTTCCTCACCCCCGACCGCGAGCCGGACCTGGTGGCCGTCGAGCGCCTGATCGCCGTCCTGGACGGCTCCCGCTGGACCTTCCACCGGGCGATCGACCGCGCCGCCGACCGCGACGGCCTGCGCAAGCTCCTCGCCGACCTGCCCGGCCTCGACACCTACCTGACGGCCGGCGCGGCGACCGGCGTCGACGACGGCCTGCCGACCCTCCGCGCCGAAGGCGCCCGCACGGGCGAACCGGGCTACGAACCCCAGATCCTCGTCGGCGGCGGCCTCCGCCTCGACCACCTCCCGACCCTCCGCGCGGCCGGCCTCACCGCCTTCCACATCGGCGGCGCGGCCCGCCCGCAGGGCTGGACCCACCCGGTCTCGGCGGACGCGGTCCGCACGTGGCGCGAGGCGGTCGACGCTCCCTAGGGGGCTCGACACTTCCTGGGGCTCTCGACGCCCTCCAGGGCTCTCGACGCCCTCCAGGGATCGCGACACCCCCCAGGGGTCTCGACCTTCCCCAGGGGTCTCGGCGCCCTCAGGGGTCTCGACACCCCTAGGGATCTCGACCTTCCCTAGGGGTTCTGCCCGAGCAGCCGCTCCCGGTCCCGCCAGGCGGCCTCCCACTGGCGGGTCATCGCCGGGTAGACGATGAGGTACCGGAAGGGCGTGATCAGGGCCATGTAGAGGCGGCCCAGGCGGCCGTTGGGCTTGACCAGGACCGCCATGCGGAGCTCGTGGCCGCCGTCGGGCGTCTCCACCCAGCCCAGGTGCGCGACCCCGTGGACGGTCTTGTTCGCCAGCTCCCGGGCGGCCTCGTCGGGCAGCTCGTACAGGGGGACGAACGAGCCGGGCCCCGGGGTGGGGTCCGCCGTCGCCGTCAGTTCCTCCGGCATGCGCTCGCGCAGCGAGCGGACGCGCGGGCCGAGGCCGGCCTTCGGGTCGTCCCAGCCGAGCAGGGCGCCCAGCTTCCAGCGCACCGCGAACAGGAGCCTCGACGGTCCGGACTGCCGGGAGAGGCCGGCGCCGGCCGCGATCGCCGCGAGCACGCGCGGGAAGTCGTCGGGCCCGGCGCCCGGGGTGCGGAAGGACCAGACGTCCTCGGTCGTGAAGTCGGGGGTGAACTCGTGGATCCGCCACGGCCTGGCGGTGTGTTCGGTGACGGGGAGCTTCATGGCGCTGCCGCCTTCCCAGTTCTATACGCTTGCGTATAACGACGAGGCCAACGATGCCAGACCTGATGTACGGAGGCGTATATTCGGTCGGCGAGTGAGGGAGGACACACCGTGGGCGCCGCACGCACACCCCGCGAACGATGGGTAGAGGAGGGCCTGACCGTCCTCGCCGACGGCGGCCCCGACGCCGTCCGCGTCGAAGCGCTCGCCAAACGCCTCGGCGTCACCAAAGGCGGCTTCTACGGCCACTTCGCCGACCGCGACGCCCTCCTCGCCGCCATGCTCGACACCTGGGAGCGGGAGGCCGCCGACCGGGTGATCGACCGCGTCCGCCAGGACGCGGACGGCGACCCGAGAGCCCTCATCACCCTCGCCGGCATGCTCACCTTCTCCGGCGAACGGCTGCGCCCCATCGACCTCGCCGTCCGCGACTGGGCCCGGCGCGACGAGACCGTCGCCGCCCGCCTGCGCCGCGTCGACAACCGGCGCATGGAACTGCTCCGCGAGATGATCGGCACCTTCTGCGCCGACCCCGACGAGGTCGAGGCCCGCTCCCTCCTCGCCTTCTGCGTGGCCATCGGCCACCACTTCCTCGCCGCCGACCACCAGGGCCGCACCCGCGCCGAGGTCCTCGCCCGCGCGGGAGATCTGATCCTGGAGCGGCCGAAGGAGCCGAAATCCCGTGGCCCGCGCGATGCTTGATCGCTAGCCTCGCGCGCATGGCCACCCCCCGGATCGACACCGCCCTCGTCGAGCGGCTGATCGCCGCCCAGTTCCCCGCGTGGGCGGGACTTCCCGTACGGGAGGTGGAGTCCGCCGGCACCGACAACGCGATGTTCCGGCTCGGCGACGAGCACGCCGTACGGCTGCCGAAGTCCGCATGGGCCACCGGGCAGGCCGAGAAGGAGCAGCGCTGGCTGCCCCGCCTCGCGCCGCACCTGACCCTGCCCGTGCCCGTACCCGTCGGGCAGGGAGTGCCCGGCGAGGGGTACGACCAGCCCTGGTCCGTGTTCGCCTGGCTGGACGGGGCCGACGCCTACGACGCGCCGATCGCCGATCTCGCCCACGCCGCCGTCGAGTTGGGCCGCTTCGGCGTCTCCCTGCGCGGGATCGACGCGACCGGCGGACCCGCCTCCTCCCGGGGCGGCCCGGTCACCGACTGGGAAGAGGGCCTCATGGCACCCGCTCTTCGCGCCCTCGGGGCGGACGGCACCCTCGACGCCGAGGCCGCCACCGAGGCCTGGGAGTCGGTGCTCCGCCTCCCGGCCTGGCAGGGCGACCCCGTCTGGCTCCACGGCGACCTGCTCCCCGGCAACCTCCTGACCCGCGACGGCCGCCTCCACGCCGTCATCGACTTCGGCTGCCTCGGTACGGGTGACCCGGCCGTCGACCTCATGGCCGCCTGGTCCCTGCTCACCCCCGACACCCGCCCCCTCTTCCGCGAGGCCGCCGAGGTCGACGACGCCACCTGGGCGCGAGGCCGCGGCTGGGCCCTGTGCTGGGGCGTCGTGACCGAGCACTACTACCGGGGCAAGAACCCGGTCCTGGCGACCGTCGCCCACCGCACGTGGACGCAGGCGCTCCCGGAGTACGGGATCTAGTCCGCCGCCACCAGCTCCACCTCGAACCCGTCCTCGTCCTCCAGGTACGCCGCGTAGTGCCCCCCCGCACCCCGCTGTGGGCAGCCGCTCTGCCGGGGCGGTGCCCCGCCCACCCCCGTTGTGGGCAATCGTTCCGCTGGGGCGAGGGGGGTCCCCCTGCTCGAGCGAAGCCGAGAGCTTGGGGGAGGGTGGGCACAACGGACGGCGCCCCTTGCCGGGCCCAGGCTCCCGCGCCCTGAACCCGCACCGGATGCGCGCCGCACAACGTGGTGCGGGTCCAGGCGCGGAACGCGGAGGCGCCGCTCAGCGCGCCGTCCCGTGTGCCCACCCGTCCCGCCCCAGCGGGACGATTGCCCACACGGGCGGGGACGGCGGGAAGGGCACCGCCCCGGCGGGCGCGCGCCCACAGCTCGACGTGGTGCAACGCTCCGACGCGGGGGTGGTCACAGCTCGCCCAACTGTTCCGGTACCGGCGCCGAGTGAACCACCGTCAGCCCCGACACCGCACGCGTCAGCGCCACGTACAGCCGGCGCAGGCCCGTCCGCTCGTCCGGTTCGCCGCCGACGACCGCCGCCGGCTCGTCCAGGACCACGTAGTCGTACTCCAGACCCTTCGCCAGCGAGGCCGGGACCAGCGTGAGGCGCGACTCGGCCGTCGTCTCCTCGCCGGGGGAGAGGTACGCCAGACCGGCCGCCGTCAGCGCCTCCGCGAGCGGCGCGATCCGCGCGTCCGCGGCGATCAGGCCGATCGAGCCCTCGTGCGCCAGCGCCTCGACGCAGGCCGCGACGACGTCCTCGTCGAGTGCGTCGCTGGGGCGGACCTCCAGGGAGCCCGGGTTCTCCCGGACCGACTCCACCGCCGCGAGCCCCGGCGACATGTGCGGAAGGAGCCGCGAGGCGTACGCGATGACCTCTCGCGGCACGCGGAAGCCGGCCGTCAGCTCCTCCACCACCGCCTCCGGCTTCCCCAGGTGCCCGAGCGCCTGCGCCCAGCTCTCCGTCGCCCACGGCGTCGTGCCCTGCGCCAGGTCGCCCAGGACCGTCGCCGAGCCGGTCGTGCAGCGGCGGCCCACCGCCCGGTACTGCATGGGGGACAGGTCCTGCGCCTCGTCGAGGACCACGTGCCCGAGCGAGTGCGTCCGCTCCACCAGGTCCTTCGCCTCGTCGATGAGGACGGCGTCCGCCGCCGACCACTTCGCCGACTTCACGCTCCGCGCCGGCTTCGTCCACAGCAACAGCTTCTGCTCGTCCCCGGTGAGCAGCCCCTCGGCGTGCTCGGCGAGGAAGTCGGCGTCGCTCAGCAGCCGCAGGACCAGCTTCGCGGGCTCGACGAGCGGCCAGCACTCCTTCACGACGGCCTTCACCGCCGTGTTCCGCGCGACCGCGTTCTGCACGCGGTCGTCGGGCGCCTCGCCGGCCTCCTCCATCCGGACCAGGACGGCGTGCGCGATGCGCTGCGGGAGCGCCTCGCGGGCGGCCCCGTACCGGATGTCGCGGTCGAGCAACTCCCGTACGATCTGCTCCAGTTCGTACGCGGGGACCCGCCAGCGCCGCGAACCGCGCACCACCATCAGGGGCTCCTTCGGCAGCGTCACGTGCGAGCGGACCGCCCGCCGCAGCACCTCCGCCATCCGGGCGTCGCCCTTCACGACTGCCGTCGCCGCCTCGTCCGCGCCCCGCACCTCGACGTGCGCGACGAGGTCGTCGACCGTCGCCTGCTGGACCTCCAACTCGCCGAGCGCGGGCAGGACCTGCTCGATGTAGTGGAGGAAGGAACGGTTCGGCCCGATGACCAGGGTGCCGGTGCGGGCGAGCCGCTCCCGGTGCGCGTACAGCAGGTAGGCGACGCGGTGCAGGCCGACGGCCGTCTTTCCGGTCCCCGGACCTCCCTGCACGCACACCGTCCCCGACAGGTCGGAGCGGACGATCCCGTCCTGCTCCGGCTGGATGGTGGCGACGATGTCGCGCATGGGGCCGACGCGGGGCCGCTCGATCTCGGCCTGGAGCAGCCGGCTGGTGTGCTCCAGCTCTTCCGGGTCGGAGAGGTGCTCGTCCTCGTACGCGGTGAGCTCGCCGCCCGTGTAGCCGAAGCGGCGCCGGAGGCCCACGTCCTGCGGGTCCTTCTTCGACGCCTGGTAGTACGGCTGCGAGACCGGCGCACGCCAGTCGATCACCATCGGGTCGCCGTCGGCGTCGTGGACGTGCCGCCGCCCGATGTAGAAGCGCTGGCCCTCCTGCGTGGTGTGCAGGTAGTCGAGCCGCCCGAAGAAGAGCGGGGTGTCGGCGAGGTCCGCGAGCGCCTTGATCCGGTCCTCGATCTGCCGCCCGAGCACCAGGGAGTTGACCCAGTTCGCGGTGACGTCCTTGATGTCGAGCGCCTCGACGTCCTCGCGCATCGCGCGCAGCGCGGCGCGGGACGAGGCCAGATGGGCGCGCTCGCGCGCGAGCGGGTCGGATGCGGACACGGTGAAGCCTCCGGGCAGGTGGATACGCGGACACGACAGAGTGGCCGCCGGTTTCCGACCGGGCGGCGGCGCTCCACGGGGGAGGCGGGGAAGCCGACGAGTCTAACTCCGGCGGTCGACCGGAGCGAATCCTTTTCCCCTAGGGGGTGGCGTCCGACGCGAGGGGGACCGGGGTTCCATCCTCAGGCCGATGTATCCGCAATGTCCGAATTCCATCATGGAGGCATGACAGCGACGACCTTCCCCACAGTGACGAGCTTCCCCACGGCGACGACCACGGCGACGACCTTCCCCCGCGTGACCGCCGTCCCCCGACCCCACCGCCTCACCACCGCCCTCCGCGCGATACGCGCCTTCGGCGGCGCGGCGGCCTCGGTAGCCCTGCTGGGCGACTACGGCCCCCCGGAGGCGGGCGTCCGCAACCCCTGCCCGACGTACAGGAACCACTGAAAACCACTGAACGCGCTCCGGCGTGCAACTCTTCGCCGTCCTCGACGGTCTCCTCATCGCATCGCCCTGTCCCCGAAGCAGTGAGGAACGCAGGAGATCATGAGGAAGTCCTCCTTCGGCCGTCTCGCGCGGCTCGCCGCGTGCGCCACCGCGGCCGGCCTGGTCACCGTCGGCGTGACCGCGGCGCCGGCCGCCGCCGACAGCGACCAGCTGTGGATCGTCTCGCCCTGGGAGCTCGCGCTGCCCAAGGGCGCCGACGGCGGCGAGGCCCAGGCCGTCACGCTCGGCCTGGGGCTCTATCACGACAACGCCGACGTCCGCGTGACCGACGGCGAGCTCACCGTCGACGTCTCCGGCCTGGCCGGCGTCGCCGACGTCACCTGGCCGGACACCTGCGCCCCGGCCGGCACCACCGCCGTCTGCTCCCTCCCCGAGGTGCCGCTGACCGGCGAAGCCCCCGTGGAGGTGAAGCTGCGCGCCGCCGCAGGCACCGGAGCGGGCGTCACCGGCCGGATCACGTACCAGGCCACGGCCCGCACCGACACCGGCACGATGACCGCGTCCGAGAGCTCCACCACCGTCCGGATCGCCTCCGGTCCCGACCTCGTCCTCGCCCGGGCCACGCCCGTCACCGGCATCGCCCCCGGCACCACCGTCCCCGTGCCGGTCTCCGTGGTGAACAAGGGCAACGAGCCGGCGAACGGCGTCCAGGTCACCCTCTACGTCACCCGCGGCCTCGACCTCGGCACGGTCGCCCCGCAGTGCACCAGCGAGCCGCTCGGCGAGGGCGCGATCAAGGTGCT
The DNA here is from genome assembly GCF_900105415.1 of Streptomyces sp. TLI_105. GTDB lineage: Bacteria > Actinomycetota > Actinomycetes > Streptomycetales > Streptomycetaceae > Streptomyces. The sequence continues at coordinate 3,620,577 of NZ_FNSM01000001.1, read as the reverse complement.
CACCAAGATCGACTGCGCCTTCGACGACGTCGTGGCCCCGGGCGGCTCCTTCGCCCTGCCGACGGCACTGCAGGCGAAGACCGCCCCGTACGCGCTGTCCGAGCGCATCGACATCGGCGTGAACGCCCGCGGCGGCGCCGAGGACCTCGCCCCGGAGAACAACGGCACCATCGCCTCGATCGGCGTCGCCAACACCGCGGACTTCGCCGTCCGCGGCGCGCGGCTCACCGCCGCCGCCGGCGAGACCGTCCGCGCGGACGTCACCTTCCGCAACCGCGGCCCGGCCTGGGTCGCCAACCTCGGCTCCGGCGACCCGGTCGGCTCCGTCGACGTCACCGTCCCGCAGGGCTCCACCGCCACCACCGTGCCGGAGGCCTGCGAGCCGCGCACCGCGGACGGCGGTTGGTGGGAGGGCGAGGTGCGCACCGGCGCGCCGCGCTACGTGTGCCAGCTGCCGATCTGGGTGGCCGAGAAGCAGAGCGTGACCTTCCCCTTCGAGCTGCGCGTCGACACGGTCGTCACCGGCGCGAAGGGCGCGATCGTCCTGAAGCCGCCGTACGGCACGGGCTTCCCCTTCGACCCGAACGCCGCCAACGACAAGGCGAAGCTGGTCCTGAACCCGGCGGTCTGACGCCCCGTACGGGCGGGGTCCCGGTCCGCGCGGACCGGGACCCCGCCCGCCTCTCAGTCCCCGGCCAGCAGCTCGTCCGCGTCCACGATCCGGTACGCGTAGCCCTGCTCCGCCAGGAAGCGCTGCCGGTGCGCCGCGAAGTCCTGGTCGATCGTGTCCCGCGCGACCACCGAGTAGAAGTGCGCCTGGTGACCGTCCGCCTTCGGCCGCAGCACCCGGCCCAGGCGCTGCGCCTCCTCCTGGCGGGACCCGAAGGTGCCCGACACCTGGATCGCGACCGTCGCCTCCGGCAGGTCGATCGAGAAGTTCGCGACCTTCGACACCACGAGCACGTTGATCTCGCCGTTGCGGAACGCGTCGAAGAGCTTCTCCCGCTGCGCGTTCGACGTCTCGCCCTTGATCACCGGCGCGTCCAGGTGCTCGCCGAGCTCGTCCAGCTGGTCGATGTACTGCCCGATGACGAGGATCTGCTGCCCGGCGAACTTCTTCACCAGGGCCTCCGTCACCTTCCGCTTCGTCGCCGTCGTCGCGCAGAAGCGGTACTTCTCCTCCGCCTCGGCCGTCGCGTACGCGAGCCGCTCCGCGTCGGTCAGGTTCACCCGCACCTCGACGCAGTCGGCGGGCGCGATGTACCCCTGCGCCTCGATCTCCTTCCACGGCGCGTCGAAGCGCTTCGGCCCGATCAGCGAGAACACGTCGGACTCCCGCCCGTCCTCCCGCACGAGCGTCGCGGTCAGCCCGAGCCGCCGCCGCGCCTGCAGATCGGCGGTGAACTTGAAGACCGGCGCGGGCAGCAGGTGCACCTCGTCGTAGACGATGAGCCCCCAGTCCCGGGAGTCGAAGAGCTCCAGGTGCGGGTAGACGCCCTTCCGCCGGGTGGTGAGCACCTGGTACGTGGCGATGGTGACCGGCCGGATCTCCTTGCGCGCACCGCTGTACTCGCCGATCTCGTCCTCGGTCAGCGAGGTCCGCTTCACCAGCTCGTGCTTCCACTGCCGCGCGGAGACCGTGTTCGTGACGAGGATCAGCGTCGTCGCCTTCGCCTGGGCCATCGCCCCCGCCCCGACCAGCGTCTTGCCCGCGCCGCAGGGCAGCACGACGACACCGGAGCCGCCGTGCCAGAAGCCGTCGACGGCCTGCTTCTGGTACGGGCGCAGCGACCAGCCGTCCTCGGCGAGGTCGATCCGGTGCGCCTCCCCGTCCACGTACCCGGCGAGGTCCTCGGCCGGCCAGCCGAGCTTCAGCAGCGTCTGCTTGATCTGCCCGCGCTCGGAGGGGTGCACGGCCACGGTGTCCGCGTCGATCCGCTCCCCGACCAGCGGCTGCACCTTCCTCGACCGGAGGATCTCCTCCAGGACGGGCCGGTCGGTCGAGGTCAGCACGAGCCCGTGCGTGGGGTGCTTGGAGAGCGTGAGCCGCCCGTACCGGGCCATGGTCTCGGCGATGTCGACGAGCAGCGCGTGCGGCACGGGATACCGCGAGTACTCGACGAGCGCGTCGACGACCTGCTCGGCGTCGTGCCCCGCGGCCCGCGCGTTCCACAGCCCCAGCGGCGTCACCCGGTAGGTGTGGATGTGCTCCGGCGCCCGCTCCAGCTCCGCGAACGGCGCGATGGCCCGACGACAGGCCTCGGCGAGCTCGTGGTCGACCTCCAGGAGCAGCGTCTTGTCGCTCTGGACGATGAGTGGCCCATTCACGTGTGATGAGGTCCTTCCGGCACCTGGCCGTTCCCGTAACGGCCAATCCTCCAGTGTGCAGCATCGACGCGGCCGACGGTCCCCGCCGTGGTGCGGACCCCCTCGGCCGCCCCCGTCACACCTGGTCGTCCGCCAGTTCCGCCACGCCCGTGATCCGGTGCAGGGGATACGTGCGGACCTCGTCGGCCGTGTGGTCGTAGCCCGTCACGAAGCCGCCCTCGACGCGGACCGGGGCGATGACGCGCTGGCTCGCCGCGCCCTCCGCGTTGACGTAGCCGATCCAGACGGCCGAGCCCGTCATCACCGCCGCCTGGACCGTCGCCAGGGTCTCGGCCGCCGAGGTGCGGGGAAGGCCGCCCGCCGACGCCACCGGCGCCGCGGGCTCCTTCCGTACCGCCGTCGCCGCCCGGTCGCCCGCCCGGATCGCCTTCACCGCCGCGCCGAGGAGCGTCGCGTCGGGGACCGGCGGGCCGTCCGGGACGGGCACCGGGGCCGTACGGGCGGGCGTGCGGTACGCGTCGGCGCGGGTGACCAGGACGTCGCCCTCGGCGGACTCGGCGGCCGGGGCGTACCCCATCGACCGCAGCCCGTCGAGCAGCGACGCCGGGTCCGCCTGCGCCGCGAGCACCGTCGGCGCGAGGCGGCGCAGGCCCAGGGCGGCGGAGCGCCGGTCGGCCAGGATCTCGCCGAGGACGGTGTCGTCGTCGCAGCGCACGTACGCGGAGGCCGCCCCGATCCGCAGATGGCCGTGTCTCCTGGCCACGTCGTCGATCAGGTACGCGAGCGGCTGCGGCACCGGCGTCCGGGAGTGCGCGGCCAGGAAGTCGTGCAGGTCGGAGGCCGACCGCCCGGAGTCGAGGGCGCGCCGCACGGAACCGGGCGTGAACCGGTACACCGTCGCGCCACCCTTCGATTCCACGTCCGCCAGGACCGCGAGCGCGTCGGCCAGCGGCCGCCGCAACGGCCCCGGCGCGACGGCCGTCAGATCGGCCTGGAGCAGCACGTGGTCGACGGCCTCCGGAAGCAGCGGGGCGAGCAGGGTCGCCGCCCGCCCGGCGGCCACCGACAGCTCGACCCGGCCCCCGTGGTCGGTGGGCGTCGCCGCCTCCGCGAGCGGCAGATTGAGCAGCGCCCGGGCGGGGGACGCGAGCGCGCCCCGGCCCGTGATCCCCAGCAGCTCGGCCTCGGCGAGCGTCCACCGCGCGAGCCGGGACCGCAGGTCGCCGGGGGCCTCGGGGGCGGGGCCGGAGGACTCGTCCGCCCCGGTCACGGCCTGCGGCGCGCGCGGCGGGGCCGGCTGCGCGGCGCCCCGCGGCGGCCGCTCCCAGCGCAGCCGGGCGAACACCGACCCGGGGTCCGCCGCCGCGCCCGGCGGCAAGGTCGCGAGGAGCTCCAGGACCCGGTGGCGGACCTCCGGGGCGGCCGCGCGGTCCAGGTCCGGGCCGAGGACGGCGAGCGTGCGGCCCTTCGCGTCCTGGCCGCCCACCAGGCCCGGGGTGCGGGTCGCCGTGAGCCAGGGCGCGACGAGCAGCGCCCAGCGCTCGGCGGGCGGCAGGTCGAGCCAGTCGTCGTACGCGGGCGTCGGCGCGTACCGCTCGTCCGCCTCCCCGTCCGAGGCGAGCAGCCCCGCCCCGAAGCACAGCTCCAGCCAGAACGCGGCGACCTGCTCCGTCACGTCCAGCGCCACCGCCGTCCGCTTGAGGTCCCGCACGGACATACCGCCCGCCCGCAGCACCTGGGGGCCGCCCTGGTCCCAGGACTTCAGCAGCTCCTCGACGGTCGCGAGCGTCGCGTACGCCTGCCCGGCGGCGGCGCTGTCCACCACCTGGGGACGGTAGTCGCGCGCCGCCTCCACCACCGGCGCCACCGGCTCCGGCGTCCGGTGCGCCCGCCCGCCCCGCAGGTGCAGCGCCACCTCGCGCGGCAGCACCATCGTCCGCGCCGACACCGGCAGCAGCAGCCCCCGGTCGCGCAGCCAGCGCACCGGAGGCGCCGGATTCGCCGTCACCTCGCCGTACGGCGGACCCCACACCAGCCGGTCCAGGACGGAGAGGGCCTCCGGGGACGCCTCGTCGAGCAGCGCGCCCATCCGCGCCCGGTCGGTGAACAGCTCCGTGAGCGCCGCCACCGCCGACACCGGATCGTGCGTCGCGGGCAGCCCGGCCGCCGCGATGATCTCCTGCACCCGGCCCGGCGACATCCCCGCCGTCGCCTCCGCGACCGTCGGCCCGAGGCCCGTCGGCGACGGATGCTGCGGCGAGGGCGCGAGCAGCTCCCGCGCGGTCCGCACCAGCCGCAGCCGGTCGTCCTCGCCCCACACGAGGGCCTGCTCGCGCAGCAGCGCCACCGCGCCCGGCAGCGCCGCCTCGATCTCCGGATCGCCCTCGTCACCGGTGAGCAGCGCGAGCAGTACGGGGTACGGGGCGGGGTCCGGGGCGACCGCCAGCGCTTCGGCCGTCTGGAGGGCGAACCGGTCGAGCCGATCGAGCGCCCGCACCACCGAACCCCGCGTGCCCGCGCGGGTCGCCAGCTGCGTCAGGTCGTTCGGTACGGGACTCAGCAGGTCCGGCCGGGCGCGCAGCAGCGCGGCGAGCCCTTCGTCGCCCCGCGCGCGCAGCGCCTCCGCGAGCGTGCGCGGCGCCGCGCCGGCGCTGGTTACCTCGGGCACGTGCGCCTCCCGGTCGAGCTCACCGATCCCCATCCGGACCACGTTAGCCGCTGTTCAGGCGCTAACGTCGGGCCGTACCGGGTGGACCGGCCGTGGAGGGGCGCCGTGGGGATCGAGAGCGACCAGTTGGTCTACGACTATCTGAGCCGGGTCGGCGATCTGGCCCAGCAGCGGCAGCTGCCCGCGAGCGACCGGAGGAAGCTCGTGTCCGGGCTGCGCAGCGAGATCGACCGCCGGCGCGCCACGCACGGCGAGGAGAGCCCGGCGGCGGTACGGGGCATCCTCGGCGCCCTGGGCACCCCGGACGAGGTCGTGGACCGGGCGGGCCCCTCGGGCGGGCGGGCCGTGCCGGGGCCGCGGGCGGGGGAGGGGGAGGAGGGCGACCCCTCAGGAAATCCGCCCCCGGCTGCGGGCGCGTCGGGCCCCGCGATCCCGGCGCAGGACACCCGCGGCCCCGAGGGGACGGCGGACTGGTGGCGTAAGGACGCCGATGCCGACGCCGCCGACGGCGAGTTCCTGGGCTTCGTGGGCGGCATCGAGCGCCCCGACCTCTTCGAGCCGCCCGCGCCGGCGGAGGACGAGGGCGATGAGGCCGAGGAGCCCGCACCGGGGAAGGCCCGCCGCTTGGCGCGGATCCTCCGACTCCGCAAGGCCCAGGCCCCGGCCGCCGAGGAGCCGGAAGCCGAGGCGGAGCCGGCGCCCCGTGCCCGCCTCGCGAACCCCTTCGTCCTGCTCGCCGCGCTGCTCCTGCTCGGCGGCGCCGTCTTCGGCTCGCTGGTCGCCCTCGCGGCGGGCTGGCTCCTCGCGTACGCCTCCCGCCGGCTGACCCCGGCCGAGATCAAGGGCGCCGTCCTGGTGATTCCCGGCCTCGCCGCCGCGAGCGGGATCGCCTGGCTCTGGGGCCGCGTCGAGGGCCGCTGGGGCGAGGCGGTGGCGCCGGGCGGGGAGGCGATGGGCGCGGCGATCTCCGAGACCTGGCCCTGGGTCCTCCGGGGCGCGGCGATCGCCTCGTCCTTGTTCCTCCTCTGGCGCTCCCGCAGACACTGAGCACCACCCCGCCACGACCGCACCAGCCGGGACGCCGCCCACCCCGTCATGGGCACGCGCCCACCGGGACGGTGCCCATCCCTGCGCCCCGTTGTGGGCAGCCACTCCGCCGGGGCGGTACCCCCCGTTGTGGGCAGTCGTTCCGCTGGGGCGGTGTCCACCCCCGCGCCCCCGTTGTGGGCAGTCGTTCCGCTGGGGCGGAACGGGTGGGCACAACGGAACGGCGCCCCTTGCCGGGCCTAGGCTCCCGCGCCTGAACCCGCACCGACAGGTACGGCGCACACGGGGTGCGGGTAGGCGCGGAACGCGGAGGCGCCGCTGAGCGCGCCGTCCCGTGTGCCCACCCTCCCCCAAGCTCTCGGCTTCGCTCGAGCAGGGGGGACCCCCTCGCCCCAGCGGGACGATTGCCCACACGGGGGTGCGGAAGGGGCACCGCCCCGCCGGGCGCGCGCCCACACGGGGGGTGCAGGAGAGGTGCCGCCCAGCAGGCGCGCGCGCCCACACGGGGGCCCGGAAGCGCGTCCGAGGTCCCGTCGGCCCCGTCAGCCCGGGACCCGGGTCTCCGCGTGCCACGGTGCCCCCGGCACCACCAGCGGTGACCCCGTCACCGGGTCGGGGACGACGACCGAGGAGAGCCCGAAGACGTCCCGTACGAGCTCCGCCGTGACGATCTCCGACGGCGGCCCCTCCGCGACCACCCGGCCCCCCTTCATGGCGACGAGGTGGTCGGCGTACCGGGCGGCCTGGTTCAGGTCGTGGAGGACGAGGACGACGGTCCGGCCGCGCAGCCGGTTGAGCCGGCGGACGAGGTCGAGGACCTCCACCTGGTGGGAGATGTCCAGGTAGGTGGTGGGCTCGTCGAGGAGGAGCAGGTCGGTCTCCTGGGCGAGGGCCATCGCGATCCACACCCGCTGCCGCTGCCCGCCCGACAGCGCGTCGACGGAACGGTCGGCGAGCGCGGCGACGTCCGTGCGTTCCATGGCCTCGGCGACGGCCCGCTCGTCCTCCTCGGACCACTGCTTCCACCAGGCCTGGTGCGGCTGGCGGCCCCGGGACACCAGGTCGGCGACGGTGATGGCCTCGGGCGCGACCGGCGTCTGCGGCAGCAGGCCGATGGAGCGGGCGATCCGCTTCGTCGGCAGCTTCGCCAGCGACTCCCCGTCGAGGAGGACCGCACCCCCCGCCGGCTTCAACAGCCGCCCGAGCGCCCGCAGGGTCGTGGACTTGCCGCAGGCGTTGGGGCCGACGATCACGGTCACCTTGCCGTCGGGGACCGAGAGGTCGAGCTCCTCGACGACGGTCCGGTCCTCGTAGGCGAGCGTCAGCTCGCGGGCCTGCAGTCTGCTCACGTCTTGCCTCCAGCGGCTCGGCTCCGGACGATGAGCCAGATCAGATACGGGGCGCCGACCGCCGCCGTGAGGACACCCACGGGCAGCTCGACGGGGGAGAACAGCCGGCGGCCGAGCAGGTCGGCGACGACCACGATCACCGCGCCGGTGAGCGCGGAACAGAGCAGCGGGATCTGCGCCGTCCGGGTCGTGCGGCGGGCGATCTGGGGGGCGAGCAGGGCCACGAAGTCGACCGGCCCCGCGACGCCCGTCGCCACCGACGCGAGGACGACGCCGACGGCGACGAGCCCGAGCCGGACCCCGCCGAGCCGTGCGCCGAGCGCGGTCGCCGTGTCGTCGTCGAGGGAGACGGTCCGCTGGGCGCGGGCCGCCCACAGCACGGCGGGCAGCAGGAGGAGCAGCGTCCAGCGGATCGGCGCGGACTCGTCCCAGCCGCGCCCGTTGAGGGAGCCGGTCATCCAGATCTGGGCCTGCTGGGCGACGAGGTAGTCGCCCTTCGTCATGAAGAGCGTGATGAGGGACCGCAGCGCGATCGTGATGCCGATGCCGATGAGCACGAAGCGGGTCGCGTGCAGTCCGCCGCGCCAGGCGAAGGCGTACACGAGGGCGGCGGCGAGGATGCCGCCCGCGACGGAGACGTACGGCAGGACGGTGTACGAGGTGAGGCCGAAGGTCATCGCGGCGACGGTGACGGCTCCGGCGCCCTGGCTGATGCCGATGATGTCGGGGCTGGCGAGCGGGTTGCGGGCGACGGTCTGGATGAGGCCGCCCGCGATGCCGAAGGCGGAGCCGACGGCGAGGGCGACGACGAGCCGGGGCTCGCGCAGCTCCTCGACGACGAACGTCGACGGCGACGGCCGGCCGAGGAGGATCCGTACGACCTCTCCGGGTGCGACGAACCTCTCGCCGACGCAGAGGTACGCGACGCAGGCGGCGGCCAGGAGGACCAGGAGGCCCGTGGCGACGAGGGCGGAGCGGCGGTGGACGAGGAAGGACACCCGCCCGGCACGGAACAGCCCGTAGCCGACAGGCCGGACCGGACCCCTCGCGGGCGGGGCCGGCAGGGTCGTGCTCACGCCGCCACCGCCTTCCGCCGTACCAGCGTCACCAGGAACGGCACGCCGATCAGGGCCGTCATCACCCCGGCCGGGATCTCGCCCGGCGGGAAGACGATCCGGCCGGCGACGTCGGCGACCAGCAGCATCACCGGGCCGACGAGCGCCGCCATCGGCAGGACCCAGCGGTGGTCGGAGCCGACGATCGCGCGTGCGATGTGGGGGACGGCGAGGCCGACGAAGGCGACGGGGCCGGCGGCGGCGACGGCCGCGCCGGTGAGGACGGTCGCGCCGAGCCCGCCGACGATCCGTACGGTCGCGACGCGCTGCCCGAGGCCCTTGGCGACGTCCTCGCCGAGGGCGAGCGCGTCGAGGCCGCGCGCCACGGAGACGACGAGGACGGCGCCGAGCAGCAGGAAGGGCCAGATCCGGCCCACGATCTCGGCGTCGCGTCCGTCGAGGGAGCCGATCTGCCAGAACCGGAACTCGTCGAGGGCGGAGGCCCTGGTCGTGAGGACGCCGGTGGTGACGGAGAGCAGCAGTGCGTTGATCGCGGCCCCGCCGAGCGCCAGTTTCACGGGCGTGGCGCCGCCGCGTCCGCCGGAGGCGATCGCGTGGACGGCGACGGAGGCGAGGGCGGCGCCGGCGAAGGCGAACCACACGTACCCGCTGAGCTCGTGCACGCCGAGGAAGGCGATGGCGAGGACGACCGCGACGGAGGAGCCCTGGCTGATGCCGAGGATGCCGGCGTCGGCGATCGGGTTGCGGGTGATGCCCTGGAGGGCGGTGCCGGCGAGCGCGAGGGCGGCGCCGACCACCAGCCCGATGAGGGTGCGGGGGACGCGGAGCTGCCGGACGACCTCGGCGTCGTCGCCCGTGGCGCCGTGCAGCAGGGCGTCGAGGACGGTGGAGGGCGCGACGGGGCGGGCGCCGACGGCGAGGCTGAGGAGGACGGCGAGGAGCAGGGCGACGAGGGCCGCCGAGGTCGCGAGGACCCGTCTGGTGCGGAAAGCGGCTGGCATCGGGCCCCATCGGCGGAGTGCAGGTTTGGTTAGGCTCACCTCAGTCTAAGCAGCGCCCCTATTCGAACACCTGGGCCCCGGGTACCCCGACAATGGGTCCATGACGACCACGCCGGCCGCGCCGCTCCCGCCCACGAATCCGCTCACCGTCGGCTTCGACCTCGACCTGACCCTGCTCGACACCCGCCCGGGCATCAAGGCGGCCTTCGTCGCCTTCTCCGTCGAGACGGGCGTCCCGATCGACGCCGACCTCGTCGTGAGCCGCCTCGGGCCGCCGCTGGAGCAGGAGATGGCGCACTGGTTCCCGGCGGAGCACGTCACGGAGATGACCGCCCGCTACCGGGCGCTCTACCCCTCGTACGCGATCGAGCCCACGGTCCCGATGCCGGGCGCCCGGGACGCGATCGAGGCCGTGCGCGAGGCGGGCGGCCGCACGATCGTGGTCACCGCGAAGAACGGCCCGCACGCCGAGCTGCACCTCGCCCACCTCGGCATCGAGCCCGACGCGGTCGCCGGCGGCCTGTGGGCCGAGGGCAAGGCGGAGGCCCTGCGCGCGCACGGCGCCGGGGTGTACGTCGGCGACCACGTGGGCGACGTCCGGGGCGCCGCCACGGCGGGGGCGTACTCGGTGGCCGTCGCGACCGGTCCCTGCCCCGCCGAGGAGCTGGCCGCGGCCGGCGCGGACGTGGTCCTGTCGGACCTGACGGACTTCCGCCCCTGGTGGGAGGGCTACCGCGGCTGAGCGGCCGTGGCCGAAGCCTTTCGGGCCTGCCGCCGCTGGGACGCGACCGACCGCAGCAGCCCGGCGGCGGCGACCAGGAACCCGACCCCCATCAGCATCGACACGAGGTACGCGACGGTGGGGAACGGATCCGTCCCGAGGAACAGCGGGGCCACGGTGACCAGCGTCGCGACCGCGCCGACCGCGAACAGGATCACACCGGCCTTGACCAGTCCGTCACCCGGGGCACTGTCGTCCACCGGCACGGCGGGGGTTTCACTACGCATCCGGCCAGGGTAGTTCCCAGGCCGGAGGAACACCTCGGCGGCGTCTTGTCACCGGCCTCCTGAGCATTAGCCTGGTGCCGGCGGGTCGGTCGACGACCCGCCGTTTGCCATCCCCATCGACGAGGACGAGGACGAGGACAGACGTGCCTACCGGCAAGGTCAAATGGTTCAACAGCGAGAAGGGCTTCGGCTTTCTCTCCCGCGACGACGGCGGCGACGTCTTCGTGCACTCGTCGGTGCTCCCTGCCGGAGTCGAGGCACTGAAGCCGGGGCAGAGGGTGGAGTTCGGGGTCGTCGCCGGTCAGCGCGGCGACCAGGCGCTGTCCGTCACGATCCTCGACCCGACCCCGTCCGTCGCCGCGGCGCAGCGCCGCAAGCCCGACGAACTGGCGTCCATCGTCCAGGACCTGACGACGCTCCTGGAGAACATCACGCCGATGCTGGAGCGCGGCCGCTACCCGGAGAAGGCGGCGGGCAAGAAGATCGCCGGCCTGCTGCGGGCGGTCGCCGACCAGCTGGACGTCTAGTCTTTCGGCCGCTCTCGCACTGCTTCGCAGGCTTCGGGCGGCTGCCGGACTCCGTCCGGCCCTCCCCGTCAGGGGAATCGCAGCGCGTCCGGGCCGAGGGGCGGTACGAGCCCCTCGGCCGCGGCGCGCGTGAGCAGCCCGCGGACCGCCGCGTAGCCGTGCTCGCCGAGGTCGGCCGTGAACTCGTTGACGTAGAGGCCGATGTGCTGGTCGGCCACCTTCGGGTCCATCTCCTGGGCGTGCTCCATGACGTACGGACGCGAGGCCGCCGGGTCGTCCCAGGCCATCCGCACCGACGCGCGGGCGGACTCGGCGAGCAGCTCAAGGGTCTCGGCGCCCAGCGAGCGGCGGGCGACGATCGCGCCCAGCGGGATCGGGAGGCCGGTCGTGGACTCCCAGTGCTCGCCCATGTCGGCGAGGCAGTGGAGCCCGTAGTTCTTGTACGTGAAGCGGGCCTCGTGGATGACGAGCCCCGCGTCGACCTTCCCGTCCCGCACGGCGGGCATGATCTCGTGGAACGGCATCACGACGACCTCGCCGACCCCGCCGGGCACCTTCTCGGCCGCCCACAGCCGGAACAGCAGGTAGGCGGTGGAGCGCTCGCTCGGCACCGCGACCGTCTTCCCGGCGAGATCCGCCCCGGTCCCGTCCTCCCTGGTCAGCACCAGCGGACCGCAGCCGCGGCCCAGGGCGCCGCCGCAGGGCAGCAGGGCGTACTCGTCGAGGATCCACGGCAGGACGGCGTACGACACCTTCAGGACGTCGTGCGGGTCGGTGCCGCCCTCCGCCCAGCCGTTGGTGACGTCGATGTCCGCGAACGTCACGTCGAGCCGGGGCGCGCCCGGGACCCGGCCGTGCGCCCAGGCGTCGAAGACGAAGGTGTCGTTCGGGCAGGGCGAGTAGGCGATCTTCAGCTTGGTCACGACGGCTCCCACGACTCCAATGACTCCACCGGCTTCACCGGTTCCGCGAAGACGGTCCTGCTGAGCAGCTCGAAGGTGTTCCCGAGGGCGCCCAGGGCCTCGCCGATGCGCCAGGCGGCGCGGTCGCGCGGGCCGACGGCGTTCGACACGGCCCGGATCTCGACGACCGGCACGCCGTACGCGGCGGCGGCCTCGGCGACGCCGAAGCCCTCCATCGCCTCGGCGGCGGCCTCCGGGTGGCGCTCCGCGAGCTCGGCGGCGCGACGGGCGGTGCCGGTGACCGTGGAGACGGTGAGGACGGGCGCGAGGACGCACGGCGGGCCTCCGGCGTCCAGGGCGGCCGTGATCCGGCCGGTCAGCGCCTCGGGCACGGGGTGGACGGAGCGGCCGAAGCCGAGCTCCTCGACGGCGAGGTACCCGTCCGGGGTCTCGGCCCCGAGGTCGGCGGCGACGATCGCCGAGGACACGACGACGGACCCGACCGGCGCGGCGGGCAGGAACCCGCCGGCGATCCCGGCGGAGACGACGAGGTCGTAGCCGCCCCCGGCCAGGACCTCGCACGCGAGGGCCGTCCCCGTCGCGGCGGCGACGGCCGCGGGGCCGACCCCGCCGACGAGGACGTCGACGTGGCCGTGACGGCGCAGGGCGAGGCCCCCCGGCAGCGGGAGGAGCTCAGGACCGCGGGGGCCGAGGCCGGCGGTGACGGAGTCCGCCTCCGCCGCCACGGCCGTCACGATCAGGATCCGGTGGACCACCGGTGGATCAGGAGTCCTTCTTCAGCTGGAAGTGCCAGATGCCGGTCAGCTTCTTGCCGGTGTTCTCGACGATGGTCACCTGGGTCTTGTCGGTGGCCTCGCCGGTCTGGCTGGAGAAGAAGGCGCTGGCCGGGATGGTCCGGTACGTCTTCTTGTACGGCTCGGGCTCGGCCTGCTGGCCGCCGAGGAAGATCGTCCAGCCGTGGTCCGCGATCTCCGGGTCCACGCCGAAGCGGATCTTGTCGTCCGTGGAGACCGTGATGGTCTTCTCGGCCTTCTTGTTGAGGCACTGCTGGATCTGCGACTCCTTGATGGCGTCGCCGTCGTTGTAGCAGGCGGCCTCGGAGTTCACCGAGTCGGTCCCGACCGTCAGGGTCGCGAGCGGAGTCGGCTTGTCGCAGGCGGAGAGTACGAGGAGGCCGGCGGAGACGGCCCCGAGGGCGACGGCGGCCCGGCGGCGCGAGCCGGAGAAGAACGCAACGGTCATGAGCCGAAGGCTATCGGGCCGCCGCGCCCGCGCCACGCGGGGGTACGGCGTGCCGCCACGGCGTACCGCTTCGTACGGAGTGTCCCGGGGACTTCGCGCGCGGTGACCCGGGGCTCGGTACGGGCGCCCCAGGGCTTCGTACGCGGTGTCCCAGGGCTCCGTACGCGGTGTTCCAGGGGCCGCTCCCGTACGGGCGCGCCCGGGGGTCGTACGCGGTGCTCCAAGGCTCCTCACGGGCCGCCCCAGGGCTTCGTACGCGGTGCTCCAAGGCTCCGTACGGGGCGCCCTAGGGCACTTTCGCCCTGGGGCGGCCCTTGGGGCCCGAGCGGCTGCGGGACGCCGAGAGGAGGCCGCGGACGGAGAGGAGCGCGCCCAGGCCCAGGATCGCGGCGGCGGTGGACATGCCGAGGGTGCCGTTCAGGGGCAGGGCGATGCCGATCCCGCCGCCCACCACCCACGCCATCTGCAGGGCCGTCTCGGAACGGGCGAACGCCGAGGTCCGCACCAGCTCCGGCACGTCCCGCTGGATCAGCGCGTCCAGCGACAGCTTCGACAGGGCCTGGGTGAGCCCCGCGACCGCGCCGAGGACGGCGACCATGAGGCCGCCGAAGAAGACGGCCGTGCAGACCGCCGTACCGAACACCACCGTGATCATCGTGGCGATGATCACCTCGGGCCCGTGGCCCCGGTCCCGCAGCAGTGAGCCGGCGGCCGTGCCGCAGGCGTTCCCCGTGCCCGCCGCCACGCCCACGATCCCCAGGGAGACGGCGGCGCTCTGCCCCGACAGCGGATGCTCGCGCAGCAGGAACGCCAGGAAGAAGATCAGGAAGCCGGACAGCATGCGCTGCGCCGCGTTCGCCTCCAGGCCGTGCAGCACCGACGGGCCCACCGTCCGCAGGCTCGGCTTCTTCTCGCCGTGGGTCAGCAGGTGCGCCCGCCGCTCGCCCTTCGCGGAGTCCACCTTGTGCGGCATCCGCAGTGCCCAGAACGTCCCGAGCAGGAACAGGGCGCACGCCCCGTACAGCGGCCAGCCCGACCCGATCATCTGCAGCCCCGCCCCCACGGGCGCGGCGATGCCGGTGGCGAGCAGCCCGGCGAGCGTGACCCGGGAGTTCGCCTTCACGAGCGAGAAGCCCGGTGGCAGGAGCCGGGGCACGACGGCGCTGCGGACCACCCCGTACGCCTTGGAGGCCACGAGGACGCCGAGCGCCGCGGGGTACAGCTCCAGACCGCCCGTCGCCACGGCCCCCGACATCATGATCGCGAGGACCGCGCGGGTCAGCATCGCGCCCGCCATCGCCGCGCGCCGCCCGTGCGGGATCCGGTCCAGGAGGGGACCGATCACGGGGGCGAGGAGGGTGAAGGGGGCCATCGTGACGGCCAGGTAGAGCGCGACGCGGCCGCGGGCCTCGTCGGTCGGCACGGAGAAGAAGACGGTGGAGGCGAGGGCGACGGTGATCATGACGTCGCCGGCGCCGTTCACGGCGTGCAGCTCGATCAGCTTCCCGAGCCCCGATTCGCCCGCGCCATGCGCGTGCGTGGCCTTCCGGATGCCCTTCGCGGTCCCGGTGAACGGCAGGTGCAGGGCACGCCCGACCTTCCGGCCCGCTCGGCGGAGCGGCCCGGCGGGATCATGCGATCGTACGGGGGACCGTGCGGCTGCCACTCCGTCATAGTGCCCCAAGGGCGCGCCCGACGAACCGTGGCGCGACGGAGACCGCCGGGGGCGATCGGGAACGGGGCGGTGGGGCGCACGCCTCGGCCGGGCCCGTAGACCGCCGCCCGCCCCGTGTTCGGCCGGGCCCGTACGCCACCGCCCGCCCCGTGTTCGGCCCGGCTCGTACGCCGCTGCCCCGGTGATCGGCCCGGCCCGTACGCCGCCGCCCTCGTGGTCGGCCGAGGCCCGTACACGGGCGGTTCCGGCGGGCGGGTCGTCCGCGATACGGGCCACTTGGGGCGGGCAGGTGGGCGGAGGCCCGCGAACGGGGTAGCGTGCGTAGCGCGTCACCGGCGGAAGCTCTCGGCCGCGCGCCTCTTCGGCATCCCGCAGAATGGATGACGTTAGGTGTGCCCGAGACGTGCGAGACAAGTCGGGTGCGGACGTCGATGCGGCCCCCTGGTCCGCTCCGCCCGCCGCCCGTGGCTTCGCTCCCGCCCCTCGGCCGGCGCACCCGTGAGACGGCGTAGGAGAGAAGCGAGACCTGTGAGTGCTGCGACGACGCGAAGCGGTACCCCGCGTACCCCGCGAGCCACGCGTATCCCCGACCGCCTGTGCGCGGAGGCCGTAGACCTCGCGCGGGAGGCCGCCGAGGAGGCGGCCGCGCCAGGGATCGTGGGCGCGCACGTCGAGGTCGTCGCGGAGGGCGACCGGGTCGTCACGCACTTCTTCGAGTCCAAGGAGCCCGGCTATCGGGGCTGGCGCTGGGCGGTGACCGTCACCCGCGCCTCCCGCGCCAAGAACGTCACGCTTGACGAAACCGTCCTGCTGCCCGGCGCCGACGCGCTCCTCGCCCCCGAATGGGTGCCGTGGAGCGAGCGGCTGCGGCCCGGCGACATGGGCCCCGGCGACCTCCTCCCCACGGAGCAGGACGACCTGCGCCTGGAGCCCGGCTACTCCGGCGAGGACACGCCGCCGCCGAACTCCGTCGTCTCGGAGGAGATGGAGGAGCACCTCGACGAGGAGGACGCCGAGCTCACCTCGCGCACCCCGTCGCGCGGGGCCATCGCCGCGGTCGCCGAGGAGCTCGGCATGCGCCGGGCGAGGGTCCTCTCCCGCTACGGCCTGCACGTGGCGGCGGACCGGTGGGACGAGGCGTTCGGCGCGAAGACGCCGATGGCACAGGCGGCGCCCGCCTCGTGCGAGTCCTGCGCGTTCCTGGTGCCGCTGGCCGGCTCCCTGAAGCAGGCCTTCGGCATCTGCGCCAACGAGTTCTCCCCGGCGGACGGCCGGGTCGTGTCCCTCGCGTACGGCTGCGGGGGGCACTCGGAGGCCGCCGTCATGCCGAAGCCGCCGCGGCCGGCGGCGCCGGTCCTGGACTCCATGGCCGCGGACGAGTTCCCCCTCCGCCCGGCGAAGGACTCCGGCTCCACGACGGAACCGGACGCGGCGTCGGAAGACCTGGGCCACTCGTAGTCCCCCCGCCGGGCGGGCGCGCCCAGGGCTGGGCGGTGCCCCTCCCGCCCCGCCCCGTGTGGGCAATCGTCCCGCTGGGGCGGAACGACTGCCCACAACGGGGTGAGCGGGCGGGCGGGCGCCGCCCCGGCGGAACGATTGCCACAACGGCAGGCGGGCACCGCCCCGGCGGAACGATTGCCCACGACCAGGGCCACCGGAGGCGCGGCTCACCACGGTGCGGCGGAGGCGCGGCCCGTAACCCGGTCCGGTCGGCGCGCGGTACCTTCGGGCCCCGGGCCCAATGGTCCGGGACCGACCGCCCCGCAGAGTGGAGTCAGACGTGAGCGTCAGCGTCCGGACGACGACCGACGGAACCGATCCCTTCGGCACCGCACGGCTGCGGCGGGGCGTGCTCGACGCCTGGGGCGCCAGTCCCGCCCGGTTCCGCGAGGACGCCAACGCCGAGGAGGACCTCGCGCTCGGCGGCTACCGCGACCGCCTCGTCGTCGAGCTGGCCCAGAACGCCGCCGACGCCGCCCACCGCGCCGGCGTCACCGGCCGCCTCCGGCTGACCCTGCACCCCGCGGACCACGAGGCCCCCGCCGTCCTGGCCGCGGCGAACACCGGCGCCCCGCTGGACGCCGCCGGCGCCGAGTCGCTGTCCACCCTCCGCGCCTCCGCCAAGCGCGAGCAGGGCCACGGCGCCGTCGGCCGCTTCGGCGTCGGCTTCGCCGCCGTCCTCGCCGTCACCGACGAGCCCGCCGTCCTGGGCCGTCACGGCGGCGTCCGCTGGTCCCTCGCCGAGGCGCGGGAACTGGCCGCCGAGGCCGCCCGGTACAGCCCGGGCCTCGGCGACGAGCTGCGCCGCCGCGACGGCCACGTACCGCTGCTGCGCCTGCCGCTGCCCGCCGAGGGCACCGCCCCCGAGGGCTACGACACCGTCGTCGTCCTCCCGATGCGCGACGCAGCCGCCGAGGACCTGGCCGAGCGCCTCCTCGCCTCCGTCGACGACGCGCTGCTGCTCACTCTTCCGGGTCTCGCGGAGATCGTCGTGGAGACGCCCGATGGGGTGCGGACCCTCCGCCGCTCCGAGGACGACGGCTACGTCCGTGTCGACGACTCCGCGACCGGCGGCCACCGCTGGCGGACCGTCACCCACGGCGGCCCGATCGAGCCCGAGCTCCTCAGGGACCGGCCGGTCGAGGAGCGCCTGCGCCCGCACTGGTCCGTCACCTGGGCCGTACCGGTGGACGCCGAGGGCGCCCCGCGCTACCCGCGTACGACTCCGGTCGTGCACGCCCCCACCCCCACCGACGAGCCGCTCGGCATCCCGGCGCTCCTCATCGCGTCCCTCCCGCTGGACACGGCCCGCCGCCACCCGGCGCCGGGGCCGCTCACCGACTTCCTGGTGCAGCGCGCGGCCGACGCGTACGCCGAACTGCTCTCCGACTGGCGGCCGGTGACGACCGCGGCCCTCGACCTCGTGCCCGGGCCCCTCGGCAAGGGCCCGCTCGACGGGGCGCTGCGCGAGGCGATCCTGGACCGGCTGCCGAGGGTGGCGTTCCTGGCGCCCGCCGCGCCGTCCGAGGAGCTGCCCGCGCTCCGCCCGATCGAGGCGGAGGTCGTGGAGGGGGCGGGCGCGGAGACCGTCGAGGTCCTCGCCGAGGTGTTCCCGACGCTCCTCCCCGCCGGCCTGGAGCGGCGCCCCGAGCTCCGCACCCTCGGCATCGGCCGCGTGCCGCTCACGGAGGCGATCGACCGCCTGGCGGGCGTGGACCGGCCGCCGACGTGGTGGTGGCGGCTGTACGACTCGCTGGCCGGCGTCGACCCGGACCGTCTGACGGGCCTTCCGGTGCCGCTCGCGGAGAGCGCCGAGGGCGCCAGGATCCGTACGACGATCGGCCCCCGGCAGGTCCTCCTTCCGCAGGACCGCACCCCCGCCGAGTTGACCCGGCTCGGCCTGAAGGTGGCGCACCCGGAGGCGGCGCACCCGCTCCTGGAGAAGCTGGGCGCCCTGCCCGCCACGCCCCGCGCGGTCCTGACGACCCCGCAGGTGCGGGCGGCGGTCGCGGCCTCCCTCGACGCGGGGGAGATCTGGGACGAGGACGCGGACGCCCTGGACGCGGAGGAGCTGGCGGACACCGTCCTCGCCCTGGTCCGCGACGCGGAGCTCGACCCGGGCGACGAACCCTGGCTCGGCGCGCTCGCCCTCCCCGACGAGGACGGCGAGCTCTCCCCGGCGGGCGAGCTCGTGCTGCCGGGTTCGCCCTTCGCGGCCGTGATGCGCGAGGACGAACTCGCCTTCGTCGACGGCGACCTGGCCGCCCGCTGGGGCGAGCAGCCGCTCGCCGCGTGCGGGGTCCTCGCGAACTTCGCCCTGATCCGCGCGACCGACCTGGTCCTCGACCCGGACGAGGTCGAGCCGCGCGAGGGCGACTATCCGGAGCCGGACGACGCGGGCCTCCTCGACGCGGTCGACGTCTGGTGCGAGGACGTCCTGGACCGCCTCCCGATGACCCCCGTGCCCCCGGTGGCGACGGAGATCGTGGCCGTACGGGACCTGGACCTGGTCGACGACGACTGCTGGCCCATGGCGCTCGCCCTCCTCGCGCAGCCGCCGCTCCGGGACGCCCTGACCCAGCCCGTACGGGTCCTCCTGCCGGACGGCACGACGGAGACCGTCCGCTCGTACACCGCCTGGTGGCTGCGCGACCACCCGGTCCTGGACGGCCGCCACCCGGCGGGCCTCCGCGCGGAGGGCTCCGACCCCCTGCTCGCCGGCCTGTACGACTCCGCCGACGCGACCGGCTTCGAGGACGAGCAGGTCCTCCGCGCCCTGGGCGTCCGCACCTCGGTCGCGGCCCTCCTCGACGAGCCGGGCGGCGCGGCGGAGCTCCTGACCCGCCTGGCGGACCCGTCGAGGGAGGTGACGGCGGTCCAGCTCCACGCCCTCTACACGGCCCTGGCGGACCTGGACCCCGAGCAGGTGACGCTCCCCGACGAGCTGCGGGCGGTCGTGGACGGCACCCTGGTCGTGGTCGACGCGTCGGAGGCGCTGGTGGCGGACGCCCCCGACCTCCTCCCGCTGGCCGGCGACCTCCCCCTCCTCCCGGTCTCCCCGTCCCGCGCCGCGGACCTGGCCGACCTGTTCCAGGTCCGCCGCCTGAGCGAGGCCGTCGAGGCCGAGGTGACGACGGTCGGCGAGGAGCACGAGGTCCCGCCCTCGGTCCACGCCCTCCTGGGCCCGGCCACCCCCGCCTCGTACGTCGAGCACGAGGAACTCCACGCCGGCGGCACCGAACTCGACTGGCGCCGCACCCCCGACGGCGTCGTCCACGCCGCCACCCTGGAGGGCGTGGCCGCCGGCCTCGCCTGGGCGGCCGGCCAGTGGCCCCGCCGCTTCGAGGTGGCGGCCCTCCTGGAGGACCCGTCGAGGACGACGGAACTGGCGAGGGACCGCTGGTTCGACTAGGGCCGGTCCGAGGGGACCGGCCCGGGTCGACCGGAGCGGCCCGGTCCGGGTCGGTCAGAACAGTCCGTTCCGGGCGTTCCGTCCGGCGAGGCGGTCGTACAGGGGCCGGTCCGTCCGGGCCGGGGCGGCCTTTCGGGCCGAGCGTGCGGCCGGCTGGGTCTCGCAGTTGACCACGGTGTCCGTCCCGCCCTCGCCGTCGCAGTCGTCGATGCCGGCCTGACCGTCGAGGACGTCGTCGGCGGGGCCGCCGCGCAGGTGGTCGTCGCCGTTGCCGCCGCGCAGGGCGTCCCGGCCGCCGGCGGTGCCGAGCGTCTGGCTCCAGTCCGAGTTGTCGCCGAAGATCCGGTCGTCGCCGCCGCGGCCCTCGATCAGGTCGTTGCCCGCCGTGGCCCCGGCGGGATCGACGAGGGTGTTGTCGCCGATGAGCACGATCTCGCCCGCGGTGCCGCCGATGATCCGGTCGTTGCCGGAGCCGACCGCGGTGCCGCCGGACGTGTGGTCGCCGACGGCGCCGAACGCGCCGTCCGTTCCCAGGTCGATCAGGTCGTCGCCGCCGGCGCCGCTCGCGTTGCCGAACGCCGCGAAGCTGTCCCCCGTGATGTCGCCGAGGGTGCCGGCGCCTTCGAGCAGGACGTCGTCCCCGGCACCCGACGCCGAGTAGTAGCCGGCCGAGTCCCCGACGATGACGTCCTCCCCGTCGCCGCCGATGATCCGGTCCGGGGCGCCGCCGTCGGCGTGGTCGCCGTAGTCGTCCCCGTACAGGACGTCGTCGCCGGTCCCGCCGACGAGGACGTCGGGGGCGGCCCCGGCGGCCGTGCCCTGCGTCGCCGCGTTGTCGCCGAGCAGGAAGTCGTTCCCGGTCCCGCCGTCGAGGTGGTCCCGGCCGGTGGGGCCGGTGACGTCGCCGGTGTACGCGCGCTCGTCGCCGCCCATCTCGTCGTTGCCGGCGCCGCCGAAGATCCGGTCGTCGCCGGTCCCGCCCGTGATGCGGTCGTCGCCGTCCCCGCCGTGGATGGGGTCGTTCCCGCCGAGGCCGCAGATCCGGTCGTTGCCGCCCTTGCCGTCGATGACGTCGTTGCCGGGCGTGCCGATGACGACGTCGTCACCCGGGGTGCCGGTGGTGCCGGTGACGGTGGCGGCGGCCTCGAAGCAGGTGGGCGCCGCGGCGGCGCTGCCCCCGGCGGTGACGGTGAGCGCCGTGGCGACGAGCGCCGAGGCGCAGAGGAGGCCGACGGTTGTTCTGCGGGCCACAGGGGTTCCCTCCAAGAGGTGATCACGTTGCGTGATGACTTCCCCGGGTCGAGGAGCACCTGGATGTACGGAAAGTGATTTCACCCGATGAGTCGGCGGCTGCCCCCACCGCAGGCGGGTCCCCCGGGAAACGTCGGAAAGTTTTGACGCGTCGGAAAATCCCGACGTATCGTAGGTGTCATGCCGACCGACGTGTTCGGCGTGCTGGCCAACCCGGTGCGCCGCAAGCTGCTCGAAACGCTGCGGGAAGGGCCTCGCTCCACGGGTGAGCTGGCCGGGATGTTCGAGCTCGGGAGGCCCGCGGTCTCCGAGCACCTCGCGGTGCTCCGTACGGCGGGGCTCGTGCGCGAGGAGCCCCGCGGGCGGCACCGCTTCTACCACCTCGAACCTGCCCGGCTGGCCGAGGTGGGCGAGTGGCTGCATCCGTTCGAGCACTACTGGAAGCAGCGCCTGGACGCGCTGGCCCATCTCCTGGACGAGGAAGCCGACACATGACCGAGAGCGACACGATCACCTGCGAGAAGTTCCTGCCCCACGCCCCCGCGGCGGTGTGGAAGGCCCTGACCGACCCCGACCTGCACGCCCGCTGGTGGGCGGCCGGCGACGTCAAGCCCGTCGTCGGCCACCGCTTCACCCTCGACATGGGCGCCTTCGGCCGACAGCCCTGCGAGGTGACCGCCGTGGACGACGAGCGGCTGCTCGCCTACCGCTTCGCCGAGGGCACGCTCGACACCACCGTCACCTGGACGCTGCACCCGGAGGGCCACGGCACCCGCCTCGTCCTCACCCACGCCGGCTTCGACCTCGACTCGCCGATGGGCCGCCAGGCGTACGAGGGCATGGGCAGGGGCTGGCCCCACGTCCTGGACCGCCTGGACGCCGCGTTGAGCGGCTGACCGCGGGCGGACCGGCTCCGCGGGCTTCTGGCGCGGCCGCCCTCGGAACCAGGTGGGCCCGGCGCCCGGTCCCTACGTCGGGAACCTCCGGTCCACCCACCGCCACGTCAGTTCCAGCAGGGCGCAGCCCGCCGCCGCGATCGCCACCGCCGTCCACGGCATCGTCACGCCCACCAGCTTCAGGGCGAAGAACTTCTGGAGCCAGGGGACGGCGAGGACCAGGAGGAAGGCTCCTCCCATGGCGGCGACCAGGGTGAGGCGCCACCAGGTGTAGGGGCGGGCGATGATCGCGAGGACCCCCATGGAGACCAGGAAGAGGGTGAGGGTGGCCGCGCTGGTCTCCGCGCCCAGGGCGTCCTCGCCCGTGTAGTGGTGGCGCGCCAGGAGGTACGTCGTGAAGGTGGCCGCCGCCGCGATGACGCCGCCGGGGATCGCGTACCGCATGACCCGCCGTACGAAGTTCGGCCGCGCGCGTTCCTTGTTGGGGGCCAGCGCGAGGAAGAAGGCCGGCACGCCGATCGTGAGGGTGGAGAGCAGGGTCAGGTGGCGCGGGAGGAAGGGGTACTCCACCTGCGAGACGACCACCAGGATCGCCAGGAGCACCGAGTAGACCGTCTTCGTCAGGAAGAGGGTCGCCACGCGCGTGATGTTGCCGATGACCCGGCGGCCTTCCGCCACCACCGACGGAAGCGTCGCGAAGCTGTTGTTCAGCAGGACGATCTGGGCCACCGCCCTCGTCGCCTCCGAGCCCGAGCCCATCGAGACGCCGATGTCCGCGTCCTTCAGCGCGAGGACGTCGTTGACGCCGTCCCCCGTCATGGCGACGGTGTGGCCGTGGGACTGCAGCGCCGCCACCATGTCCCGTTTCTGCCGCGGGGTGACCCGGCCGAAGACCGCGTTCTCGTCCAGGGCCTTCGCCATGTCCTCCCGCTCCGTGGGGAGGGTGCGGGCGTCCACCGTGTGCTCCGCGCCCGGCATGTCGAGCTTCGCGGCCACCGCGCCCACGGAGACCGCGTTGTCGCCGGAGACGACCTTGGTGGCGACCTGCTGGTCGGCGAAGTAGGCGAGGGTGTCGGCGGCGTCGGGGCGCAGTCGCTGTTCCAGGACGACGAGGGCGGTGGGACGGGTGTCGGAGGTGATCTCGGGGGAGTCGAGCTCGTGGGCCGTACGGGCGAGGAGGAGGACGCGCAGGCCCTGCTCGTTGAGGTGGTCGATCTCGGGGAGGGTGGGGTCGTCCGGCGGCAGGAGGACGTCCGGGGCGCCCAGGAGCCAGGTCGAGTTCTCGCCGTCGCCCTCGCTGAACGACGCGCCGCTGTACTTGCGGGCCGAGGAGAACGGCAGGCTCTCCGTGCAGCGCCACTCCACGGTGTCCGGATAGGCGTCCTTGACGGCCTGGAGGGAGGCGTTCGGGCGCGGGTCGGATTCGCCGAGGGCGCCGAGCACCTTGCGTACGTATTTCTCGTCGCTGCCGTTCAGCGGGCGGAGGTCCGTGACGTCCATGCCGCCCTCGGTGAGCGTGCCCGTCTTGTCGAGGCAGACGACGTCGACCCGGGCCAGGCCCTCGATGGCGGGCAGCTCCTGGACGAGGCACTGTCTGCGGCCGAGCCGGATCACCCCGACCGCGAAGGCGACCGAGGTGAGCAGGACGAGACCCTCGGGGATCATCGGGACGATGCCGCCGACCGTGCGGGCGACGGCCCCCTTGAAGTCGTTGTTCTTCACGACGAGCTGGCTGATGACGAGCCCGATCGCGGTCGGGACCATCATCCACGTCACGTACTTGAGGATCGTGGAGATGCCCGTGCGCAGCTCCGAGTGGACCAGGGTGAAGCGGGACGCCTCCTCGGCGAGCTGGGCGGCGTACGCCTCGCGGCCGACCTTGGTGGCGGTGAAGGCGCCGCCGCCGGCGACCACGAACGAGCCGGACATCATCCGGTCGCCGGGTCCCTTCACCACCGGGTCGGCCTCGCCCGTCAGCAGCGACTCGTCGATCTCCAGGCTGTCGGCCTCCGCCACCTCGCCGTCGACGACGACCTTGTCGCCCGGTCCGAGTTCGATGAGGTCGCCGAGGACGATCTCGGAGGTGGAGATCTCGGCGGTGACGCCGTCGCGCCGGACGGTGGGTTTCGCCTCGCCGATGACCGCGAGTCCGTCGAGGGTCTTCTTGGCGCGGAGCTCCTGGACGATGCCGATGCCGGTGTTGGCGACGATCACGAAGCCGAAGAGGCTGTCCTGGATCGGCGCGACGATCAGCATGATCACCCACAGCACGCCGATGATCGCGTTGAAGCGGGTGAAGACGTTCGCGCGGACGATGTCGGTGGTCGAGCGGGAGCTGCGCAGGGGGACGTCGTTGACCTCCCCGCGCGCGACGCGTTCGGCGACCTCGGCGGAGGTCAGTCCGGCGGCGTGGTGCACGACGGGCGGTTCCGCCGGCCTGGTCCCGGCGGGGGGCCCGCCGTCCGTGTCGATCTTCGCCCGCTGAGTCATGTTTTCGACGGTACGACCGGTTTCGGTCGTTCACCTGCCGAGCAGGGCGAACCGGCGTCAGGTGCCAGGCGGGGCGAACCGGCGTCAGGCGCCGGGCGGGGAGAGCGGCTCAGGTGCCCGGCGGGGCGGGTCGGCGTCAGGTGTCGGGCCGGGCGACCGGCTCAGGTGCCGGGGCGGGCCTCCGGGGGCTCCGCCGCCCGCGCCGCCGCGTGCCGCTTGATCGCCGCGTCCCGCTTCCGTACGTACCAGATGCCGATCAGGCCGAGTCCGGCACCGGCCAGGCAGGTCCAGACCCAGGAGGTGAGGCCCCGGTCGTCGAACCAGCCGTAGAAGGGGACCTGGACGACGAAGAGGACGAACCAGAGGATCGTTCCGCCGGTGATGGTGGCGACGACGGGCCCTTCGAGGGGCTCGGGTGCCTCGTGCTTCGGTGTCCACTTCGCCATGGGGTTCAGTTTAGGCGTCCCCTTTTCGTATCTACGCGCGGAGATGGACGCTCGCTCGTTCATGTGTTCATACTGAAACGGTTTGCCTCTGGCGGGTTCCCTTCGTATGAACCGCCAAAAAAGGACTTTCTGAACCTCCGAAGAGGAACCCCCATGAGCTCGACGGCCACCGCCACGGCCACGCCCCCGGAGACCCCCGAAAAGCCCGTCTCCGGCCTCGACCGCTACTTCCGGATCTCCGAGCGCGGCTCCACCGTCGCCCGCGAGGTCCGCGGCGGCTTCGCCACCTTCTTCGCGATGGCCTACATCATCGTGCTGAACCCGATCATCCTCGGCAGCGCCAAGGACATGTACGGGCACCAGCTCGACAGCGGCCAGCTCGTCACCGCCACCGTCCTCACGGCGGCGTTCACGACCCTCCTCATGGGCGTCATCGGCAACGTCCCGATCGCCCTCGCCGCCGGCCTGGGCGTCAACACCGTCGTCGCGCTCCAGCTCGCGCCCAAGATGTCCTGGCCGGACGCCATGGGCATGGTCGTCCTCGCCGGCATCGTCGTGATGCTGCTCGTCGCGACCGGCCTGCGCGAGCGCGTCATGAACGCCGTCCCGGTCGGCCTGCGCAAGGGCATCGCGATCGGCATCGGCCTCTTCATCATGCTGATCGGCCTCGTCGACTCGGGCTTCGTCTCCCGCATCCCCGACGCCGCGCACACCACCGTCCCGCTCCAGCTCGGCGGCGGCGGTCACCTCACCGGCTGGCCCGTCCTCGTCTTCATCCTGGGCACGCTCCTCACCCTCGCCCTGATCATCCGCAAGGTGCCGGGCGCGATCCTGATCTCGATCGTCGTGATGACGCTCGTGGCCATGGTGATCAACGCGGTCGCGAAGGTCCCCTCCTGGGGCCTCACCACCCCGGAGTGGCCGGGCAACCCGGTCGCCTCGCCCGACTTCGGCCTGGTCGGCAAGGTCAGCCTCTTCGGCGGCTTCGACAAGGTCGGCGTCCTGACCGGCGTCCTCTTCGTCTTCACCGTCCTGCTGTCCTGCTTCTTCGACGCGATGGGCACGATCCTCGGCGTCGGCGACGAGGCCAAGCTGATCGACAAGGACGGCAACTTCCCCGGCATCAACAAGGTCCTCCTCGTCGACGGCCTGGCCGTCGCCTCCGGCGGCGCGACCTCCTCCTCGGCCACCACCTGCTTCGTGGAGTCCACGGCGGGTGTCGGCGAGGGGGCGAGGACCGGTCTCGCGTCCGTCGTGACCGGCGGTCTCTTCTCGGTGGCGCTGTTCCTCACGCCGCTCGCCACGATGGTCCCGTCGCAGGCGGCCACGCCCGCGCTGCTCGCGGTCGGCTTCCTGATCCTGGCCGGTTCGATCAAGGACATCGACTGGAGCGACCACACCATCGCGGTGCCGGCGTTCCTGGCCATGGTGATGATGCCGTTCACGTACTCGATCACGAACGGCATCGGCATCGGCTTCATCGCGTTCAGCGCGCTGCGGCTCGCGGCCGGCCGGGGCCGTGAGGTTCCGGTGGCCATGTACGTCGTGTCGGCGGTCTTCGTCTTCTACTACGCGATGCCGGCGCTCGGCCTCACGTGATCACCGGTTCCGGCTCCTGGTGAGCCGTAGAACTTCTCCGTCTCGTCGACCGCGGTCTTGAACCGCTCGTCGAAATCCTCGCGAATGAGCGTCCGGGCCACGTAGTCCTGGACGCTCATTCCTCTTTTCGCGGCGTGACTCCTGAGCCGGTCGAGCAGCTCACTGTCGATGCGCAGGCTGAGCACTGTCGATCCCATGTCGTTCAGGGTCGGGGCAGCCGAGGCTCCTTTGCGTCACTTTCTGGATCCGACTCACTCATTTGGGTGATACATGGATGCCGAAGCGTGATCTGGCGTGTGCTGTGCTGCCGCTTCCGGCCCCCATGGGGGACTTCCGGGCCTCGCGGGTGAGGCTTCCGGGCCCCACGGGTGTGATTCGTGCGACGTCGGGGCACTCCCGTTGGTATTTAGACAGAGTAATGAGTTAGCCTAATGAACATGCCTGACCTGTCCCACGGCACCGCCGACGACGCTGCGGCCGTGAACGCCCTCCGCTCCTCCGTCATGCGACTGGGCCGACGCCTCAAGCACCAGCGCGTCGACGAGTCGCTGAGCCCCACCGAGATGTCGGTGCTCGGCACCCTGTCGCTCTGCGGCTCCGCCACCCCCGGTGAGCTGGCCCGCAAGGAACACGTCCAGCCGCCGTCGATGACCCGCATCGTCGCGCTGCTCGAAGCCAAGGGACTGGTCCGGCTCGAGCCGCACCCCGACGACCGCCGGCAGAAGGTGGTCAGCCAGACCGAGCAGGCCGAAGCCATGCTCGAAGAGTCCCGCCGCAAGCGGAACGCCTGGCTGGCCTCCCTCGCGGAGGGTCTGGACGAGGACGAGTGGGCCAAGCTGCGCGCGGCCGCCCCGGTCCTGGAGAAGCTCGCCCACCTGTAACCGAGGCGCCAAGGAGGCGACGCACTTTGAGTACGGGACCCGGAGCAGACTCCGCACCCGTCCATAAACCCACCCTCGACACCCGTGGGCGGGGAGGGACCTTCTCCTCGCTCAGGATCCGGAACTACCGGCTGTTCTTCACCGGAGCGATCGTCTCCAACACCGGTACGTGGATGGCCCGGATCACCCAGGACTGGCTGGTCCTGAGCCTCACCGGCTCGGCCGCCGCCGTCGGCGTCACGACGGCCCTGCAGTTCCTGCCGATGCTGCTCTTCGGGCTGTACGGCGGTGTCATCGCCGACCGCTACCCGAAGCGGCGCCTGCTCCTCGTCAGCCAGGCCGCTCTCGGGCTCTGCGGGCTCGCGCTCGCCGTTCTCACTCTTTCCGGTTCCATCCAGGTCTGGCACGTCTATCTGATCGCCTTCCTGCTGGGCATGGTCACGGTCGTCGACAACCCGGCCCGGCAGACCTTCGTCTCCGAGATGGTCGGCCCCGGGCAGCTCCGCAACGCCGTCTCCCTGAACTCGGCGAACTTCCAGTCCGCCCGGCTCATCGGCCCCGCCGTCGCCGGTGTCCTCATCGCCGGAGTCGGCAGCGGATGGGCCTTCCTGCTCAACGGCCTCTCCTTCCTCGCCCCGCTCGCGAGCCTCCTGCTCATGCGGACGAGCGAGCTCCACAAGGTGGAGCGCGCCCCGCGCGGCAAGGGGCAGCTGAGAGAGGGGCTGCGGTACGTGGCCGGGCGGCCCGATCTGATCTGGCCGATCGTGCTGGTGGGCTTCATCGGCACCTTCGGGTTCAACTTCCCCATCTGGCTCACCGCCTTCTCCGGTGACGTCTTCCACGTCGGCGCCGGCTCGTACGGCTTCCTCAACACCCTGATGGCGGCCGGCTCCCTCGTGGGCGCCCTCGCCGCGGCCCGCCGCGGCTCGACCCGGCTGCGGATGCTGGTCGTCGCGGCGGGCGTCTTCGGCGTCCTGGAGATCGCGGCGGCCCTGTCGCCCGCGTTCTGGCTGTTCGCGCTGTTGCTCGTGCCGATCGGCCTGCTCGGCCTCACGGTGAACATCACCGCGAACTCGGCCGTCCAGATGGCCACCGACCCCGCCATGCGGGGGCGGGTCATGAGCCTCTACATGATGGTCTTCGCCGGCGGCACGCCGATCGGGGCCCCGCTGCTCGGCTGGGTCACCGACACGTACGGCGCCCGCGTCGGCTTCGCCACGGGCGGCGCGATCTCGCTCGCCGCGGCGGTCCTCGTGGGGCTGGTCCTGGCCCGGGTCGGCGGCCTCAAGGTCGCGATGGGCTGGCACCGGGGTCACCCGCAGGTGCGGTTCGTGTCGCGGGAGCGGCTGGCGACGGCGGCCTGACGGGTTCGGCCTCGGGTTCGGACGGGGAGCGCGGGACTGCGGAGCCCGAGTTCCCCTGTGGGGCCGGCCGCTTCCGGAGCACGTACAACCCTCGTCGTCCCTCGAAGGTCTGAACGATCGTCGCGTGCGCAAGCGTGCGCGTGACGATCGCTTCACCAGGGGACGGCGCGGTGCACTCCGCGCCCCCGCCGACACCGTCGGCGGGGGCGTCGCCGTTGCACGCGGGCCCTTCCGGCCGTGTCCGGAACACCCGTCGCCCCTTCCGACTGCAGAAACGGACGACAGTGCACTCCTTCCGCAAGACAGGCCGCCGGCTGGCCACCGCGACCCTCGTCCTGTCCACCGTCACCGGCACCCTGGCGGCCGCCCCCGCGTTCGCGGCCCCGGCGGAGGGCGCCCTCGCCGCGGGCGCGCTCACGGCGGGCGGCCTCGCCACGGAGACCGGGGCCGAGCAGCAGGGTGCCTTCGACCTGCCCGACGGCGCGACGCTCCGCGGCAGCGGCCCGACGGGATTCCTCACGTCCCACCAGGACCCCGCCGACGGGAAGACCGTCTACCGCTGGACGCGGTACGAGGACGGCTCCGTGACCACGCTGCCCGCCGGTCAGGGGTACGCGGGCGGCTTCCGGTCCGACGTCGTGGTCGGGATCGACCACAACGCCACGGGAGCCGTGTACACCCTGTACGACATGGGCTCCAAGGGCGCCGCCCCCGTCGTGATCGACGCGAGCCACCTGGGCCTCACCAGCGACTTCCGGTTCCTGGCCGGCTCCACCGTCGTCACGACCCCCCGGCGGCCCGACGGCAACGGTGGCGTCCACCTCCTCAGCAGCGAGGACGGCCGGACCGTCGACAGGACGGTGCAGGGGCTGCCCGCCCTGGCGACCCCCCTCTGGTACGACCTGGTCGCGCCCGGCAGCCTGCTGATCCACTACCGGCACCCGGACTCGATCCGCGCGCGTGCGGCCCTGGTGGACATCGCCTCCGGCGCGGTCGTGGAGGACCGGGACCTGGCCGGGGCGGGCTCCTATCAGGGCGACGTCGCCCTGTCCGCCACGCACCTCGCCTGGGCCGAGACTCCCGCCTTCGGCGACGACGCGGCCCTGCGGGTGGCGCGGCGCGGGCAGGAGGCCTCGGAGCGCATCCCCCTCGGGACGGGCCGTCCGCTCGCCGTCGAGTTCCTGGGCGACTGGGTCGCGTACGGTCTCACCGACTACGACACCACCACCTCCCCCAACCCGCTGCACGCCCTCGCGGCCCGCTCGCTGAAGGACGGCCGCACGGTCAAGCTCCTCGACCTCGTGAGCCGCGTCGTCAGCGACGGCGACGACGCGATCCTGGTGCAGGGCGGGACGATCGAGCACGGCGAGGGCCTCTACCGGATCACCGCCGGCGCCGAGGGCGACCCGGTCGTCACGCTCGTGGCGCGCACCGGCCGTCCGATCGTCCTGGAGCTGACCGGCCAGAACGTCCCCGCGACCGCCGACTTCAGCAAGGCCGCGAACCCCGTGCTGAGCTGGAAGTTCGCCGCGACGGTCAACGCCGTCGTGCAAGTCGAGCTGACGCACACGGCCTCGGGGAAGCGGTGGACCACGACCACGTCCATGGGCGACGGCGGATACGCCGGCGTGGTCTGGAACGGCCTGTTCGACGACGGTACGGCCGCCCGGCTCGGCTCCTACACGTGGCGGATGACGGCCAGGACCGGATACGGCCTCGGCCCCCTCTACGACCGGAGCGGCACCCTCACCGTGGTCGGCCCGCACGCCCCCCACGGCTTCACGAACAGCAGTTCGCCCGACCTGCTCGTCAAGGCAGGCGGCGGTCTGACCGCCTACGACGCCAAGCAGGCCCTGGCAGCCCGGCACGGGGAGGTCGCGCCACCGAAATGGGTCGCGGGCAGCGGATGGGACGCATACGACCGGCTCGTCACGCCCGGCAGCATCGCCGGCGCGCCGAACGCGGACCTGCTGGGCCGTGACCGGTACGGCGTCCTGTGGCAGCACCTGGGCACCGGCGACCCCAGGAAGCCCTTCGCCCCCCGCACCCGCGTGGGCGCGGGCTGGCAGACGTACCGGCTGATCACCGGGGGCTCCGACCTCACCGGTGACGGCCGCCCCGACCTGGTCGGCGTCGACACGACCGGCGTCGCGTGGCTCCACAAGGGCACCGGCGACTGGGCCAAGCCCTTCGCGGGCCGGGTGAAGATCGGCGGGGGCTGGGGCGCCTACAACCTCGTCACCGCCACCGGCAACCTGGCCGGCGGGCCCGCCGGCGACCTCGTCGCCCGGGACAAGGACGGCGTCCTCTGGCTCCACCTCGGCAAGGGCGACGGCACCTTCGCGCCGCGCACCCGCATAGGCGGCGGCTGGAACCAGTTCGCCGTGATCACCGCCGTGGGCGACGCCGACCGCGACGGCCGCCCGGACCTCGTCGCGAAGGGCCGCCCGGGCGTGGACGGCGACGTGCTCGCGTTCTACCGGGGCTCGGGCCAGTGGGCGACGCCGTTCAAGTACCGCGTGGACTTCTCCCTGCGGGACGTCCCTTGGAACACGGGCCCGACCCTGTACTGACCCGCCCCACCCGGAGCCCGTGCGCGGGCTCCGGGTGCCGCCCGTCAGACCCGCTGCTCCAGCACCTGGCCCGGCCAGTCGCCGACCTCGAACGCGGTGGTGCGGGTGAAGCCCTGCTTCTCGTAGTACTCGATCAGGCGGCCCTCGCTGCCCGCGAAGCAGTCCACCCGGAGGAGGGACACTCCCTGGCGCCGGGTTTCGTCCGCTGCGTGGGCCAGGAGGGCCGCTCCCACCCCGTGGCCGTGGAAGCGGGCGTCCGTCGCCAGGAGGCGGACGTACACCTCCGGCTCCTCGGCCGGTTCGATGTGCTGGCCGGGGTGCGGCGTCAACGTCATCGTGCCCGCCGGGACGCCGTCGATCTCCACGATCCACGGGTCGCCCTCGGACATGGTCCGCTCGACCTGCTCCACCGCCTTCGGCCGCCCGGAGAACGACTCCGTGCCCCACTGGGCGGTGATCCCCTTGTCGTTGAGCCACACCACGGCGCTGTCGAGTATCGCGAGTATCGCGGGGAGGTCCTCCGCCCCGCCCTTCCGGATCTTCATGCCGGAGAGGTTAGTCGTACGGCCTTTCGGCGGGGTGGGGCTCGTAAGGGGAGCAGGTCTCCCGAGCGGACCGGCGGCCCGGCTCCTGTCAGACTTTCCCCATGAGGCTCTTCGCCGCCGTCGTGCCGCCGCCGGAGCGGCTGGACGAGCTCGGACACGTCGTCGACCGGCTGCGCCGGCTGCCCGGTGCGGACGGGCTCCGCTGGACCTCGCGGCCGGGGTGGCACTTCACCCTGGCCTTCATGGGGGAGGTCGACGAGGAGCTGCTGCCCGAGCTGCGGGAGCGGCTCGGGCGGGCCGCGCACCGGACGCCGCCGTTCCCCCTGCGGCTGCACGGCGGCGGCCACTTCGGGCGGCGGGCGCTGTGGACCGGCGCCGCCGGGGACCTGGACGAGCTGCGGCTGCTCGCCGAGCGCGCCGACGCGGCCGCCCGCCGCGCCGGGGTCCCGATGGAGGAGCACCGCCGCTACCAGGCCCATCTGACGGTCGCCCGGGCGCGCGCGGAGGGGGCGGGCCTGCGTCCCTTCCTCGACGAGCTCGCCGGGTTCGAGGGCGGCCGCTGGCAGGTCGGCGAGCTGGTCCTGGTCCGGTCGAACCTGCCGGTGAGCGGGGTGCCGGGGGAGCAGCCCCGGTACGAGACGGTGGACCGCTGGCCCCTGGCAGGGCGTGGGGAGGGCGCGGGTTAACCTCGACGGGTGGATCCGAAGACTCGAAACCTGATCATGGCCGGCGCTCTCGTCCTGATGTTCGCGATCATCGCGGTGTCGTCGCTGGTCGGTCAGTAGCCCCTGGTGACCGGTCCCTGCCACGCCGTGGGAAGGGCCTTGCTTCGAGTGCGCTCGAAGCAGTTGGCTTGTCGACCATGGAGTACACGCAGCTCGGACGCACCGGACTCAAGGTCAGCCGACTCGTCCTCGGGACGATGAACTTCGGACCGCAGACGGACGAAGCCACCAGTCACGCCATCATGGACACCGCCCTCGACGCGGGGCTCAACTTCTTCGACACCGCGAACGTCTACGGGTGGGCGGAGAACAAGGGGCGGACGGAGTCGATCATCGGCTCCTGGTTCGCCAAGGGCGACGGCCGCCGTGACCGTACGGTCCTCGCCACCAAGGTGTACGGGAACATGGGCCCCGACGGCGAGGCCTGGCCCAACCACGACAAGCTCTCGGCGCTCAACATCCGCAGGGCCGTGGAGGCCAGTCTCAAGCGGCTCGGTACTGATCACATCGACGTCTATCAGTTCCACCACGTCGATCGGTCGACTCCCTTCGAGGAGATCTGGCAGGCCGTCGACGTCCTCATCCAGCAGGGCAAGATCCTGTACGCGGGCTCCTCGAACTTCCCCGGCTACAAGATCGCCCAGGCCAACGAGGTGGCCGCCCGGCGGGGCTCGGTCGGGCTCGTCAGCGAGCAGTGCCTCTACAACCTCTTCGAGCGGCGCGCCGAGATGGAGGTGATCCCGGCCGCGCAGGAGTACGGCCTCGGGGTCATCCCCTGGTCGCCGCTGCACGGCGGTCTGCTCGGCGGCGTCCTGAAGAAGGAGACCGAGGGCAAGCGGCGTACGGAGGGGCGCGCGGCGGCCACGCTGGCCGACCCGGCGGTGCGGGCGCAGCTCCAGGCGTACGAGGACCTGCTCGACAAGCACGGCCTGCAGCCCGGCGAGGCGGCTCTGGCGTGGCTGCTGACCCGGCCCGGCGTGACCGGCCCGATCGTCGGTCCCCGCACCCCGGAGCAGCTGGCGGGCGCGCTGGCCGCTCTGGAGCTGGAGCTGAGCGAGGAGGTGCTGGCCGGGCTCGACGAGATCTTCCCCGGGCCGGGGCCGTCCCCGGAGGCCTTCGCCTGGTGACCCCTTCCTGAGGGGTTCCGGTTCCTGAGGGGTCCCGGCTCCTAAGGGGTCCCCAGCCAGCTCGTGGCGTCCAGGCGGAACGCCGTCTCGGCGGGGACGACGTTCCGCAGGGCCGCCTCCATGTCCCGGACGCGGTCCGCGCCGAGGGCGGCGATCCATTCCGCCCGCAGGTCGTCGAAGATCGCGGCGGAGCGGGCGAGGGCGTCGTACCCGCGCGGGGTGAGCCGGACGAGTTTGCGGCGCGCATCGGCGGGGTCGTCGGCGCGCTCCGCGTAGCCGACGGCGAGCAGGCGGTCGACGGTCTTGCCGGCGGCCTGCTTGGAGACGCCGAGGCGTCGTCCGATATCGCTGGCGGTGGCGCCGTGCACCCCGATGGCCTGCATGGCGAAGCCGTGGGCGGGGCGCAGTTCGGGGTGGCCCTCGTGGGCGAGGCGGGCGTGCAGCCGGTCGATGAGGGTGCGGAAGCCGCCGAAGAGGAGCAGGGGCAGTTCGTACCCGGGGGTGTCGCGTACGGGTACCCCCTTGCCCTTATCGACAACCTGATTTACGTTTTCTCCAGCGACATGGTCAACCATGTTGTCCATTCTAGTCAGGGGGAACCGCCTTGTCCGCACCCGTCGACATGTCCGCCCGCACCGCCGCCGCCGTCGCCCTCCTCAAGGAGTCCCCGGAGACCCTCGACGGCTTCCTCAAGCTCAGCGCGATCTTCGAGTCCACCACCCTCGACCCGCACTCCCGCGAGACGGTCATCCTGACCGTCGCCGAGCGCAACCAGTGCCACCTCTGCGTCGACATGCACGAGGCGAAGATGGCCGCCCTCGGACCGGCCCCCGACGCCGAACGCCTCGCCGCCGTCCGGACGTTCACCCTCCGGGC
The DNA here is from genome assembly GCF_900105415.1 of Streptomyces sp. TLI_105. Taxonomy (GTDB): domain Bacteria; phylum Actinomycetota; class Actinomycetes; order Streptomycetales; family Streptomycetaceae; genus Streptomyces. The sequence continues at coordinate 3,586,048 of NZ_FNSM01000001.1, read as the reverse complement.
CCTGGCCTCCTCCGGCGCGGTCGGCGACGAGGACCTCGCCGCCTTCGAGAAGGCCGGCTACACCCGCCGCAACGCCCTGGAGGTCGTCCTCGGCATCGGTACGTACACGGTGTCGACCTTCGCCAACCGCCTCACCCGCGCCGCCTGACCCCTCAGGGGCCGTACGGGCCGCCCAGGCCCCACGCCTGGTGCATCGCGTCGGCGAAGGCGGCCGCCAGCTTGTGCTCGCCGCTCGGACCGGGATGGGTGCCGTCGTACGTGTCGGCTCCCAGGTCGTACGACTCCGGAACCGTCGCCAGCAGCAGCGGCGAGGCGGCCGTGTCCAGGTCGGCGACCGCCTTCGCGAGGAGCTCGTTGAAGCGGGCGCACTCGGCGGCGAACGGCGCGTCGTACCCGGCGCGGACGTTGGGGATGACCGGCAGGAGGACGGCCCGGACCCGCGGGTTCGCGGCCCGCGCCGCCGCCACGAACGCCCGTACGTTCTCCTCCGTCTGGTCGCTGTTCGTGTAGAAGCCCAGGTCGATCAGGCCCAGGGAGATCAGCAGCACGTCCGCCCCCGTGGCCGCGACCGTCTCGCCGATCACGGGCGCCATGTGTAGCCAGCCCTCGCCCCAGCCCGCCAGATGACGCCGGGCGCCGACGGGGAACGCCGGGTCGGGGTACGCCTCCGACGACGGGGCGTCGGCGGAGGGGTCGTACAGACCGGAGCGCGGGCCGACGATCTCGTACCCGCCCGGGAGTGTCGCCTCCAGGTGCTCCCACATGCGGTAACGCCAGGTCCAGTCGCCGGCGCGTCCGATGGTCATGCTGTCGCCGACGAACAGAAAACGCATGGTCATATCATCGCGGACCGTGTCCTGGACCTGCGACGTGATCCGGGACACGGGATCCGGGATCCGGGATCCGGGATCCGGGATATTGGACCCGGGGTCCTCCGGGATATTGGATCCAGGACCCCGGATCCTGGATCCAGGCGCCTACCCCAGGAACCCGTCCACGGTCCCCGCGACCCACCCCGCGTCGTCGTGCCACGGGAAGTGCCCCGCCCCCGCCAGGACCGCGAGCTCCGCCTTCGGGAACAGCTCCGCGTACGCGCCGGCCGTCGGCACCGGCGTGTTCGCGTCGCCCTCCCCGGCGACGACGAGCACCGGACGGCTGAACTCCGCGAAGACCGCGCGCGTGGCCTCCGGTTCGAAGGCGCCCTCGCTCGCGTAGACGGCGGCGGCCTCCCCGTTCCGCTGCCGCACCGTGGTCGCGTTCCGCTCCCGGGCGGCCTCGTCCCAGGTGCCGTGGAAGAACGGTGCGACCGCCTTGAAGGTCTCCGCCGAGCCCCGTCCCGCGGCGAGCTCCTCCAGAGCCGCGTACGCCTCCGCGAACCACGGCTCCGCCTCGCGCCACGGCTGCCGCGCCGCCGCGAGCCGCTCCTCCCCGCTCGTGTCGAGCCCGACGGCCGCCGTGCCCGGCGTGAGGAGGACGAGCCGGGCCACCCGCTCCGGGTACCGGGCCGTGTACAGCGCGGCCAGGTTCGCGCCCGCCGAGTGCCCGAGGAGGTCGATCGTGTCGAGCCCGAGGTGCGCGCGCAGCGCCTCGACGTCCTCGACCTGCCGGTCGCAGCGGTACGAGGCCGGGTCCTCCGGCACCGCCGAGGCGCCGACGCCCCGCAGGTCGAGCCGGATCAGGGTGCGGTGGGCGTCGAGGCCGCCGAGGTCGCCCAGATAGGCGGAGTCCTGCATGGGGCCGCCGGGCAGGCAGATCAGCGGGGCACCGGAACCGGACGCGTGGTACGCGAGCAGGGTGCCGTCGGGGGCGGGGAAGGTAGGCATGGGCGCGACCATGACAGGGGCCCCGGCGCTGGTCAATCGGGTTTCCGTGCCGTCATGGCACGCTTGATCCCATGCGATCTGCTCTGTGCGCCCTCGGCGCGGCCGCCGCCCTCGCACTGCTCCCGGCCGGCCATGCCCGTGCCCAAGGGCAGGAACCCGACCGGGACTTCACGATCGAGGACGCCCGGATCACCGAGTCCAGCGGCCTCGCCGCGAGCCGGGCCCACCCCGGGGTCTACTGGACGCACAACGACCAGGACGCCCCCCTGATCTACGGCGTCGACTCCCGTACGGGAAAGACCGTCGCCACCCTCACCATGGCCGGGGTCGGCACCCCCCGTGACATGGAGGCGATCGCCGTCGGCCCGGACGGCGACATCTACGTCGGCGACATCGGCGACAACCTCGACGGCTCCTGGGACCACGTCTGGATCTACCGCTTCCCCGAGCCGAAGACCCTGAAGGACCAGACCGTCCGGGCGAAGCAGTACGTCGTGAAGTACGCCGACGGGGCCCGCAACGCCGAGGCCCTGATGGTCCATCCGAAGACCGGCCGGGTGTACATCGCGAGCAAGAACGAGAAGGGCGGCGGCCTGTACGCGGGTCCCGAGCGGCTCTCCTCGTCCGGGACGAACGTCTTCCGGCGCGTCGACGAGGTGCCCTGGGTGACGGACGGCGCCTTCTCCCCGGACGGCGACCGGCTCGTCCTGCGCGGCTACTTCACGGCCAAGGAGTACGCCTGGAAGGACGGCCGCCTCGGCGACGAGGGCACGGCGGTCGGAGCCCCCTTCCAGGGCCAGGCCGAGTCGGTGACGTACACCCCGGACGGCTCGGCCTTCATGTTCGGCTCCGAGGGCCGGGGCAGCCGGGTGGTGCGCGTCGAGCGGGCGGGGTCGTCCGGGCCCTCGGGCAGCCCTTCGGACCAGCCGTCCTCGCGGACGCCGGGAGCGTCGAAGTCCCCGACGGCGCAGGACCAGGGCGGCCAGAACGGCCGGGGGAGCGCCACCACCGGCTTCCTCGTCCTCGCGGGCGCCACCGTCCTCGTCCTCGGCGTCAAGCGCCTGCTCCCCAAGGGATAGCCGGGAGACGCCGAAGGGCCCGGCGCCGGTGATGTCCGGCGCCGGGCCCTTCGTACGACCAGAGGTCAGGTCGTACGACCAGAGGTCAGAGCTTCTCGATCACGTAGTCGATGCAGGCCGTCAGGGCCCGCACGTCCGCCGGGTCGATCGCCGGGAACATCGCGATCCGCAGCTGGTTGCGGCCCAGCTTGCGGTACGGCTCGGTGTCCACGATGCCGTTGGCGCGCAGCACCTTCGCGACCGCCGCCGCGTCGATCTCGTCCGCGAAGTCGATCGTGCCGATGACCTGCGAGCGCTTCGCCGGGTCGGTGACGAACGGGGTCGCGTGCTTCGACTCCTCGGCCCAGGTGTACAGGGCGTCCGAGGACTCCTTCGTGCGGGCCACCGCCCAGTCCAGACCGCCCTGGCCGTTGATCCACTTCAGCTGCTCGTTGAGCAGGAAGAGGGTCGACAGCGCCGGGGTGTTGTACGTCTGGTTCTTCAGCGAGTTGTCGATCGCCGTCGGGAGGGAGAAGAACTCGGGGACGTGCCGGCCCGAGCCGTGGATCTTCTGCGCCCGCTCCAGGGCGGCCGGGGAGAAGGCCGCGAGCCACAGGCCGCCCTCGGCGGCGAAGGACTTCTGCGGGGCGAAGTAGTAGACGTCCGTCTCGGTGATGTCGACGGGGAGGCCGCCCGCGCCCGAGGTCGCGTCCACCAGGACGAGCGCGCCCTCGTCGGCGTCGGCGACCCGCTTGATCGGGGCGGCGACACCGGTGGAGGTCTCGTTGTGGGTGTACGCGTAGACGTCGACGCCCGCCTCGGCCACCGGCTCCGGGTGGGTGCCCGGGTCGGAGGAGATCACGGTCGGCTCGGCAAGCCAGGGAGCCAGCTTGGCGGCCTTCGCGAACTTGGAGGAGAACTCGCCGAAGGTGAGGTGCTGCGACTTGTTCTCGATGAGGCCGTGGGTCGCGACGTCCCAGAAGGCGGTGGAGCCGCCGTTGCCCAGGATCACCTCGTACCCCTCGGGCAGCGAGAAGAGGTCGGAGATGCCGGAACGTACCTCGCCGACCAGGTTCTTGACCGGAGCCTGGCGGTGGGACGTGCCGAGGAGGGAGGTGCCGGTGGCGGCCAGGGCGTCCAGCGCCTCCGTACGCACCTTGGAGGGGCCCGCGCCGAAACGGCCGTCGGCGGGCTTGATGTCAGCGGGAATCTGGATCTCAGCCACGAGGCGGAGAGTATCGGGTCGCGGAGGCGCCGGTCGTCGGATGTCCGCCCGATGAGACGAGGAGTGGGACATCCTGGCGTTGTGGGAAGACACGAGGAAGACCCGTCCGGACTCGCCGCCGACCTGCGTGCCGCCGTCGCCGGAGAGGTCGACTTCTCCGCCACCGCCAGGGCCCTCGCGACGATGGACGCCTCCAACTACCGCCGCGTTCCTGCCGGTACGGTCGCGCCGCGCGACGCCGCCGACGTCGCGGCCGCCCTGGAGGTGTGCCGGGCGCACGGCACCACACCGGTCGTCGCACGGGGTGCCGGGACCTCGATCGGAGGCCAGGCGACCGGCACCGGCGTCGTGCTCGACCTCACACGGCACATGGGCGGGATCGTCTCGCTGGACCCCGAGGAGCGGACGGCCGTCGTCCGAGCGGGGCTCGTCCTGGACCGGCTGCGGGCCGCGGCCCGCCCGTACGGGCTGACCTTCGGCCCCGACCCGTCCACGCACAGCCGCTGCACCCTCGGCGGCATGATCGGCAACAACGCGTGCGGGGCGCACTCGGTCGCCTGGGGGACCACGGCGGACAACGTGCGCTCGCTCGAAGTGGTGACGTACCGGGGAGAGGAGTTGACGTTGGGGAGGGACGGGCGGGGTGCGCCCGCCGGACTCCTCGACCTCGTCGACCGCCACCTCGCCCTCCTGCGCACCGGCTACCCGGCCGGTCTGCCGCGCCGCATCTCCGGCTACGCCCTCGACGCGCTGCTCCCCGAGCGGGGCGTGGACGTGGCCCGCTCCTTCTGCGGCAGCGAGGGCACGCTCGGCGTGGTGACGGAGGCGACGGTGTCGCTCGTCCCGCTGCCCGCCGAGCCGGTCCTCGTCGTCCTCGGGTACGCGGACGAGGGCGCGGCGGCGGACGCGGCCGCCGGGCTGCTCCAGTACGGCCCCCTGACGGTGGAGGGCATGGCGGCCGATCTCGTACGAGGGGCCTCCGGGCTGCCGAAGGGCGGGGCGTGGCTGTTCTGCGAGGTGGACGGGGAGGCGGCGGCCCGGACGCTGGTCCGGGCCGCCGACGCGCTCGACGCGGCCGTCGTGCGGGAGGCCGCCGGGCAGCGGGCGCTGTGGCGGATCCGGGAGGACGCGGCGGGGACGGCGACCCGGATGCCGGGGGGCGGGGACGCCTGGCCGGGCTGGGAGGACTGCGCGGTGCCGCCGGCGCGGCTCGGCGCGTACCTCCGTGAGTTCCGCGCCCTGTTGGCGGACTTCGGCCTCCGGGGAGTCCCGTACGGGCACTTCGGGGACGGGTGCGTGCACGTGCGGATCGACTTCGACCTGTGGACGGGGAAGGGGGTACGGGACTTCCGCCGGTTCTCGGAGGCGGTCGCCGACCTCGTGGTCGCCCACGGCGGTTCGCTCTCCGGCGAGCACGGCGACGGGCAGGCGCGGGCCGAACTGCTGCCGAGGATGTACGGCGAGGAACTGGTCGGCATCTTCGGCGCGGTCAAGGACGTGTGGGACCCGGACGGGGGCCTCAACCCGGGGATGCTGGTGCGGCCCCGTCGGCTCGACGAGGGGCTGCGGTTCGAGGGACTGCCGGTGGTGGGAGTGGGGCGGGCCGCCGCCCGGTGCGTGGGGGTGGCCAAGTGCCGGGTGGACGGGCCGAGCACGGGACCGGGCGTGATGTGCCCCTCGTACCGGGCGACGGGGGAGGAGAAGCACTCCACCCGGGGGCGGGCGCGACTCCTGCACGAGATGGCGCTCGGCGAGGTGATCACCGACGGCTGGCGCTCGGAGGAGGTGAAGGAGGCCCTCGACCTGTGCCTGTCCTGCAAGGGCTGCCGCAGCGACTGCCCGGTGGGCGTCGACATGGCCGCGTACAAGGCGGAGTTCCTCGACCGGCACTACGCGGGCCTCGGCGGCCTGCTGCGCCGGCCGCGCTCGCACTGGACGATGGGGCGCCTGCCGGGGTGGCTGGCGCACTTCGGGAGGGGGCTGAACGCGGCGACGGGGCTGCCGTTCGCCGCGCGGCTCGTGGGGGTGACGCCGGAGCGGACGATGCCGAGGGTGGCGGAGCGGTCCTTCGCGTACTGGTTCGCCCAGCGCGCCTCGACCCGCCCGCCGTCCCTCACCCTGTGGCCGGACACCTTCACGAACCACCTGGCGCCCCGGGTCGGCGAGGCCGCCGTCCGCGTCCTGGAGGACGCGGGCCTCGGGGTGGACCTGCCGCCGGGCCGGGTCTGCTGCGGGCTGACGTACGTGTCGACGGGGCAGCTGGGGGCGGCGCGGAAGGTGATGCGGCGGACGCTCGACGTGATGGGGGAGGTGCCGGGGCCGGTGGTCGTCCTCGAACCCTCCTGCGCGGCGACCCTCCGCACCGACCTGCCGGAGCTGATGGGGGACGACCCCCGCGCGGCGCGGCTCGCGGGGGCGGTCCGCACCTTCGCGGAGGCCCTGGAGGAACTGGCCCCCGACTGGACCCCGCCCCGCCTCGACCGGCCGGTCACCGGCCAGACCCACTGCCACCAGCACGCCGTCCTGGGCGACGCGGCGGACCGCCGCCTCCGGGAACGGGCGGGCCTGACGGGCGACCTCGCGGGCGGCTGCTGCGGCCTGGCGGGGAACTTCGGCTTCGAACCGGGCCACTACGAGGTGTCGGTCGCCTGCGCGCGGGACCAGCTCCTGCCGGCCCTGCGCGCCGCCGGAGGCGCGACGGTCCTGGCGGACGGCTTCTCGTGCAGGACCCAGATCGGCGACCTGACGGACTCGCGGGGACGGCACCTGGCGGAAGTGCTGGCGGAGGGGCTGGACGAGGAAGCGGAGGAGCTGGACGAGGAAGGGGCCTCCTGACCGGGCCGGGCCGATCCGGCTTCGTCGACGCGGTCCGGTCAGGGCCGTGTCCGACCGGCATAGGCTCCGGGAATGAGTACTTCCGCCCCCGCCCCCGCCCCCACCACCTGCTCCTGCTGCGGTGACGCCCTCGTCGACGAGCGGCGGATCGACGTCCGCTTCGGGCTGCCGGACGCCGCCTTCGAGCTGCCCGAGGAGGCGCGGCGGTCCCCCGGGCCGAGTGCGCTCCTCGCCCTCGACGGGGCCGGGTTCTTCGTGCGGTGTCTGCTGCCGGTGCGGCTGACGGGGGACACCGAGCTCGTCCTCGGGGCGTGGGTGGAGGTCGACGAGGAGACCTTCCTGCGTGCCGCCGAGATCTGGGACGACGAGGTCGCCTATCCGGAGCTCCTCGTGCGCGGCCGCCTCGCGAACGCCGTACGTCCGTGGGGCGAGGAGGTCCTCGGCGCGGAGTTCACCGGGCGGATCTCCGACCCGGAGGAGCTGCCGTACCTGGTGGAGGGGCACGGGCCGGAGGCCGTACGCCTCCTGGGCGAGACCTGGGACCGGGACGACGTCCTCGCCCGCTTCCCGCACCCCCTGCCCGTCGCCGTGCGGACCGATCTCGACGAGGGGTGGTCGGTGGAGCGCACCGCCGGGTTCTCCGCGCGGTTCGAGAACGGCGCCGACCAGTTCGCGGCACAGGACCGCAGCGTGGCCGTGGGGCTCTTCCAGGACACCGAGCCGGGCCGTGCCCCCGAGGACTTCCTGGCCGCGCTCCTCGGGCGCGCCCCCGAGGTGCCGGAGGGGCAGCACCACACCGAGCGTCTGCCGGACGGCGGGGTCCGGTACGCCTTCTGGTTCACGCCCCGGGACACGGGGCGGACGCGCCACGAACTCACGGCGTACGCGGTGGAGCCGGACGGTTCGGCGGCCGGGCTGTTCTGCTCGTACGAGGAGCCGGAGCAGCAGCCCTGGGCGCTGCACGTCTGGCGTTCCCTCCGGCGGGACGCCGGAGCGGTCACCTCCCGCTGACGATCTCGCGGGCCATCGTCACCAGCGCCTCCGTCGCCGGGTGCGGGAAGGCGTCCCGCCAGGCGAGGAGCACCGGCAGCGGGGGCGCGTCGGGGAGCGGGCGGTAGGTGACGCCCGGGTGGGGGTGGAGGGCCGCCGTGGAGACGGAGGAGACGCCGATGCCCCGGCCGGCGGCGATCGCCGTGAGCCAGTCGTCGGTGTTGGCGACGGTGAGGGTGGCCGTCGGGCGGGCGGCGGGGGGCCAGAGCGCGAGGGTGGTCGTGCCCGAGACGGTGTTGAGGACGACCGTCTCGCCCGCCAGGTCGTCGAGGGCGAGCCGGGGGCGGTCGGCGAGCGGGTTGTCGGCGGGCAGCGCGGCCACCCGCTCCTCGGTCGTGAGCTCCGCCGTGACCAGGCCGGGTGCCTCCACGGCCCCGCGCAGCAGCGCCGCGTCGACCTCGCCGCGGGCGAGGCCGGCGGTGCGGTCGTCGATGCGCAGGAGTTCGAGCGGGGTCTCGGGGTGGGCGCGCTGCCAGCGCCGGAGCAGGGGAGTGGTGTACGGGCCGAAGGCCGACCAGGCGTGCCCGAGGCGCAGCGGGCGGTGGCGCAGGCGCGCGGGGTCGACGGCGGCTTCGAAGGCGGTGAGGGCGGCGGTCGCCCGGTCCTGGAACGCGCGGCCGTCGGCGGTGAGCGCGAGGTGGTGCGTGGAGCGGTCGACGAGCCGGGCGCCGAGGTGCTGCTCCAGGGCGGCGAGCGTGCGGGAGACGGCGGGCTGGGTGAGGTGGAGCCGGGCGGCCGCCCTGGTGAGGCTGGATTCCTCGGCGATGGCGAGGAAGCAGCGGAGGTGGCGCAGCTCGATGCTCATGCGTCCGGAGCATAACCACAGCGCAATCGGCATTTCCGGTGCGGCGCGTGGGCTCTTAGCGTGGGAAGGGCATTCCGGCTGTGGTCCGGACAGGTGGTGCACTATTCTGGACTGGGGGTTCAGTTCGGTGGACTAGCGCGTGAGCGTGCGCGGTGAAGGAGTCGTCGGTGGACAGTCCCGTCGAGGAGGTGGCCCCGGCAGCGACGCCCGCGGGGCCCGCAGCGCTCGGGGAAGGAGCGGGGGCGTCCCGCTCCGTGGCCGGGCGTCGGCTCGGGCCCGTCGCGCTCGTCGTCGCCGGCGGGCTGTCCGTGCAGTTCGGCTCCGCCGTCGCCGTCCTGCTCATGCCCCGCGCGGGCGCGCTCGGCGTCGTCACCCTGCGGCTCGTGCTCGCCGCCGCCGTCCTGCTGATCGTCTGCCGGCCCAAGGTCCGCGGCTACGGCCGCGCCGACTGGGGGACGGTCGTCGCCTTCGGCACCGCCATGGCCGGCATGAACGTCCTCTTCTACCAGGCCGCCGACCGGATCCCTCTGGGCGCCGCCGTGACCCTGGAGGTCCTCGGCCCGCTGATCCTCTCCGTGGCCGCCTCGCGCCGGCTGATGAACCTCCTGTGGGCGGGGCTCGCCCTCGGCGGCGTCGTCCTCCTCGGGGGCGGCGGCTTCGACCGCCTCGACCCACTCGGCGCGGCCTTCGCGCTCGCGGCGGGCGCCATGTGGGCCACGTACATCGTCTTCAGCGCGCGTACGGGCCGCCGCTTCCCGCAGGCCGACGGGCTCGCGCTCGCGATGGCCTTCGGCGCCGTCCTCAGCCTGCCGTTCGGCATCGTGGAGGCGGGCGACAAGCTCCTCGTACCCTCGACGATCGGCCTGGGCCTCGCCGTCGCGCTGATGTCCTCCGTCCTCCCGTACACCCTGGAACTCCTCGCGCTGCGCCGGCTGCCCGCGCCCACCTTCGCGATCCTGATGAGCCTGGAACCGGCCATCGCCGCGACGGCCGGCTTCCTCGTCCTCGACCAGGCCCTGTCCGGCACCGACGCCCTCGCGATCGCCCTCGTCATCGCGGCGAGCATGGGCGCGGTCCGCACCCAGTCCCGAAGGGCCCGCCGGGAGTCCCCCTAGCGGCACCGGCTCCGGGCCGGGCGGCCCCGGCGGAAGCCCGGCTGGCGGAACCGGCTCCGGGCGGGAGGGGCGCCTATGATCCGCGCATGATTGCCGACTTGCAGTGCGTCGTCCTGGACTGTTCCGAGCCCCGTGAACTGGCCGCGTTCTACCGGGCGGTGCTCGGCGGGGACATCGACCGGCCCGATCCGCGCTGGTCCCTCGACGAGGCCTGGTCCACGCTGCACACCCCCGGCGGGCTCGTCCTCTGCTTCCAGACCGTCGCCGACCACCGCCCGCCGACGTGGCCGGGCCCGGAGCGTCCCCAGCAGTTCCACCTCGACTTCGGCGTCGCCGACCTGGACGCCGCCCAGGAGCAGGTCCTCGCCCGGGGGGCGACGCTGCTCGACGACGGGGCGGGCACGCGGAGCTGGCGGGTGTACGCGGATCCGGCGGGGCATCCGTTCTGCCTGGTCAGGCACTGAGCCGTCGGGTCCCGCGCTGACCCGATTCCGTCGGTCTTTGGCCGCCCGCCTGTTGAGGGGCCCGGGGCGGACGTCGATCATGGAGGGGTCGTCAGTCGTACGAGGAGGGGGAGCCGGTCATGGCCCTGGAGATGCGTGAACGGTGCGAGCGTTGTGAGACCGAGGCCCTGATGCCGGACGGACCCGCCCGGATCTGTTCGTTCGAGTGCAGCTTCTGCGTCCCGTGCGCCGACGCCATGAATGACGTCTGTCCCAACTGCGGCGGCGAGCTGGTGGCGCGTCCGCGGCGCGTCCGTGATTAGGGGGCGCGTCGTGCGGAGGGGGAGTCGCGCGCTGGGCGTGGTGTTCGCGGCCGCCCTGCTGGGCGGCTGCTCGTCGTCCGACGCCGACGAGGCGAAGGCGTACTGGCAGGACTACTGCACCAGGCTGGGCAGCTGGCAGGAGGCGAGGAACTCCGTGGACGCCTTCCCGAAGAAGCCCGGCAGCGCCGCGGACGGAGGTGCCGGGGCGCTCGCCCCGGGCGTGATCTCCGCCGCCGAGGTGCTCGACCGGAAGGGGGGCGACGAGGACAGCGCCCGCGTCCTCGACGACACCGTCGCCGCGGTCACGGGCGCGGATCTGAGGGCCGAGGGGCGCGTCGTGTCCTCCTGCGACCGGGCCGGTTTCGAGACCGCCGTGAAGTAGGCGGGGCAGGGGAAGCGCCGGAGCGCCGGGATCCGCATCTACGGGGGTCCCGGCGCTCCCGCAGGTCGGAGGGGGTTCCGTCGGCGGGGTCCATCAGCGTCGCTGATGATAGTTGATACCTTCGCGAAGGTTTTTATTTCATGGGTCCATGACCGCATCCACCAGCTCCACTCCGGAGCCGGCGACACTGCCGGCTCGTCCCGGGGCCTACCCGGACGGCAGGACCCCCCTCGCTGACGCCGTGCTCGCAGTCGCCCGACGTGACATCGCCACGTTCCACGCGCTGCCGCTCTCGCACGGCCGGTCTATCCGCGACTCCCACATGCGGGAGACCTACGAGGCGCTCTTCGGCGTCGCGCAGCTCGCGGCCGACGTGTCCTACAGCGGCACGATGCTCGACTCCTTCTTCCGGCCACGGGGACCGCTCCGCGAGGCCCAGCGCCTCGCGGCCCGCAGCTTCGGCGCCGACGCCACCTTCTTCCTCTCGGCCGGCACCAGCACCGCCAACCGGGTCGCCCTGACCGCGCTGACCCAGCCCGGCTCCCGCGTCCTCGCGGACCGCTCCTGCCACCAGTCGGTGCACTTCGCGCTCAACTCGCTCGGCGTCCAGGTCGCGTACGCCCCCATGCAGCGCTGCTGCGACGGCTGCCCCCGGACGTACGCGGACCTGCCCCGGCTCCTGGAGATGTTCCGCGCCGCCGCGGCCGAGGGCCGGCCCTTCGACACCGTCGTCCTCTCCGCCGTCTCCTACGACGGCGTCCGGTACGACCTGCCGACCGTCCTCGCCGAGCTCGCCGCCGTCCACCCCACCGTCTCCGTCCTCGTCGACGAGGCCTGGGGCGCGGCGCACCGCTTCCACCCCCGGCTGCGCCCGCTCACCGCGCTGCACGCCGTCGAGGCGCTCCGCGCCGCCGACCCGCGCCTCGCCATGAACGTGGCCGTCACCCACTCCGCGCACAAGTCGATGTCCGCGCTCCGCCAGGGCTCGTACCTGCACCTCATCGGCGACGGAGAGGCCCAGGAGCGCACCGCGCAGGCGCTCTTCCAGCACCACACCACCTCGCCCAGCTGGCCCGTGCTCGCCAGCCTGGACCTGGCCCGGCTCCAGGCCGAGACCGAGGGCGAGTCGCTCCTCGGCCGCTCCCTCGGGCTCGCCCGCACCCTGCGCGTCGAGCTCGCCACGGACCCGAGGCTCTCCGCGTACCGCCCGCTCGGACCCGACGGCCACCTCACCGACGCCGCGCAGCTCGTCAGCGACGACCCCACCCGGGTCCTCGTCGACATCAGCGCCCTCGGCATCACGGCGGCCGACTTCCGCCGGATGCTCTTCGACGAGTACGCGCTGTACGTGGCCCGGGAGAGCGGCGACGCCGTCCTCTTCCACGTCCACATCGGGGTGGACGAGGCGACCCTGCTGCGGCTCCTCGACGCCCTGCGCACCATCCAGCGCACCTACCGGAGCGCCTCCGCGGCCCTGGCCGCGGGCACCTCCGAGCACTTCATCATCGCCTACCCGCCCGGCATCCCCATCACGGTGCCCGGCGAGAAGCTCTGCGAGCGGACGCTCAGTCAGATCGACACCCTGCGCTCCAGCGGCTGCGAGATCTACACGCTGCGGAACCCGACCGTCTCCGCCCGCGAACTCGCCGTCCAGGCCGCGGCCACCGGCTCCGTGCCGGCCACCGCCGACCACCTGACCGCCGACCACCTCGGCGCCGAGCGCCTCGGCACCGGGCAGCTCGACACCGAGCGGCTCGACACCGACCAGCTCGGCACGGAGCGCCTCGGCGCCGAGCGCCTCAGTACCCAGCGGCTCGCCGGTGCCGCGGCCGCCGTCTCGGCCGCCGGCACCACCGCGGCCACCGTCACGGCCGCCGCGACCGCCGTCGCCACCAGCTGATCCGCCCCCCGATTCCGAGGAGAACACCTCCATGATCAAGATCGCGGACATCCGCAAGCACGCCGCCCGCTGGCCCCAGCGCGTCGCCGTCGTCGACGGCGAGACCCGCATGACCTGGGCGAGCTTCGCCGACAAGGTCAGCCGGGTGGCCTGCGCCATCCAGGACCTGCTGCCCGAGACCCGTCCCGCCCGCGCGGTCTTCCTCGCCGAGAACAGCTGGGAGCTGGTGGTCTCCATGGCCGCCGTCAGCTCCCTCGGCATCCCCTGCGTCGGCCTCGACTACACCGCCGGGCCCGTCGCGACGAGCGCCGCGCTCGACCAGCTGGAGCCGACCGTCGTCATCACCTCCAAGGCCCACCGGGGCCTCGTCGAGGAGTGCGGCTGGCCGGGCGGCAGGGACATACTCGACATATTCATCGACAGCGAGCCCGTGGGCCTGCCCGACGGCCGGACCGTCTCCGTCAGCTTCACCGACCTCCTGGTGTCGGCCCCCGGCGAACCGCAGCCGGTGGAGCAGCCCTTCGAGGCCTTCTCCTTCACCTCCGGCACCAGCGGCGTCCCCAAGATGGTCGTCCGGCGCACCTCCTTCGAGGCCCGTCGCTTCGCCGACCTCGTCGACCAGTACGCCTTCGACGAAGAGGACGTCCACCTCGTCACGGTGCCGCTCTACCACGCCTCCGGGCCGGGCTGGGCGCGCATCTTCCTCACCCTGGGCGGCACCGTCGTCCTCGGCCCCCACGACGACGCCGAGGAGCTCATCCGCATCATCCAGGACGAGGGCGTCTCCACCACCCTCATGGTGCCGCCCGTCCTGGCCAGGGTCGTCGCCCACCCGAACTCCGAGCACCTGCACAAGACCTCCCGCCTGCACTTCGTCCTCTCCGGCGGCCGGCACCTCAACCGGTGGGTCATCAACAACGCCTGGGACCGGCTCGGCCCGGTGCTCCACCTCTACTACGGCACGACCGAGACCGGCGTGAACGTCATGATCGGCCCCGAGGAGCTGCACGTGGCTCCCTGCCGCTCCGGCCGCCCTATGCCCGGCAACACCGTCGTCGTCCTCGACCCCGACAACAAGCCGCTTCCCAAGGGCAGCCGGGGCCGGGTCGCCATCGCCAGCTACCAGCTGATGGACAGTTACGCGACGAGCGAGCCCGACTTCATGACCCTCGACTACGGCGGTCGTACGCAGCGCTTCCTGCTCACCGGCGACAGCGGGCTCGTCGACGAGGCGGGCCGGCTCGAACTCACCGGCCGCAACGACGGCGTGGCCAAGGCCGAGGCGGGCAAGCCGCTCGACGTCAACATCTTCGGTCTCGAAGCCGACCTGATGGACCTGCCCTGCGTCCGCGAGACGGCCGTCCTGCGCACCAGCCTCCCCGGCGCGGGCGAGGTGCTCGTCGTGCCCTTCACGCCGGTCGCCCCCGAGCGCCAGGAGAGCGGCTACCGGGCGGTCAGCGCCGCCTGCGCCCGCCGGGTGCCGTGCCTCCCGGCGTACGTGGTCCCCGTCGACGCCATCCCGTACAGCCCGACCGGCAAGGTCCGGGCCGCCCAGCTCCTGGAGTCGGTCCTGCCGCTGCTCGACATCCGCCCCGCGGAGTCCCGCGATCCGGAGCCGGCCGGGGTCTGACCCGCACCCGTACGACCGCCCCCCACACGTGGCCGGGTCCCGGAGCCCGTACCCCTCCTCCGGATCCGGGACCCGGCCGCCCCCTCCGCACCGACCTCCCCCGCACGTCCCTGAACTCCCCTCAACTCCCATCCGGCTCAGGCCCGACAGGAAGACTCATGAACAGTCAGAACACGTACACGCGAGGCGTCCTCCTCTGCCTCCTGGCCACGGTGTCCTGGGGCGCGATGTTCCCCCTCATGGACTCCACCCTGAAGCACATCGACCCGTTCACCTTCACCGTGATGCGCTACACCATCGCCGGTGCGATGTTCCTGGTCTTCCTCCGGATCCGCGAGGGGAGGGCGGGGCTCCGCCTCAAGGGCGAACGCATCGGTCTGGCCTGGCTGTTCGGCACGGCCGGCTTCGCGGGCTTCCAGTTCCTGGTCTTCTTCGGCCAGGACCTCATCGGCGAGCGGGGCGCCCTGAACGCCTCGATCATGATGGCGACCATGCCCATGATGGGCTTCCTGGTGAACTGGGTGCTGAAGAAGGTCGTTCCGCCGAAGTTCTCGCTCGTCTTCATCGCGATGTCCTTCGTCGGCACCATCCTCGTCGTCTCCGACGGTGACATCGGCTCGCTGATCGCCGACCCGAAGACGGCCGGCGCCGACGCCCTGCTGCTCTTCGCCGCGCTGTGCTGGGTCGTCTACACCTCGGGCGCGAGCTACTTCCCGACCTGGTCCCCGATCAAGTACACGGCGATCACCACGGTCCTCGGCCTCGCCAGCGCCGCCGTGATCACGGCGATCATCCTGGCCGCCGGCGGCGTCCCGGTCCCGACGGCGGGCGCCGTGGGCTCGATCCTTCCCCAGCTGGCCTACATGAGCGTCATCGCCGGCTTCGTCGGCGTCCTCGGCTGGAACTTCGGCAACCGCTACCTCGGCCCGCTCAACGGCGTCCTCTTCATGGACGTCGTGCCGATCACGGCCTTCGTGATCTCCGCCCTGACCGGTGTCGTCCCGGCCGGCATGCAGATCGTGGGCGCCTCGCTCACGGCGGCGGCGCTGGTCTTCAACAACCTGTACCTGCGCCGGGTCGCCGCCAAGGCCGCCGTGGCCGCCCCGGCCCCGGTCGTGGCTTCCGGTTCCGGTACGGCTTCCGGTACGGGCTCCGCTTCCGCGCCGGCGCCGGTCGCCTCGGGCAGCAGGTCCTGACCGGCACCGACCCGCTGAACGCGTACGGCGTGGCCTCCCACACCCGTGGGGGGCCACGCCGTTTTCCGGCTTCTCACGGCGGGCACGCGGCCGATCAGCCGCGCAGCCCTTCGAGGAGGACGGTCCGCAGCTCCTCGTGCCGCTCGGTGAGGTCCTTGCGGCGGCTGAGGACGTCCGAGATGTGCTGCATGCCGAAGAAGGCGGAGACCAGGACGCGGGCCGCCGCGCGCGGTTCCACTCCGGCCCGCAGTTGTCCCGCGTCCCGGGCCTCGGCGATCAGCCGGCTGAGGTAGTCCTCCCAGCCGACGTACGGCTCGGGGAGCTCGGCGTCGATGAGGGCCCGCTCGATCTGGAGCCGGGCGCCGGCCTGGACGACGATGTCCCGCGCGAACGCCCGGGTGACCGCGTCGAGGACGGCGACGAGCGTGTCGAACGGTTCCTCGTGGTTGCCCTCGGCGCCCTTGAGGATCTCGGGCCAGCGCGCGTAGTGCTCCTGCACGACCGCGACCGCCAGGGCCTCCTTGTTCGTGTAGTGGAAGTACACCGCCCCCTTGGTCATCTCCGCGCGCTCGGCCACGTCCTGCAGGGTCACGGTCGCGTAGCCGCGCTCGGCGAAGAGCTCGGCGGCCGACTGGAGGATGTGCACCTTCGTGCGCCGGGCGCGCTCCTGCTTCGGCTCGCTCCGGGGCTTGGCTTCGGCGTTCCGGGGCCTGGTCTCGGCGCTTCGCTGCCTGGGCTCGGCGCCCCGCTGCCTGGGTTCGGTGCTCCCTCGCCCGGCTTCGGTGCTCCGTGAGCCGGGTGCGCTCCGTGGTGTCGCCATGTCCGTCCGCCTCTCTCGTTCCTACGCCTTGCAATATACATTCTCGAAGGTATATTTCTTGCTGCCGAGGGGCCGCCGAGGTCCCTCGTCGCCACGATGCTTCGCCTTGAGGGGGAAAAGGATGTCCATCGGTGTGCTGCAGACCGTGTTACCCGTCGAAACGCTCACGCCCGTCGAGTCCCTGGAGTCACTCGTCCGGGAGGCCAAGGAAGGCCTGAGCTTCGACCGCACGATCTCCCGCCGGTTCGTGCACCGCGCCTCGGTGACGGAGGTCTTCCTCACCGACGCGGCCGTCGCCGGGGCCGACCGCTTCCTGGTCGGCGCGCAACTGCCCCGGAACCACGCGCTGTACCGCCCGGAGACCACCGGGCAGTGCGACTTCATGCTGCTGGTCGAGACCGTACGACAGGCCGGCATCTTCCTGAGCCACCGGTACCACGACGTGCCGCTCGGCCACCACTTCATCTTCAAGGCGCTGTCGCTGCGCATCGGCGACCCGGCCGCCCTCCGGGTCGGCTGCGGGCCGCTCGCGGTGGTCCTCGACGTGAAGGTCGTGACGCCCGCCGGCGGCCGCAACCCGCGTCGCTTCGACGCCCGCTTCGACATGGTGATCGAGGTCGGCGGCCGGGAGTGCGCCCGCGCCTCCGCCGGGGTCGTCGTGATAGACAGCGTGCGGTACGGGCGGCTCCGGCAGCGCGGCCGGGTCGCGGAGACCGCGCCCGTGGAGCCCGGGACTCCCGCGTACGGGACGGCCGCGGATGACGTCGACGACCGGCACGTCCTGCGCTCCGTACCCGCCGCGGAGGAACGGCCCCGGCCGGCCGGAGCCCGGGAATGGCGGCTGCACGTCGACCCCACGCACCCCGGCTACTTCGAGCACCCCTCGGACCACGTGCCCGGGATGCTGCTCCTGGAGGCCTTCCGGCAGGCCGCCCGAGAGGCGACGGGAGGCGCCGCGCTGACCTCGCTGGACGCCGACTTCGCCGTCTTCGGCGAGCTGGCCGAGGCCGTGGCCGTCGAGGCGGCGCCGACGGAGGACGGCCGGGTGCGCCTCTCCGCCACCCAGGGCGGACGCGTCCTCGCCACCGCCGTGGCCCGCTGCGCGTGACGGCACGGCACCATGTGCGGCTGCACGTCCCGCCGCACGTTCCGGGGAAGAACGGACGAGCGTAGAAAGGCAGAAGGATGGAACTCCAGCACTTACGGGCCTTCCGCGAGGTGGCCCGGGAACTCAGCTTCACCCGCGCGGCCCACAACCTGCACTACTCCCAGCCCGCGGTGACCGCGCAGATCAAGGGCCTGGAAGAGGACATGGGGGCCTCGCTCTTCCAGCGGCGCGGCAACCGCTCCGTGGAACTCACGCCGGCCGGCGCGCGCCTGCGCCCGCTGGCGGAGCGGATCCTCGAACTCGTCGAGACGGCGCAGTACGAGATCGCCGATCCCGCACCCTCCGTGGTGGACCGCCGGTCGGCCCGGCCGGCCGGCATGACCGGCCGCTTCGCCGCCGACCGTCTCGTCGACAGAGGGGGCAGAGCATGAGCATCGCCCCGGCCCGGGCCGCGTTCTTCGACGTGGACGAGACCCTGATCACCTGCAAGAGCATGGCTTGCGTCCTCGCCCGGTACTGGGGGCGCGGAGAGGTGGCCGCCCGCAGGCTCGCCGCGGCGCGCGACTCGCTCCAGCGCCAGATCCGCGAGGGCGTGCCCCGCGAGCAGGTGAACCGCTCCTTCTTCCGCTTCCTCGCCGGCAGTCACCTCGACGACCTGGAGACCAGCGGCCGTGAGTGGTACGAGAAGGCCCGCGCCGGCGGGCTGCTCCACCGCCCCGTGTACGAGGCGCTGCGCCGCCACCGGGACGCCGGCGACCTGGTCGTCCTCGTCTCCGGAGCCTTCTCCGCCTGCCTCGACCCGCTGGCCCGGGAGGTCGGAGCCGACCTCGTGGTGTGCACCGTGCCCGAGGTGACCTCGGAGGGCCTGCTCACCGGGGAGCTGTCCGGACCGCCCATGATCGGCGAGGCCAAGGCCGAGGCCGCGCGGCGGATCATGGCGGCCTTCGACATCGCCGCCGAGGAGTGCTTCGTCTACGCCGACGACGAGAGCGACCTGCCGCTGCTGCGCTCGGTCGGCCATCCGGTCCTGGTCGGCGACGGGCCGATCTCCGCCCCGCCGTCCGAGACGGCGACCTGGTCCCGGCTGCCGGGCCCGACGCCGGCGACCCCACCCGCCTCGCCGACCGGATCCCCGACCGGTCTCCCGGCGGCCGGATCCCCGACCGGTCTTCCGGCGGCCGGATCCCCGACCGGTCTTCCGCCGACCGGATCCCCGACCGGATCCCCGACCGGTCTCCCGGCGGCCGCGCGCCCCGCGCGCACCCGGGCGGCGCAGGCGGCCTGAGGCTCCGTCCCGGGGCGCGGACCCCTCCGCCGCCGCAGCCCACCACGGAAGCCCCGCCCAGGGCCGCGATCCCCACGGAAGCCCCGCCCGTACGAGAGCCCCGCCGCCATGGCGGCTCCGAGGGCCCGGGAGGCCTCCGTAGCCCGCGGAAATCCGTAGCTCGCGGAAGCGCGTAGCCCGCGGAACCATGTGGCCGTCGGAACCCCCGCCACTCGCGTAACTTCCGTATCTCCACGCACTCTTGCGCATCCCCCACAGGCGCAAGCCCCACCCGCGCAGCCCCACCCGCACAACCCCGCCTGTGCAGCCCCACCTGCGCAATCCTGCTGGTGGGAGCTCCGCCGCGCAGCCCCACCCGCGCAAGCTCACCCGCGCAAGCCCACCCGCGCAGTCCCACCCGCGCAAGCCCAACCCGCGCAGCCCCCCGCCCTTGCCCCGGCTCAGCCGCCGCGGGAGCCCGACAGCGCGGGCTCCAGGATGTCCCAGACCTCGCTCACCAGCTCGGCGGGACCCGTCGCGTCCGTCGCCGTCACCACGGCAGGCGCACCGACGAGGAGGGCGACGACGAGCCGGGCCAACAGGTCGGCAGGATGGGCGGTGCGGACCGAGCCCTCTCCCTGGCCCTTGCGGATCAGGCGCGCCACGACGTCGCAGAGCCTGCCGAGGGGGAGGGGCGTGGTTCCCTCGGCGCGGGCGGCGTCCATGACCAGGCGCAGTCCGGCGGCGAAGGGCAGGTCCTCGTACACCCTGTGGGCGAGGTCGAGCAGCAGTCTCCGCAGGGTGGGCAGTGCCGCGCCGCTCTCCTCCGCCTCGCCGGCGGCGGTGGCGAGGGCGTCGGCCCAGGCCGACTCGAAGGAGCGGGTCAGTTCACCGGCGAGGTCGGCTTTCGAGGAGAAGTGTCCGTAGAGAGCTCCCTTGGTCAGTCCGGTGCGGGCCGTGATGTCGGCCAGGTTCGTCCCCGCGAATCCGTGCAGGGCGAACTCGGCCGCTGCCGCGCCGAGCACCAGGTCATAGGTCATGCGGGCCCTGTCCTGTTGCCTCACCGAGCGTCCGCCTCCCTTCCGCTGTAGCGGCCCTCCATGTCTCTCATGACGGCCTCTCAGAAAATACCTTCCAGACCGAATTTTTTCCTACTCGCATCAGTACCACCACTGAACCTCCACTCAAGGAGTAAGAGTCATGACTGTCGTCGACGCCCCGGTCTCCCTCGCCGCCGCCTCCGCCCTCTCGCCCGCCCCCCTCGCCACCGGCCTGCTGCGGGCCGCCGCCGCGCGGCACGCCGAGGGGGCGGAGCGGACCGGCCGGCTCCACCCCGAGGCCGTCGAGGCGATGACCGCCGCCGGCCTCGCCCGGCACTTCGTGCCCCGCCGCTGGGGCGGCAGAGCCGGGGGCTTCGCCGAACTGCTCGGCACGGTCGCCGAGGCCGGCACTGCCTGCGCCTCCACCGCCTGGTGCGCGGTGCTGCTCGCCGCCCACGGCCGCCTCGCCGCGCACCTGCCGGCCGAGGGGCAGCGCGAGCTGTGGGGCGACTCGCCCGACGTGCGCGTCGCGGCGGCGATCGTGCCTCCCGCCGGCCGGCTCGCCCGGGTGCCCGGCGGCTGGACCCTGTCGGGGGAGTGGGCCTTCGCCAGCGGGATCGAGCACGCCGACTGGGTCCTCCTCGCCTCCCTCGACCACTCGGGGGACGGCGCCCCGGCGTACCGGGTCCTCGCGGTGCCGCGCGGGCAGGTCGGGATCCGGGAGACCTGGGACGCGGTCGGGCTCCGCGCCACCGGCAGCCACGGCGTCACGGTCGACGGGGTCTTCGTGCCCGAGCACCGCACCTTCCTCCGCGAGACCCTGGTGGCCGGCGTCGCCGACGCCGACGCGGCCCCCTGCCACCGGGTGCCGTACCAGCTGGTCGCCGCGCTCCTCTTCGCCGCACCCGCGCTCGGCGCGGCGCGCGGGGCCCTGGAGGCCTGGACCCTGCTCGTCGGCATGCGCCGCCTGCCCGACGGGCGGCCGCTCACCGACGACCCGACGGTCCAGCAGACCCTGGCCCGCTGCTCCGCCGAGATCGACGCGGCCCGCCTGCTCCTGGAGGCGGCCGCCGCCCGCGCCGACGGCCCGGCTCCGGGCCCGGCCGCCGCCGCCCTCAACCAGCGCGACTCGGCCCTCGCCGTCGACCTCCTCACCGGCGCGGTGGAACGCCTCGTGCGCACCGGTGGCGCCCGTGGTCTCGTCGCGGGCGGCGACCTGGCGCGCGCCTGGCGCGACATCCACGCGATCGCCGCCCACGCCGCCCTCCAGCCCGCCCCGGCGGCCGCGGCCTACGCGGCGACGGTCTTCCCGCCGGGCGTCTGAGGGCCTCCGCCTTGCGCTCGCACGCACCGGACGCCGCAAGCCCTGCCCTCCGGGCAGACGGCGCTACTTTCCGGACACGCCTAGGCCGCCTGGAGCGCGTCCACGACCACCATGCGCCGGACCCGGCGGGCCGGCAGGACCGAGGCCGCGACGCCCGTGAGGACCGTGGCCGCGAGGATGGCGAGGATCGTCAGGGCCGTACCGCCCGAGGCGGCCAGCGCCTCCAGGGGCGAGACGTGGCCCGCCAGGACGGAGCGGGCCGCCAGCGTCCCGTAGACCAGGCCGAGGAGCGTGCCGGCGACCGCCCCGGAGAGCGCGAGCAGCACCGACTCCAGGGTCAGCATCCGGCGCAGCTGCTCGCCCGCGAGGCCGATCGCGCGGAGCATCCCGAACTCGCGGGTGCGCTCCTCCACCGTCAGCATCAGGGTCGCGGCGACGCCGAGCGCGGCGATCGCGATCGAGAAGCCGAGCAGGACGGTGACCACGAGCATCATCCGGTCCAGCATCGAGCGGATCAGGTCGGCGTCGGAGCCGGTGTCCGCGATCCGGATCTCCGGGTGCGCGGCGAGCGCCCGGTCCACCGCCGCGCGGGCCGCGTCGTGCCCGGTGTCGGCCGCAGGGTTGAGCAGCACGGTGGAGACGGCCGCGGCGCCCGGCGCGAGCCGGTCGAGGGTGGACCCGGTGACGTACACCGTGGCCTCCGGAGAGAGGGAGAGGGGCAGCGCGGCCGCGCCGGTCACGGTGGTGAGCCGGGTGCCCGCGATGCTCAGCGAAGGCCGGCCGGTGAGCGCGATCGCCTCGTCGTCCTGGAGGGCACGGGCCGCGTCCACGCCCTCGGCGGCCGGGTTGAGCCCGGCCGGGTCGGCGGCGGCGACGACCGTCTTCCGGCCGTCGACGGTGAGGGTCGCGGTACGGACCGGGGTGACGGTCAGCCTCGGTTCGGCGCGCAGCGCGGCGATCGCGTCGGCGGGCACCCGGTCGGCGTCCGTGTCGAGGGCGAAGACGGCCGGCATGCGGTCCGCGAGCATGCTGTCCAGGCCGCCCTCGGCCGCCCCGATCGCGGTCACGGCGGACACGGCGACGGTCACGCCGACGAGCATCGCGGAGGAAGCGGCGGCGGTGCGGCGCGCGTTGGCCCGCAGCTGTTGCACGGACAGCCTGCCGACCGTCCCGAACGGGCGGCGGAGCGCGAGCCCCAGCAGCCCGACGAGCGGCGGCAGCAGGTGCTGGGCGTACCGGAGTACGGCGAAGAACGTGAGGATCGCGCCGAGTGTCACGGCCAGGAGGGCGAGCGGCGAGCCGCCGAACGCCCCGAGGGCGAGCAGCCCCGCACCCGCGACGAGCATCAGCACGGTGACCGCCTCGCGGACGGTCCGGCTGCCCGGCTCCGGCAGCTTCGCCGCCCCGCTCGCGGCGAGCGCGGCGACCGGCGGCACCGCCGCCGCGGCCCGTGCCGGCTGGCGGACGGCCCACAGGGTGAGCAGCACCCCGAAGACCCCGGCGAGACCGAACGTCCACGGGCCCGGCACGAGGGAGACCTCGACCGGTCCGAGATCGGCGAACCCGGCGAGCAGCGCCGTGCCCAGCGCGCAGGCCGCCGCGCCCGCCGCGAGCCCGGCGGCCGAGGCGAGCACGCCGAGCAGGAGGCCCTGGCGGCGGATGATCCGGAGGAGCTGGTCGCGGTCGGTGCCCACGCAGCGCAACAGGGCGAGCTGGCGGGCGCGTTGGGCGAGGACGACGGAGAAGGTGTTGGTGACGACCATGCGGGCCACGGCCATCGCGATGAGGACGAAGGACAGCGCGGCGGTCATGACGATCGCGTACAGGGTCCTGCCGCCCTGGAGGGCGTTGTCGACGGCACCGGCGTGCGTGTACGCGGCCACCTCTCCGCCCAGCGACTTCTTGGCCGCCTTCGCCACCGCGAGCGCGTCGGCGCCCGGTGCGACGGCGAGGTCGAGGTGGGTGGCCAGTGCCCCCGTGGCGTACGTCCTCACCTGCCCGTACGGCACGCCGATCGCGGGCTGCGAGCCGAGCGTCTGCGACGCGGAGGTGTCGAGCAGACCGGTGAGCCGTACGACCGCCGTGCCGCCCTCGGCCTTCGTCAGCCGCACGGTCCCCCCGGGCTCCGCGCCGACGCGCCCCGCGCTCTCCCGGTCGAGGACGACCTCGCCGGGGCCCTCGGGCCAGCGTCCGGCGTCGAGCCGCTGCCAGCGCAGGGCCGGGTCGGCGGCGATCGAGGTGACCAGGGCGCGGTCGTCGAGGGGGCGCCCGGAAGGGGCGATCACGTTGGCGTGGCCCGCCAGGCGCTCCGCCACCGACGTCACCTCCGGCACCCGGGCGGCGCGCGCCGCCGCGTCGGCGGGCAGCGATCCGCTGTCGTCCGGGACGACCTGGACGGCGGCGTCACCGACGTCGGCGGCGGCGGACTGCTCGTACGACTGGACGAGCGCGCCTGCGCCGCCGACGGAGAGCACGAGGAACGCCACGCCGACGGCGACGGCCGAACCGGTCAGCACGAGCCGGCGCAACTGGGCGCGGAAGTCCTTGAGGGTGAAGGTGAGCAGTGACGGCGACATGCCCTCCACGCTAGGAGGGAGAACCGGGCCGGCACGGCCCCACGAGGCAGGATCCGAGCTCATCCCGAAGGGGCCACGGCGGGGCCCCTCCGTACCTCTCGGGTATGACACCAGCCCCCCGAACCACCACCGTGCGGGCCCCGCGCCCGGCGGGGCGGTGCCCCCGCCCGTGTGGGCGCGCGCCCGCAACGGGGTGGGCGCCGTCCACCATGAGGTCCGGAAACTAAAGCAAGCGCGCTTGATTGTTTCTGGTCACGCTGGCATGCTCCTCCGCGAAGGCCCGTGACCGCCCGTCCCCCGAGGGGAGCGCACCGTGTCCGACCCCGTCGTCGTCCTCGACGACCTGCGCGACGAGAGCGATGAACTCGACCGTCTCGTCGCAGAGTTGAGCGAGGATCAGTGGGCCTCCCCCACCCCCGCCCCCGGCTGGACGATCGCCCACCAGATCGCCCACCTCGCCTGGACCGACCGGGCCGCCCTCCTCGCCGCCACCGACGCCGACGCCTTCGCCGCCGAGGCCGAGAAGGCCCTCGCCGCCCCCGACCGTTTCGTCGACGAGGGCGCGGAGGAGGGTGCGAAGCTGCCGCCGGCCGAGCTCCTCGCCCGCTGGCGCGCCGGCCGCGAGCAGCTCCAGGAGGCCCTGCGCGCGGTCCCGCCCGGGGCCAGGTTCCCTTGGTACGGGCCGCCGATGAGCGCCTCCGCCATGGCCACCGCCCGGCTGATGGAGACCTGGGCGCACGGCCAGGACGTCGCCGACGCCCTCGGCGTGGTCCGCACACCCACCGCCCGGCTCCGCCACGTCGCCTGGATCGGTCACCGGGCCCGCGACTACGCCTTCCTGGTACGGGGCATCCCGGCGCCCGCCGAGCCGTTCCGCGTCGAACTGGAAGCGCCGGACGGCACGTTGTGGGCGTACGGTCCCGAGAGCGCCGCCCAGCGGGTCACCGGGCCCGCCCTCGACTTCTGTCTGCTCGTCACCCAGCGCCTCCACCGCGACGACACCGCCCTGGTCGCCGAGGGCGAGGACGCCGAGCGGTGGCTCGGCATCGCCCAGGCCTTCGCGGGCCCGGCGGGCGGCGGACGCGCACCGCACGGAGCCCCGGAATGATCCGCGTCGGCAACGCCTCCGGCTTCTACGGCGACCGCTTCGACGCCGTCCGCGAGATGCTGACGGGCGGTGAACTCGACGTCCTCACCGGCGACTACCTCGCCGAACTGACCATGCTCATCCTCGGCCGCGACCAGCTCAAGGACCCGTCCGCCGGCTACGCGAAGACCTTCCTGCGCCAGATGGAGGAGGGCCTCGGACTCGCCCACGAGCACGGGGTCCGGATCGTCGCCAACGCGGGCGGCCTCAACCCGGCCGGCCTCGCCGACGCCCTGCGCGCCCTCGCCGCGAAGCTCGGCCTGCCGGTCCGGATCGCCCACGTCGAGGGCGACCGGCTGCCCGCCCGGGACGGCGCCCTCGCCGCCAACGCCTACCTCGGCGGCGCCGGCATCGCCGCCTGCCTGGCCGCCGGCGCCGACGTCGTCGTCACCGGCCGGGTCACCGACGCGGCCCTCGTCACCGGGCCCGCGCAGTGGCACTTCGGCTGGGGACCTGAGGCGTACGACGAGCTGGCGGGCGCGGTCGTCGCCGGGCACGTCCTGGAGTGCGGCACCCAGGCCACCGGCGGCAACTACGCCTTCTTCCGGGGCCACGACGTGCGCCGCCCCGGCTTCCCGGTCGCCGAACTCCACGCCGACGGCAGCGCGGTCATCACCAAGCACCCCGGCACCGGCGGCCTCGTCGACACCGGCACGGTCACCGCCCAGCTCCTCTACGAGACGGCCGGCGCCCGCTACCCCGGCCCCGACGTGACGGCCCGGCTCGACACCGTCCGGCTCACCCGGGAGGGCCCCGACCGGGTCCGGATCTCGGGCGTACGGGGAGAGGCCCCGCCCCCGACGCTCAAGGTGGGGCTCAGCCGGCTCGGCGGCTTCCGCAACGAGGTCGTCTTCGTCCTCACCGGCCTCGACGTCGAGGCCAAGGCGGCCCTCCTCCGGGAGCAGATCCACGACGCCCTGGCGAAGAACCCGCCCGCCGAGGTCCGCTGGGAACTGGCCCGCACCGACCGCCCCGACGCCCCCACCGAGGAGACCGCGAGCGCCCTGCTCCGCCTCGTCGTCCGCGACCGGGACCCCGACAGGGTCGGCCGCGCCGTCACCGGCGCCGCCATCGAACTGGCCCTCGCGAGCTACCCCGGCTTCCACGTCACCGCCCCGCCCGGCAAGGGCGCCCCCTACGGGGTCTTCGAGACCGCGTACGTGTCGGCCGCCGAGGTCCCGCACACGGCCGTGCTCCCCGACGGGACCCGCCGGGAGGTCCCCGTACCCCCGAGGACCCGTGAGCTTGAAGCCGTACCCGACCCGGACCTTCCGCCGCCCCTCCCCGAGGGGCCCACCCGGAGGGCGCCCCTCGGCCGGATCGCGGGGGCCCGCAGCGGCGACAAGGGCGGCGACGCGAACGTCGGCGTCTGGGTCCGTACGGAGGAGGAGTGGCGCTGGCTGGCCCACGCCCTGACCGTGGACAAGGTCCGTGAACTGCTCCCGGAGACCGCCGGCCTGACCGTCACCCGGCACCTCCTCCCGAACCTCCGCGCCCTCAACTTCACCGTCGCCGGGATCCTCGGCGAGGGCGTCGCCTCCCAGGCCCGCTTCGACCCCCAGGCCAAGGCCCTCGGCGAATGGCTCCGCTCGCGCCACGTGGACATCCCGGCCGAGCTCCTGCCCGACGCCTCGTCCGACATCCCGGCCGCGCTCCTGCCCGCCGCCTCGCCCGACATCCCGGCCGCGCTCCTGCCCGACGTACCGGAGGAACTCCTGTGACCGTCCTCGCCTCCGCCCTCGACACCGGCGGACCGGACTACGCGGCCCACCGCGCCGCCATGCTCGACAAGCTCGCCGCCCTCGACGCCGAGCACGCCAAGGCCCTCGCCGGGGGCGGCGAGAAGTACACCGCCCGCCACAAGAAGCGCGGCAAGCTCCTCGCCCGCGAGCGGATCGAGCTGCTCGTCGACCCCGACAGCCCCTTCCTGGAGCTGTCGCCGCTCGCCGCCTGGGGCAGCGACTACACCGTGGGGGCTTCCCTGGTGACCGGCATCGGGGTCGTCGAGGGCGTGGAGTGCCTGATCACCGCCAACGACCCGACCGTGCGCGGCGGCGCCTCCAACCCGTGGACGCTGAAGAAGGCCCTGCGGGCCAACGAGATCGCGTACGCCAACCGGCTGCCCGTCGTCTCGCTCGTCGAGTCCGGCGGTGCCGACCTGCCCTCCCAGAAGGAGATCTTCATCCCGGGCGGGGCGCTCTTCCGCGACCTCACCCGCCTCTCCGCCGCCGGCATCCCGACCGTCGCCGTCGTCTTCGGGAACTCGACGGCGGGCGGCGCGTACGTCCCCGGCATGTCCGACCACGCCGTGATGATCAGGGAGCGGTCGAAGGTGTTCCTCGGCGGGCCGCCGCTGGTGAAGATGGCGACGGGCGAGGAGAGCGACGACGAGTCCCTCGGCGGCGCCGAGATGCACGCGCGCACGAGCGGCCTGGCCGACCACTACGCCGTCGACGAGGCCGACGCGATCCGCCAGGCCCGCCGGATCGTCGCCCGCCTCAACCACCGCAAACACCACGAGGACCCCGGACCGGCCGAACCCCCGAAGCACGACCCGGAGGAGCTGCTCGGGATCGTCCCCGGCGACCTCAAGACGCCGTTCGACCCGCGCGAGGTGATCGCCCGGATCGTCGACGGCTCGGACTTCGACGAGTTCAAGCCGCTGTACGGGGCCAGCCTCGTCACCGGCTGGGCGCGGCTGCACGGCTACCCGGTGGGCCTGATCGCCAACGCGCAGGGCGTCCTCTTCTCCGCCGAGTCGCAGAAGGCCGCCCAGTTCATCCAGCTCGCCAACCAGCGCGACATCCCGCTCGTCTTCCTCCACAACACCACCGGCTACATGGTCGGCAAGGAGTACGAGCAGGGCGGCATCATCAAGCACGGCGCCATGATGATCAACGCGGTGGCGAACTCCCGCGTGCCCCATCTCTCCGTCCTCATGGGGGCGTCGTACGGCGCCGGGCACTACGGCATGTGCGGCCGGGCCTACGACCCGCGCTTCCTCTTCGCCTGGCCGAGCGCGAAGTCCGCCGTCATGGGCCCGCAGCAGCTCGCCGGCGTCCTCTCGATCGTGGCGCGGGCCTCCGCCGCCGCGAAGGGACAGCCGTACGACGACGAGGCCGACGCCGGACTGCGCGCCCTCGTCGAGGCGCAGATCGAGTCCGAGTCGCTGCCGATGTTCCTCTCCGGGCGGCTCTACGACGACGGGGTCATCGATCCCCGCGACACCCGCACGGTCCTCGGGCTGTGCCTCTCCGCGATCCACACGGCACCGGTCGAGGGCGCGCGCGGCGGCTTCGGCGTCTTCCGAATGTGAGGCACTGATGATTCTGACCGTACTGGTCGCGAACCGGGGCGAGATCGCCTGCCGGGTCTTCCGCACCTGCCGTGACCTGGGCATCTCCACCGTCGCCGTGTACTCCGACGCGGACGCCGACGCCCTGCACGTCCGGGAGGCCGACGCGGCGGTACGGCTGCCGGGGGCCGCGCCCTCGGAGACGTACCTGCGCGGCGACCTGGTCGTGGCGGCGGCGCTCGCGGCGGGCGCCGACGCCGTCCACCCCGGCTACGGCTTCCTCTCCGAGAACGCCGACTTCGCACGGGCGGTCACCGACGCAGGCCTGGTGTGGATCGGGCCGCCGCCCGAGGCGATCGAGGCGATGGCGTCGAAGACCCGCGCGAAGGAACTCCTGGGGATCGCGCCCCTGGGCGAGGTGACGGAGTCCGACCTGCCCGTCCTGGTGAAGGCGGCGGCGGGCGGCGGCGGCCGGGGCATGCGGGTCGTACGCGAGCTGGCGGCGCTGGACGAGGAGTTGCGGGCGGCGTCGGCGGAGGCGGCGAGCGCCTTCGGGGACGGCGAGGTGTTCGTCGAGCCGTACGTGGAGAACGGCCGCCACGTCGAGGTGCAGCTCCTCTGCGACGCCCACGGCACGGTCTGGGCGCTCGGCACCCGCGACTGCTCCCTCCAGCGCCGGCACCAGAAGGTCGTCGAGGAGGCCCCGGCGCCCGGCCTGCCCGCCGCCCTGGAGGCCTCCCTCCTGGACACCGCCGTACGGGCCGCGAAGGCCGTCGGCTACGTCGGCGCGGGCACCGTCGAGTTCCTGGTCGCCGACGGCCGCGCGCACTTCCTGGAGATGAACACCCGCCTCCAGGTCGAGCACCCGGTCACCGAGGAGGTGTACGGCATCGACCTCGTCGCCCTCCAGCTCGCCGTCGCCGAGGGCCGCGCCCTGCCCGCCGAGCCGCCGGCCCCGCGCGGCCACGCCGTCGAGGCCCGGCTCTACGCCGAGGACCCGGCGCGCGGCTGGGCCCCGCAGACCGGCGTCCTGCACCGCTTCGACGTGCCCGGGGACGGCGGCGTGCGCGTCGACACCGGCTATGTCTCCGGGGACACGATCGGCGTCCACTACGACCCGATGCTCGCCAAGGTGATCGTCCACGCCCCGACCCGGGAGCAGGCGCTCCGGAAGCTCGCCCACGCCCTG